>JAYUNL010000113.1:0-1830 GCA_043761745.1 Rhodocyclaceae bacterium
TCTTCAGCGCCGACGCGTTGGTCGCGTCGGTGCGGCCGGAAATGATGACGTGCGCGCCGGCCTTGGCGAGTTCCAGCGCTCCGGCGAGGCCGATGCCGCTGCCGCCGCCGGTGATCCATGCCACTTTGCCTTTGAGACTCATTGCTTCCCTCCTTTTGGAACGATCTTATCCTATCTGGTACTGGGTTCGCATCGAACAGGACCACTTTCGCCTCGTTGTCCATCACCGGTTTGCGCAGGTTGGCCAGCACCTGCAGTCCGCTCCGCACCGCAGAACGCGCACGGGCAGGAATCCCAAGGAGATTTTGAAGGACTTGGCGATTCTAGGCGGGCGCGGGCAGGGCAAGAAAAATAATCAGTTAGAATACGGGTTCTGCTTATGTTCCTTTGCTCCCTGGTTAGAGTTTAGGTGGCCCTTCAACCCAACTCCCTCGTAGGCACGGCGAACGCCGCACATTCCAGCGCCTCAGACATGACGGGCGGAGTCTCAGCGTAAGCCGAACATTTTTTATTCCAGTATTGATATATTTCTCTGATCCATTTGCATGTACACAGTCATCATGGAATATGCCATTAGACCGCACCACATCTACCTTGTAGGCGAATTTGCGTAATTTTATGCATGTTAAATTGGTTGGTGAGGTCTGGACAATTCATTGACAATTGGTGTTCGGCTAACGCTGAGACTTGCCCCATGACGCATCAACGCCTGGCCGTGCAGCTCGATGAACTCGGGCGCCGCGGCCTGATCCGCCGCCGCATGGCCATCGAGGGGCCGCAGGGCGTGCGCGTCAGCGTCGAGGGGCGCGCCTACCTTGCTTTTTGCAGCAACGATTACCTCGGGCTCGCCAACCACCCGCGCATCGTCCAGGCGGCGGTCGAGGCGGCGCTGCGCTACGGCGTGGGCGCCGGCGCCTCGCCCATGGTGACAGGACACAGCATCCTGCACGAGCGCCTTGAGGACAGGCTGGCAGAGTTCGTCGCGCTTCCGCGCGCATTGCATTTTTCCACCGGCTACCAGGCCAACATCGGTACGGTCACCGCGCTTGCCGGTCGCGACGATGCCATTTTCTGCGACGAGCTCAACCACGCCTCGCTGATCGACGGGGTGCGCTTGTCGCGCGCCCAGGTCAACCGCTACCCGCACGCCGACGTGAATTACCTTGATAAAGCGCTGGCGGCGTCGCCGGCGAGAACGAAGCTGGTCGTCACCGATGGTGTGTTCAGCATGGACGGGGACATCGCCCCGCTGCCAGTGCTGCTGGCGCTGTGCGAGCGCCACGACGCATTGCTGATGGTGGATGACGCCCACGGCTTTGGCGTGCTCGGCGAGGGTGGGCGGGGCGTGCTCGCGCACTTCGGCCTGGCTTCGCCGCGCATAGTTTATGTGGGTACACTGGGCAAGGCAGCGGGTGTCTGCGGCGCCTTCGTCGCGGGAGAAAATGAGGTGGTGGAAACCGTTTTGCAGCGGGCGCGAACCTATATGTTCACCACCGCGAGCCCGCCATTGCTCGCCGCGGCGGTTGAGGCGAGCCTTGAAGTGATGCGCGAAGAAGCATGGCGGCGCGAACGTCTGGCCGAACTGGTCGGTGCGCTCAAGGTTGGACTGGCAGGCGCGGGGCTTGCGCCTTCGCAAACTCCGATTCAGCCGCTCATCATCGGCGGCAACGAAGCGGCGCTTGCGGTGGCCGGCAAATTGCGTGAACAAGGCATCCTGGTCCCGGCCATCCGCCCGCCGACGGTAGCCGAGGGCACAGCGCGCTTGCGCATCACGCTCTCCGCGGCCCATGAGCCCGCCGATGTCGCGCAATTGGTCGCGGTCATGCGCGC
>JAYUNL010000114.1:0-34314 GCA_043761745.1 Rhodocyclaceae bacterium
AAGGTCGTCATCGTCGCTTGTATGCGAAAGTTGATAACCATCATGAACGCCATGCTCAAAAATAATGCGCCATGGAACCCGACAATCGCTTGACTTTAATCACGGTTGCTGGTGGGGCGTTCATCTGTGGTTGAAAGATTCGTATCAACTCACCGCGCGCTGTTCCAGTTCTTCCCAACTCTGCATGGCCCGCGCGATCTCGGCCTCCAGCTTCTCGAGACTTTCCTTCAAGGCGAGCGCTTCATTCGTTGCCTCCCGATACAGTGCCGGATCGGCCAGCCGCGCGGTGATGTCGGCCTGCTCCGCTTCCAGCGCGGCGATGCGCTCTGGCAGCGCTTCCAGTTCGCGCGCTTCCTTGTAGGACAGCTTGCTTTTGGGCGCGCGACGTTTTTCGTCACCCTCGCGTTTTTCCGATAGCGTCGTTGCTGCGAGCTTGACGTCTTGTTGCGTGCGCAGACGCTGCCAATCCTCATAGCCCCCGACGTATTCGCGCCAGACACCCTCACCTTCGGCCGCGATGACCTGGGTAACAATGTTGTCGAGAAAGCTGCGGTCATGGCTGACGAGGAACACCGTGCCAGCGTAATCCTGCAACAACGATTCAAGCAGCTCTAATGTCTCGATGTCGAGGTCGTTAGTCGGCTCGTCGAGCACGATGACATTGGCCGGCCGGCTGAAGAGGCGCGCCAGCAAGAGGCGATTGCGTTCACCACCAGAAAGGGATTTCACCGGTGAGCGTGAGCGCGCTGCTGGAAAAAGAAAGTCTTCGAGATAGCTGATGACATGTTTTTTCTCGCCGCCGATCTCGACGTAATCACCACCGGGACTGATGACATCGGTCAGCGTGGCGTTATCGTCCAGCGCCGCGCGAAACTGATCGAAATACGCCACTGCCAGCTTGGAGCCCAGACGCACCAAGCCGCTGTCCGGCTGAATTTCGCCGAGTATGAGTTTGATCAGCGTGGTCTTACCGGCACCGTTGGGCCCGATGAGACCGATCTTGTCACCGCGCAGTATGCGGCAGGAAAAATCCCGCACGACGGCCTTATCGCCATAATGCTTAGAGACATTTTCCAGCTCGGCGACCATCTTGCCCGACCGGTCGCCGCGCTCCAGCGCAAAGCTCACCCCGCCGGCCCGCTCGCGCCGTGCGGCCCGCTCGCGGCGCAATTGCTCCAGACGTCGCACACGGCCCTCATCGCGAGTACGGCGCGCCTGGACGCCCTTGCGTATCCACACTTCTTCCTGCGCTAACAGCTTGTCGAACTTCTGGCTTTGCTGCGCTTCAGCTTCAAGCATGTCCGCCTTGCGCTTCTGAAAGGCGGAAAAACTTCCAGGAAAACTGGTCAACTTGCCACGGTCGAGTTCCACCACCCGCGTCGCCACGGAGTCTAGGAATCGGCGGTCATGGGTGATGACGATAACAGCCCCGTTGAAACCGTTAATGAGTTGTTCCAACCAGAATATGCCATCGAGATCGAGGTGGTTGGTCGGCTCATCGAGCAAAAGTACCTCGGGGTCACCCACCAAGGCCTGAGCCAGCGCCACACGCTTGATATTGCCGCCGGATAACTCGCCCACACGGGCCTCGCCGGACAAACCCAATTGGGATAGCGCCTGCTCGACGCGCGTACTGAGCGTCCAACCGTCATTGTTTTCCAGCGTGGCCTGCAAGTCGTGCAAATGCGCGAGCAATGCCTCCGAATTGTCGTGTGCCAGCCGCTGCACCGTATCGTGATAGTCGATCAGCACGCGGCTGGTCTCCCCCAAGCCGGCGGCGACGGCTTCATAAACGGTTTGCTCGGGCAAAAAATCCGGTTCCTGCGGCACGTAGGCGATGCGCAGATCGGGCTGCCGCCAGATAAGTCCGTCGTCCAGCGCACCCACACCGATCAGCGCCCGTAGCAGACTGGATTTGCCACTGCCATTGCGTCCGATCAAAGCAACGCGTTCGCCGGGGTCGAGCTGCAAGGCGGCATGATCAAGGAGGGCGACATGGCCGAACGCCAAACAGCCGTTTTCCAGAGTGAGTATCGGCATATTATTTCGCGGCCAGGGATTGCAAGTGTTGCAAATCAGCTATCAGCTCGCCGGAATGACGCGCGGTATCGACCTTTAAGTACGTCTTGGCAATGCGTCCTTGCGGGTCGATGAGAAAAGTATAGCGCTTGGCAAAACGCGCCACCCACAAATCAGTCACGGCGCCATAACGCGCGGCGGTCTTGGCCTCAGTGTCAGCCAGCAGCGGAAAGGGCAGATTGTGCTTCTTGGCGAAGGCGGCGTGCGATGCGCTGTCGTCGAGACTCACACCAAGGATTTGCGCACCCAGCACGTTGAGCTTGGCGATGTCGTCGCGGAAAGTGCAGGCCTCTTCGGTGCAACCGGGCGTGTCGTCCTTGGGATAAAAATACAGCACCACCCACTTGCCGCGAAAATCCGCCAGACGCACAGTGCGCCCATTTTGATCCGGCAAGGCGAACTCTGGCGCCACGCTGGCGATGGCGGGTACTTCGGCCGCAATAGCGTCGGTAAGCCGCAAGCAAAGCAAACCAACGACGACGAGTTTTAGCACTCGATACATGAGGCACTTATCCTTTCGAGTGAGATGTGTGAATGACATGAAGGTGCGGCCCAAAAATACAGCAAACGGGCTGCAAACAATGCGAAGCTGGCGGTAAGAAATATCACCTTCGCCGATGGCGACGGAAATGCCATGGTGGGATTATAGCGAAGTGGCGCAGCCGAGTTAGAATACGCGCCCTCACCTCTCCGTAGTTCAATGGATAGAACAGCCGCCTCCTAAGCGGCAGATCCCGGTTCGACTCCGGGCGGGGGGACCAGGCTGTCAAACCGCCATCGCGACTCACCAAAAAATTGGCCACAGTCTTGCGACTGTGGCCGGCACAAGCTGACGACGTAGGTCGTCATCGCTAATATTTCCCCTTTAACTCACATTCACATAGCCCTTGATGCTGCCGATTACGCTGGGCGTACCGCTGACACAGCGGTAGTTCAGGAACTCGATGGTGACCGGTATCTTGGTACCCGCCGTGTTCGGACGCAGGATGATGTCGAAACGCTCGGCCGAGGTGCCAACGATAACAGCGCCGGTGCCGAGGTTGTTCTGTTGCGGCAACACGCGGCCATCTTCCGCGATGACGATGACATCACCCAGCCGGCTATCGAAAGTGATGCGCTGCGGCACATAGCTGGCCACGATGTAGCGCAGCATCACGGTCTGGCCACGGCTGCATTTGATCGCCACGGCGGGCGATGCAAGATTAGCGTCCGTATTCAGTTCCGCCTGGCCCTTGCCGGTAATGCAAAACAGGTCCGGGTTGAAATTGTTGAGCCCCGCATCGCCGCTGCACACCGCCGCATCCCAGTCCAGGCAATGCCAGGAGCTGTCGATGTCATCCACCGCCCACACGCGCTCGACGTTGTACTGCGTCGTGTTGTCGGCCGCCCAGCCTTGGCCCTTGGGCGGATCGACGATCAGCGCACCGTACATGCCCATTTCCGCATGCAGCACGGTGTTGGTGTGGCAGTGATAAATGTAGGTACCGGCCTGATGCGGGCGCCATTGATAGGTGTAAAAGCCGAGGATGTCGTAAGAGGTATGACCGACGCCGTCGAAAATCTGCTGCGGCTCGATGCCGTGATGGTGAATGGTGTGAGGCATCGACGGGGAATAAATTTTAGTGTGGACAATCTGGCCTTGGCGAACGCGTATGGCCGGCGACGGAAAGGGCCCGGTCTGCAAGCCGCTGTAGCCGTCGTTAAAGCCCCATACCTTCACCGCGGTGCCGTTGATGGTGGCGCTGCCGCCCAGGAAGGGTGAGCGTATAAAGGTCGCATCGGGATTGGAAACCAGCCCGCCGACCGTGGGGCTCACCTGGATATTGAGACCGCACGTGCCGCCGACGCCGTTGATATTGTGTGTACATGCCATGATTTTTCTCCTCCGATTTTCTTAGAGTGTGGGCTCGCTGGGCGGCGCCACGCCCAGGTGCATAAAGACATGCAGGCCATTGGG
Organism: Rhodocyclaceae bacterium; assembly: GCA_043761745.1. Taxonomy (GTDB): domain Bacteria; phylum Pseudomonadota; class Gammaproteobacteria; order Burkholderiales; family Rhodocyclaceae; genus Desulfobacillus. The sequence goes on from JAYUNL010000114.1 coordinate 4,037, forward strand.
ATATTGCCCGCCACCGGCCGTTTGCGACATTTCGCTGTGGCAGTGCATGGGGAATTCCTGAGCCTGCGTGGTGATAGGAGGATAAGCGTCCGGCGGTTGGATGAAGGGCAGCAGCACATCGCGCGTATCGAGTGGGAACATCGGCACGATGTCCTTCTTCTTGCGATTGCTGGCGTAGTTCTGACGGTTGACGCTGAGTATCTCGACATGATTGCCGTGAAAATGCGGCGAGTTGATCATGCCGCCACCATTAAGCAAACGAAGCAGCGCGGCCTGACCGTATAAGCCGTACGGCGCCGTTTTCGAATCGTCGTCGGTATGCGGGTAGCTCTTGCCATTCAAAGTAAAGTAGCGCGGCTGATAGCTGCTCGGATTCAGACTGCTGACGTAGCTGGCGCCATTGGTTCTGATCTGATTGGACCAGTTGGTATCAACCGAACCGATGAGCCATTTGTACTGGCGCATGAAAGTCGGCGCGCCGGCGAAGGACTGGTTGCTGTAGCCAGACGGCATCACCACCAGCGCACCGTGCAGGCCGAGCACGCGGTTCACGCCGTTGTTCTGATCGTCGTAGTAGAGGTAGGTGCCGGCGCGCGGCACGGCGAACGTCGTCGTCACGCTACTCGAGGCGCCCACATACTGGCGAATGTTTGTGCCGCCCAGTGCAAACACCACGCCGGTATTCAAGCTGTTGTTGAGCGTGACCTGCACGGAATCGCCTTCCTGGGCGAGGATGGTGGGCCCCGGAAAAGACGGCGCGTTGTTCTGGCTGAAGGTCAGCACCCGCACGCTGCTGCCATCGACCATGGTGATGTCGCCCGCCACTGCGTTGAGCACTATTGATATCGTCGAGGCGCTGGCACGCTGCGAAAAACTCAGCAAGCCGACCGACCCGGAGACCAGCGTCGCCGTGGTCGCGGTCGCGCCGAACTTCAAAAAGTCTCTGCGTTTCATGATATTTAGCTCCTCCCCGTGGTTGCCTGGAATTTGGATATTCCAGCGACTTGTCAAAAAATACAAATCAAGACTAAATTATTTATGTCTTTCGTTATAGCCAACTGCCAGCTTTACTGCAATATAGCAGTACGTTCGTGGCTGTCAAATAGAAAATAACTGGCCCGGCATCAAGCGCACCAATCAACATTGCACCCGCTGCGCCGCAGCATCCAAGCCCCCAATCGACGCCATTAATATCCATCGATGTATGCGGCCACCCATAAAAAAGGCGGCCAAACTTCGGCCGCCTCAGAAGCGCGCGCAATGCGCTGAGCGCAGGTCGCGGTAAATAAATTATTGTTCTTGGTTGTCCCCCTCCGCTTTGGTGCCCATGGCTTAGGTCCGTACTGCATAAGGCTCCGCCCCCTCTAGCGAAATGGCGGAATAGACACGCCACAATAGCCTTGTTGCCCCTCCTAATCGCCACCCGTTTCGCACCCAACCAAGTCCGTCATTTTTATATAACTAAAGTTATACTCAAGACGTTGCGCTGACTATAGTCAGGTCGATGTCGGCCCGCCAATCAAATATGTTGTGCATCGCTATAGATAATTTCAATCAAGAGCCAAAAAGTTGGATATCATGAAAAAATGTGCGAACGCAGCATGGCAGCATCGCGATGCGCTTGAGGCGTTTTCCCCTGGTCTGCGGCAAAAGCGACCATTCCCTATAACGATAGTAATAGATAGAATTCGCCCCCTGGCACCGGCATAAGCGTAAATAAATATTACGCACTCTGCGGGGCCACCTCGTAACAAGACCCCGGCCCGGCAACAATTTGTCACAGGCTTTATTCGGTGTAGTCGGTTCAGTTTGTTATGATCTTGCTTCTGCCTGCCGTTATAGTAAAAACGGTTAGTTTCAAGTGGCCAAATCAGTGGCTTAGCTCGACCGGTCAATACGGCTGCATACGTGATCAAAACCATGGCTTTATCTCGACTCACATTGAAGACATTCATTGCCCTCTGCGCAACGGCGGCGGCTTGCGCGCATGCCGGCAGCGCAATGGCCGCAAGCGCGATCTATGTCTCGTATGGGTTGGATGGTACGCCGAGCTTTTCCAGCCAGCCTTACGACTCCAGCTACCGGGTGTTCCTTCGCGAAGAAGCGCCGGCGCTGGGAGGCAAACCCGCCAGGAAAGCCAGCGCGCAACTGATCGAGCGCCGAGCGAAACTCAAGCCCCTTATTGACCTCACCGCAATGCGCCACGGACTGGATCCGGATCTGGTGCGCGCGGTCATCCACGTCGAATCCGGTTTCGATGCCCAGGCGGTATCGCCCAAAGGCGCCATCGGCACCATGCAACTCATGCCGGCCACCGCTGCCCGTTATGGCGTGACAAATCGCAAGGACGTCGCACAAAATCTTGATGGCGGCGTGCGTTATCTGAGAGATTTGCTGACCCGGTTCGATGGCGACACGCATTTGGCGCTGGCCGCCTACAATGCCGGCGAAAATGCTGTATTGCGCTACGCCAAAAACATCCCTCCGTACAAGGAAACTCGGCTGTACGTGCCCGAAGTGCTAACCCGGTATGAAAGTTATAAACAACTCAATGCGCAAAACCCCTAACCACACTGATACACCAACCCGTTGCACAGGCTTCGGTCGTGAACGCGGCTTCACCCTGCTTGAATTGCTGGTCGTCGTTGCCATCATCGGCTTGCTGGCGGCTTATGTCGGCCCGCGTTACTTCTCGCAAATCGGCAAATCTGAAACGGTGACCGCGAAGGCGCAAATCGAGGCCTTCTCCAAAGCGTTGGACACCTACCGCCTGGACACCGGCCACTACCCCAGCACCGAAGCGGGCTTGAACGCACTGCTGGTCAAACCCGCCAGTGAAACCAAGTGGAACGGCCCTTACATGTCGAAGGCCATCCCACCGGATCCCTGGGGCAAGCCTTACCTGTATCGCTCGCCTGCCGATGACAAAGAGTTCGAAATTCTTTCCTACGGGAAAGATGGCGCGCCCGGTGGTACCGGCGACGGCGCCGACATCACCAACTGATCAGCACGAACTGATTTAGAACAACCATGCAATTCGAAGTCCGGGCGCTGCGCCAGAATCAGATCGTATCGCTCGTCGTCGAAGCGCTAAACGAAACCGATGCCCGCGCGCAAGCGCTCGCGCAGGCCGTCAAACCGGTATCTGTCACCAAGCTCAGCGGTACTAATGCGCTAGGGCGCAAAAACAAAAGCACGTTCTCGCTACTGTTATTTACGCAAGAGCTTCTTGCCCTGCTGGACGCGGGCTTGAGCATCGTCGAATCCATAGATACCCTGCTGGAAAAAGAGCGTCGCCCCGATGCGCACGCCGTACTGGCGCGTATCTCACGCTCGTTCAGCGAAGGTAAAAGCTTCTCGGTGGCGCTGGAAGAAACCGGCGGCATCTTTCCGCCACTCTACATAGGCATCGCGCGCGCCGCCGAATCGACCAGCAATTTGCCCGAAGCGTTAACCCGATTCGTCGAATACCGCGTGCGTCTGGATGCGGTGCGAAGCAAGGTGCGCAGCGCCTTGATCTACCCGTCGGTCTTGATGATTGTGGGCTTCAGCGTCAGCCTGTTCTTGATCGGCTATGTGGTGCCACGGTTCGCTACCGTGTATCAGGGCACGGGCCGCGAGTTACCGGCTCTCTCGGCCATGATGCTCGCCTGGGGCAATTTCGCCGCCACTCACACGACCGGCGTACTAATCGGTTTGGTGAGCTTGCTGGTCGGGGCAGTCTTTGCCGTGCGCGCCATCATCAAACGCGGCGGCGTGGCTTTTGTGCTGCACCGCATTCCCGGTCTGTCGGAGCGCGTCAAGCTCTATGAACTGGCGCGGCTTTATCTTACGCTGGGCATGCTGCTGGACGGCGGGCTACCTGTGGTTGTGGCACTACAAATGGTGGAAGAAATTGTGCCGCCGACCATGGGAGAAGGCTTGCGCGGTGCGTCCGAAGCCATACGCACGGGTGAGTCCTTCACCGCCGCTTTCGAGCGCCACGGTCTCACTACGTCGGTCGCAGTGCGCTTCCTGCGCGTAGGCGAGCGTTCGGCCAAACTGGGTGAAATGCTCACCAAAAGTGCACGCTACTACGACGCAGAAATCGAACGCTGGCTGGATTGGTTTTCGCGGGTGTTTGAACCGGCGCTAATGGCTGTGATTGGCCTGGTGGTGGGCGGGATCGTTGTGTTGCTCTATATGCCTATTTTTGACTTGGCCGGAAGCCTTCAATGAACGCCCCCGACAAACCGGCTGCCACACCCACTGTCCAACTAGCCAGCGCCGATGTACAGCGCGCGCGCCAGGCCGCGCGCCTGAGCGGCCGTACTACGTTCGAAGAGCTCGAAGCCGCCAGCGGCCTGGCGCCGCGCGACTACATCCGCGCGCTGGCCGGACTGTTCGACCATCCTTTCAGCGAAACCAGCGACATGTTCGGGTTCACGCCCGTCTTCGAACTCTTGTCGCTGTCGAAAGCATTACAAAAGGATTGCGCCCTCTTCCGCGCCGACAACCAGCGGCTTTTTGCCGTCATTCCCGACCCTTTCGACATCAACCTGCAACACTGGCTCGAAGCCCAGGCCGGCGCGCATCTTGATTTTCATCTCGCCCTGCGCGCCGATGTGCACGCCTATCTCGCCAAGCAGGAAGAGTCCATCCGCGCCATGGACAGCGTGGTAGGCGACTCGTCGTATTCGTCCAGCGTGTTGGCGGGCATCGAAGACCTCTCGCTCAAGACCATTAGCGCCGATACCAGCCCGGTGGTGCGCATTGTCAATTCGACGCTCTACGACGCCCTCAAGGCCGGCGCCAGCGACGTGCATTTGCGCCGCGTGCCACAAGGCATACGCCTCAAGTACCGCATCGACGGCGTGCTGATTCCCATCACCACCATCGATGGCAGCGACATCGCCGAGCAAGTCATCTCGCGCATCAAGGTACTCGCGGAACTCGATATCGCCGAGCACCGCGTACCGCAAGACGGCAAATTCCAGGTCGCCTATGGCGGCCGCAACGTGGATATCCGCGTCTCGGTCATGCCCACCATCCACGGTCAGGCGGCGGTGCTGCGTATCCTCGACAAACGCACGGTGATCGGCGCGGACGGCACCTTGAGCCTGGACGACCTCGGCTTTGATCCGGTGACGCTGCAGTCCCTGCGGCGTCTGGTCGATCTGCCCTACGGCATGCTGTTGGTGACCGGCCCCACGGGCAGCGGCAAGACCACCACCTTGTATGCGGCGATCTCGGAAATCAACAGCGGCCGCGACAACTTCCTCACCATCGAAGATCCCGTCGAATACGAACTCGACGACGTTGAGCAGATTCCGGTCAACGAAAAACAGGGGCTGACATTTGCGCGCGGCTTACGCTCCATCCTGCGGCACGACCCGGACAAAATCATGGTCGGCGAAATCCGCGACCAGGAAACGGCGGAAATGGCCATCCAGGCGGCGCTCACCGGCCACACCGTGTATGCCACACTGCATGCCAACAATTCTTTCGACGTATTCAATCGCCTGGCCTACATGAAAATCGACCCTTACTCGCTCACCTCGGCGCTTTCGGGCATTTGGGCGCAGCGCCTGATGCGCACCAACTGCCCGCATTGCGCCGTGGAATACCACCCCAGCGCCGAGGAGTTCCTCGCCACCGGGCTGGAAGAGGCGCAAACGCACGACTACATTTTCAAGAAAGGCCAGGGCTGCGGCGATTGTCGCGGCACCGGCTACAAGGGGCGCAAAGCCATCGCCGAAATCATGACGTTGACGGACAAGCTGAGAGAGATGATTTCGACCAAGCAACCCATCGCCACCATCAAGGACGAAGCCCGCAAGGGTGGCACGCGCTACCTGCGCCAAGCCGCGCTGGATATGGTTAAGCGCGGAGATACCACGCTGGAGGAGGTGTCGCGTGTCACTCTTTCGGCGTGAAACTATCTGCATTTCCATCGAAACCCAGCGCGCCGTTCTGGTCAAGCTGGGCGGAGGGCGTGGCCGCGAAATACGCGCCGACAGCGTCGTGCCGCTAGCGACGGAATCCAGCACATCTGGCGCCACACACAGCGCTACACACAGCGCCATACTCGCGCCCCTCAATGCCGCGCTGGGCGAGCCTGGCTGGCGCGGCGCGCATGCGCAAGTGGTGCTGTCGGATCGACTGGTGCGCTACTTTATCTTCGCCATGCCGCAAGGCGTGCGCGGTCGCGACGAACTCGAGCTCTTGATCCAGGCGCGCTTTGAAGAAGTCTTCGGCCTGCCCGCTGAAGCCTGGAAGTTGGTCGCCGATCTCGACCCATTCGCCTCGAACATCCTGGTGTGCGCCGTCGAACGCGCTTGGCTAGACGCGCTGCACAAGCTCTGCGCCGAACATGCCATCACCATCGACTCCATACAGCCTTTCCTGGTCAGTGAATTCAATGCCTGGCGCCGGCGCATCGACGACAAGCCGCTGTGGTTCGCCACGGTGGAACCGGGTAGCGTAACCCTCGGTTTTCTCGCCAAGAAAACTTGGCAGAGCATCCGCCTGTTTCCCCTGCGCGGCAGTCTAGAGACCGAACTGCCGGCCTTGATCGAGCGCGACCGCTTGTACCTCGACATGGCCTTGCCGACCTCGCGCCTGCTTTGTGTCGGCACGCACACATCGGACACACGCTTGCCGCAATCCCCCGTGCAAGCGCAGTGGCTGGACATCGCCGAGTGGCCGGGCAAGCCCGGCGCGTGGTCTCAAGCACATCGCATTGCGCTATCCGGAGTGTGGCAGTGAAGCGCGTCAATATCGATTTCCAGCGCGCACGGCCGCGCCCTTCCGCGCTCGCGCTCGGCCTGTTGGCGGCCGGCTTCCTGGTGTGCGCCACCGGCGTTTGGCGCTATGCTGAAGCTGGGCTGGCCATCGAACAACTCGACGGGGAGCTCACCGTCGCGCGCGACAAACTGGCCGCCAAGCATCCAGCGAACGAAGCATCCACCGCCATGCCGCAGATGAGCGAAAAGCAATTGGCGACCATCAACCAGGCCATCACTCAACTCAATCTGCCCTGGCAAGCCTTGTTCAAGGTGATTGAAGCCGCCAAGCCGAAAACCATCGCCATTCTCTCGCTTGAACCGGATGGCAAAAAGCAATCGCTCAAGATACAAGCCGAAGCGAAAAACCCAGATGACATGATCGGATTTGTCGAAACGCTCAAGCAACAGCCCCTCTTCGCCGATGTCATGCTACAGAAGCACGAGATCAACGAGCAAGACAGCAATCGACCCTATCGCTTCATAGTCGAAGCCCGTTGGCGGGATAGGGATAGGGATAGGGATAGGGATAGGGATAGGGATAGGCCATGAAAAACACCGGCCTGATAATTCAGCTTTTTCTTTACCGCTACGGCTGGTGGCCGGTGGCCGGCGCCGTCCTGCTGGCCTTCGGGCTGTTCATCCATTTCTTCTGGATGCCGCAGTTGGCTGGCCGCGCGGCAAACAGCACAGCCGAGCTACAGCGCATCCAGCAGGCGCTGGCCGATCCGCACTACGCCAGCAAGTCGGAAGTGCCGCCGCTCGCCAAGCGGCATGCGGCTTTCATGGCCACCCTCGTATCGAAGAAAGACGTGCCGGAATTGATCAAGAGCGTTTTCGCCGAGGCGCAAAAATCCGGCCTGACGCTGACGCAAGCAGAGTACAAACTCAGCTACCAGCAAGACGGAGGCTATTACACCTACCAGATGCTGGCGCCCGTCAAAGGCGCTTACCCCGAGCTGCGCCGCTTCGTGGATGGCGTTCTGATCGCCGTGCCAGCGGCCGCGCTAGAAGAAGTCTGGTTCAAGCGCGACGGTATCGCCAGCGGCACGGCGGAAGCCAAACTGCGCTTCGTGTTTTATCTCAAGGACGGGCAATCGTGAAGTTATCCCGTCGTAATATCGCCTTGCTTGCAGGACTTGCCGCTGCGGCGGCGTTGGTGATATTCAGCCCGCCGCCGGACAAGGATGGCGGCGTAGTGCAGCCCATGGCCGCACACAAAGCGGGCAGTGGCGCATCACCTGCCAAGCGTAGCAGCAAGAGCGACGCCACCGGCACGATTCTGGAAATCCATCCACGCGGCAAGGCCGGCGAGATTGCAAATGCCTTCGCGCCGCAAAGCTGGACGCCACCCCCGTCGCCCCCGCCAGAAAACCTCAAGCCCACCGCACCACTCCTGCCCTTCAGCGTCATCGGCAAGAAACTTCAGGACGGCGAGTGGCAAGTGTTTCTCGCCAATCAGGACCGCGTTTATGTCGTCAAAGACAAGGACGTGCTCGATGGCGTGTATCGGGCCGACAGTGTCACCCCGCCCAAGCTGACGCTGACCTACTTGCCGCTTAACATCCAACAAACCCTAGCTATCGGCTCCGCCGACCAATAACCATGAGATTGAAACCTATCATCGCCAGCCTGCTCGCCCTCGCCCTGCTCGCCGGCTGTGCCGCCGAAATGCGCTATCGCGAAGGCAAGGACCTCATCGCCCAGGGCAAAGTCGAGGAAAGTCTGTCGAAATTTCAGGCGGCGGTCAAGGAAGAGCCGACCAATGCCGAGTACCGCATTGCCTATCGCAAGAGCCAGGAGCGCTATCTGGTTGATCTACTCGACCAAGCCGACAAAGCCAAGCTGGCTGGCAATGCGACTGAGGCGGAAGCACTCTACAAAAAAGTATTGGCGACGGACGCCAGTAACCTGCGCGCCAAAACCGGTCTGGAATCCTTCACCAAAGAAAAGCGTCTGAGCACCTGGATGCAGCAAGCCAATGAGCTGTGGGCCAAGGACGATGCGCAAGGCGCCCTGGCCAAGGTACGCGCGGTGCTGGCCGAAGACCCGCAACACGTGGCTGCGCTGGCATTGAAGCGCAGCATCAGCGAGAAGGTCGACAAGCCCGCTATCGAGACACAGCTTGCGGCAGCGCTGAAGAAGCCGCTGTCCATCGAATTTAAGGACGCACCGCTCAAGCAGATTTTTGAAGTGCTGTCACGCACTTCGGGGCTCAATTTCGTGTTCGACCGCGACGTACGCACCGATCAGCGCAGCACCGTGTTTCTGCGCGACACCACCGTCGAGTCGGCGGTGAATCTGGTGCTGATGACCAATCAACTCGAACAGCGCACCCTCGATAAAAATACCATCCTCATCTATCCGCCGCAAAAATCGCGCGATTACCAGGCCCTGACGGTCAAGACCTTCTTCATCGCCAACGCCGACGTGAAGCAAGCCGCCAACACCATCCGCACCATCCTCAAGACGCGTGACATCGTGGTGGACGAGAAACAGAACCTCATCATTATGCGCGACACACCAGAAGCCGTGCGACTGGCCGAAAAGCTCATGGCGGTGCAGGATGCACCGGAGCCGGAAGTCATGCTGGAGATCGAAATTCTCGAAGTGAAGCGTTCGAGTCTGCTCGATCTAGGCGTGAACTGGCCCAGCCAGATCAGTCTCACACCACTCTCAAGATCGGTTGCCGATGCGGCCGCTGGCGGCACCACGAACAGCGGTACATTGACCGTTGACGATCTGCGGCACCTGTCGCGCGGCACGCTCGGGGTCAACGACATGACCACCACCATCAACGCCCATCGCGAAAATAGCAACGCCAACATCCTCGCCAATCCGCGTATCCGCGTACGCAACCGCGAAAAGGCCCGCATCCTGGTGGGGGACCGCGTACCCAGCATCACCAGCACCGCCACCTCGACGGGCTTCGTGTCCGAGAGCGTGCAGTACATCGACGTGGGTCTCAAGCTCGAAGTCGAGCCGACGATTTATGTCGACGACGAAATCGCCATCAAAATCCAGTTAGAGGTGAGCAACATCGTCAAAACGCTGCCGCCAACCAAGTCGGGGACGACCGCTTACCAAATCGGCACACGCAACGCCAACACCACGCTACGCCTGAGAGACGGCGAAAATCAGGTGCTGGCCGGTCTCATTAGCGACGAAGACCGCGAGACCGCAGGCCGTATTCCGGGCTTGGGCGATTTGCCCATCCTGAATCTCTTGTTTGGCAGCAAGCATACTGACAAAGTTAAAACCGAGATCGTGCTCTCTATCACGCCGCGTCTGATACGCAATGCCAAGCGCCCAGAGCTTGCGACCAGCGAGTTTGATTCCGGCACCGAAGCCAGCGTCAAGGCGCGCGACGGCGGTTCCGGCACTCAGCCTGGGGTACGCCCTGGGTCCGCCCCGCTGATACGTGGCATGCCGTTCGCACCCACTCTGGATGGCTCCACACCGACGCCGGTACCCCCGCCGGGATTTACGCCGCCGCCGAACGTCAACCCGACCGGCACGACGCCAGGAGCACCCAACCTGCCGCCTAACATCCCTGGCTTGCCGCCGAATTTCCCAGGCTTTACTCCGCCCCCAGGCAGCCCAGGCTCCTCGGCAGAACCGCCGTCCTCCAGTGCCGATACCGGCGGCGGCGCCGCGGGCGGTTCTACCGTACTGGCTTGGCAAGGCCCCAGTACGGTCAAAACCGGCGGCACCTTCGATATGGTGCTCTCGTTGCAGACCGACCAAGCTGTAGCTAGCGTGCCCTTCACGGTCGGTTACGACCCGAAAAAACTGCAAGTCGTCGCCGTCAACGAAGGCACTTTCCTGAAACAGGGCGGTGCGGTAACGACCTTCACCAACGCGGTCGATACGGCGGCCGGTCGCATCCAGATCGGCGCTTCACGCGCCAGCGGCGGCGCCACCAACAGCGGCTCGCTGACTTCCGTGACACTGCGCGGATTGGCACCCGTTGCCGATACCCAGATCGCGCTGCTGAGCGCCGCGCCGACGGGCATTACCGGCAACAACATTCTCGCTGCGCTGCCCGCTCCGAAGAGCATCGCAGTCACCCCCTGAGGCATGTCGTGACGCGTGGCTTCACCCTGATCGAGCTGATGGTCACGCTCGCGATCATCGCGGTGCTGGCCACCCTGGTACTGCCCGTTGCCCAAGTCACCATACAGCGCCAAAAAGAGCAGGCGTTGCATCTCGCACTGCGTGAAATCCGCAGCGCCATCGACGCCTACAAGAAAGCCACGGATGACGGCAAGATCATCAAACCGGTGAATTCCACTGGGTTCCCCAAGACGCTCTCCCTGCTGGTGGAAGGCGTAGCGGATGCCAGCGATGCCAAAAAGAACAAGATGTACTTTTTACGCCGCCTGCCGCGCGACCCGATGAATCCCGATCCCGATCTGGAGCCGGCCGACACCTGGGGCAAGCGCGCCTACGCCAGCGAGCCCGACGAGCCGCAGGAAGGCGAAGACGTCTATGATGTTTTTTCGAAATCGACCACGGTGGGACTTAACGGCGTTCCGTACAACAAATGGTGACTCGATTTTTTTCCCAGCGCGGCGTGCGACGCGATCGTTTTTCGCGCTCCACAGGCTTCACCTTGATCGAACTCCTGGTGGTGCTGTCTATCCTCGCGACCTTGCTCACGCTGGCGGTGCCGCGCTATTTCAAGAGCGTGGATAATTCCAAAGAAGCGGTGTTGATGGAAAACCTGCGCACTACCCGCGAGACCATAGACAAATTCTACGGCGACACCGGACGCTACCCCGACAAACTGGAAGATCTGGTGGAGAAGAAATACCTGCGTTCACTGCCCTTCGATCCGATCACCGACAGCACCGCTACCTGGGTCATTGTGCCGCCTGAAAATGCCGAGAAGGAAAACGGCCCCAAGGGCAAGGTCTACGACATCAAGAGCGGTGCGACCGGCAACAGCCGCGACGGTCGGCCCTTTGGTGAGTTTTAGGCGAGTTTTAGGCGAGGCCGTCACCGCGTTTTTCCATGTCGAACCGCACTCTCCCGCCGCATCAGTGTCTTGGCTTCACTTACGTGGGCTTGCTGATCTTCGTTGCGGTGCTAGGTGTGGTCGCTGCGGCCACGGTAAGCGCAGGCGCCTTGATACAACGCCGCGCGGCGGAAACGGAACTGCTGGCGATCGGCAAGGAGTTTCGCGCCGCCTTCAAAAGCTATGCCGACGCAAGCGGCGGCGCCAAACCCTATCCGCCCACATTGAACGCGCTCGTGAAGGATGAGCGCACGCCTGCGCCGCGCCGACACTTGCGCAAGATTTATTTCGACCCGCTCACCGGCCAGGATGAATGGGGTATCGTCGAAGCGCCGGGCGGCGGCGTCATGGGCGTCTACAGCCTGTCCACCGACAAGCCCATCAAAATCGCCGAATTCGAGACCGAGTTCGCCGGCTTCAAAGGCAAGAAAAAATATTCAGACTGGGTGTTCGCCTACGAGACCCGCCTGCCGCCGGCCGGCACGATTACCATGGGCGAGGCCGGCGAGACGCCAGCCAGCGACAGCCCCGGCGCTGCCAACAGCAATAGCAACGCTCCGCAGACCAACAAGACCGCCGCTACCATCGGCACGGCGCCTCCCATCACCTCGGACACCAGCGCCACCAGCGCCACGCGATGGGGTAGCGGCAACGGGCCGGCGAACTAGCTTGAGGCTATCGCATCAGTCGATGATGGGCTATTCTCGCCTGTCATGCCGCTAGCCGCCCCTCGCCTTTCATGCCCCCTACCACCGCTTTAACCTTGAATCGCTTTGTGCTGGATCGCCGCTACTGGGTGATTCCGCTGGCCCTATGGGGGCTGGCTGTCTGCACCTCTTATTATTGGTATGGCCGTAGCATCGAAGCGCGCGTCGAAGCGCTGACCACCAACCAGGGGCGCTTTATATTCAAAATGGTCGAAGCCATGCGCCTGTGGAATGCGCGCCATGGCGGCGTCTATGTCTTGATCGATGACGACTCCCTGCCCAATCCCTATCTCGATACGCCGGAGCGCGACATCGTCACCACGCTCGGCCGCCGGCTCACCTTGGTGAATCCTGCCTATATGACGCGGCAACTGGGCCAGGCCCTGACGCAGGAGGCGCAGATCCAGTTGCACCTCACCAGCTTGAAGCCGCTCAACCCCAGGAACGCGCCCGATGAATGGGGGAGCTATGCGCTGACGTTATTCGACAACGTCAGCACAGTACGCGAGCGCATGGAAATTTTTGAGCAGCGGGGCCAGGCGGTAGCGTGCTACATCGGCGCCCTGCCCACTCCGCCGGCGACCTGATGCTGCGTGAAATATCGACGCGTCTGCAAAACGGCGTGGCGCCTGGCGACAGCGTCTCGCGGCTGGGCGGCGAGCTGGAGGTGCAATACCAGCCTTTCGTGCATGCGCAGAGCGGCCGCATCGTCGGCGGTGAGGCGCTGCTGCGCTGGCAACGTGGCGACGAGGGATACATTCCGCCAGAAGCCTTCATTCCTCTGCTGGAAGAAAATGGCCTGATCGTTCCCGTCGGCGAATGGGTGTTGCGTACCGCCTGCACGGACAATCAGCTATGGCGAAAACTCGCCGATCCCGCGCTGTTCGTCGCCGTCAACGTCTCGGGGCTACAACTCACGAGCGACGGCTTCATGCTGCGCATCCGTGAGCTACTCGAGGAAATTGGCTTCGACGCAACATTGGCTTGAGACAAATAGCCTGGGCACCGCCTGAATCGAAACGAGTGTTTATTTGACGCGAGTGAGACGCGGCCGTGGCGGCTCGCTGGAGGGTGGTGGCTCGGGTTCGGGCTGATCGGCCGTCGCGGCGCGCGCCGGCGCGACTTCAAAGGCCATCGGATACACTTTCGGTTTGACGGCGGCAGCGCTTGAACTGCTGCATGCAAGAGGAAACAATGGCGTCAACGGGACTACTACTGCTCAGCATACTGCGTGTATTTGTCGAGGTTGCGGGCTACACCCTGATCGGCCAGGGCATCCTGGCTTTGTTCGCCGGAAAATCCCGCGACACCAATTTCGTCTACCGCCTGATGCAAATCATCACCGGCCCGCCGATCAGGCTGGTCAGGCTAATCATGCCCCGCCTCATCGTCGACAAGCACATCCCTTTCATCGCCTTTTTCATCCTGTTCTGGCTATGGATCGGCCTGGCAGTGGCAAAACGCTACGTTTGCATGAGCCAGGGGCTCAATTGCGCTGCCTGAATCGCTGCGCATTCGGCCGCGTTCCGTAGGTTTCCTGGGCGCTCCGTCGGACTGCTAAATCTGGTAGTCAAGCCTGAGGCGAGTTTGCAGCTTGCGCGCCTGCTTGAAGGCCTCTTTCAGGATATGACGATCGAGTTCGTTCAGCGTGTCCGGATTGATACGATTGGCGCCCGACTGCTCGCCCTCGATCCGGTGCTGTTGGCGCAGGCGCAGCAACTGAATATAGTAGAAGCCGTCGATCATCGCGGCGATATCGTCGCCGCCAAAGTTCATGATCTCCGCAACGCCGCGCAAGCGCTGCGCGGTGCTCGTTTGCCCGATGCCCTTGGTGAGTGACAGTATTCGAGCGGCATCGACAAACGGCCTTGATCCGTACATCTTGAGATCGATGGTGTGGGGAAAATCCTTGTTGCCGTCGAACACGAAGTCGCGAATCAACCCCAGCGGCGGCTGGCATTGCAGTGCATTCTCCGTCATCTGGCGCAGAAACAGCGACGCTGTGTTGGTCACCCCGAGCAACCAGTTACGCAGCCCATCGGAAAGATACTCATCCCCGTAGAGCGGTCGAAAATCGAAGAAGATCGAGGCGTTGAGCAGCGCTTTCGGCTCCGGCGCGCCGATCCAATGCGAAAACCTGGCGCGCCATTCGTCCTGAGACAAACACCATTCCGGGTTGCTAGCCATGATATTGCCCTTGCACAGGGCAAAGCCGCAGGCGTCCAGCTTGCGATTCACCGCTAGTGCAAAAGGCAGGAAACGCTGGCGCACCGATTCCGTTGCCTCTCCATGAGGCGTCAGAAAAATGATCCCGTTATCCTGATCGCTGCACAGCGTCTGCTCGTAGCGCCCTTCTGAGCCGAGGGCAATCCAGCACCATCGCACTTGCGGCAGATCGAACTCGTCGTGCGTCACCTCGATAATGCGGAACGTCAGCAGGTCGTTCAGCGTCGAAATAAAATGGGTGAGTTGCTCCGCCGCGACGCCTTGATCCAGCAGCCTCATGGCGATACGCCGAATGTCTTTGGCGCAAGCCTGTAGCGTCGCCAGGTCTTTCGCCTCGCGAATATCGTGGCTGACGTCCTTGATGCCGGTGCGTTGCAGGGCGAACAGATCGTTCTGCGAAACGATGCCAAGCAGCCATCCCTCATCGTCCACGATCAGCAAATGCCGCAGCCCGCGCCGGGCCATGATGAGTGCTGCCTGGTAGGCGGTGGTCTGCGGTTTTACGGTGATGACGCCGCCGGTCATGACGGCCGCAATCGGCTGTTCAAGATCGCAGCCGTGCAGCGTCACCCGGTGCAGCAAATCCCGCAAGGTGAAAATCCCCAGCGGCATCTTTCCCTCGGCGTCGGTGACAATGATCGCGCCGATGCGCAGACGATCCATAGTCTCGATGGCCTGGCGCACCGAGGCATCCAGCGCCACCGTCACCGGCTGGCGCCGGATGATGCTGGCGAGCGGCGTGTACATCGCCTGGAAATCGTTGCGGAGGGACTGGCGCGCTTGTTCTTCCATGCTCCGGCTCGGATCAATAACTCACTCTGGCGTAGTAGGTGCGTGCTGATGCGTCACGCGCCTCGCGCAGGGTATGAATATTCTGCTCGGCTAGGAGCGGAATCATTTTCAGGAACACCTCGCCGGTGACAATCGCATCGCCCAGCGCGGTATGACGACCGACAATATTGACGCCGAGACGCGCGGCAATTGCTTCCAGACAATGCGATTCCTGGTGGGGATGGATCACGGCAGAGAGCAGCAAGGTGTCCAGCACCGGCTGGGGGAAAACCACGCCGGTGGATGCTTCCTTCAGTTGCAGGAAGCGCATGTCGAAAGCGGCGTTGTGCGCCACCAACACGGTGTCCTCGCAGAACTCGCGGAAGAGCGGCAGCACCCGCTCTATGGTGGGCTGGCCTCGCAGCATTTCTTCGGTGATGCCATGAATCCTGATCGAATCGGGTTTCAGCGGCCTCTGCGGATCGATCAACTGGTCGATGGCTTCGTTCTGAAGCAGGCGGCCGTTGACGATGCGTGTCGCACCGATCTGGATGATTTCATCGCCGTCCGAAGGCTCCAGGCCGGTGGTCTCCGTATCGAACACCGTGTAGGCAAGCTGGGTCAACGGGCGCTCATCTAGGGCGCGTGTTTCCTCTGTCTGGCGAAACAGGTCGAAGTCATAGTATTCGGGCCGGCTGTCGCTGCGCGACCGGGGCGCGGAGGCCACCGCTTCGTGCGCCGTAGCCTTGGGTAGCAGCATGCGAAAGAAGGAACGATGCGTGGCCTTGTCACGCTGGAACCACAACTCGCCGCCGTGACGCTCGATCACCTCTCGCAACGTGAGTGGGCTGGTCTCGCCGCCAAGGTGCATAGGCTCCAGTTCCCAGCTCACCAAGGTCTCGGTGCCGATCACGGTGCCGGACCAGATCAGATCGAGGTGCGCCAGGCGACCGGCCTGCGTCAGGCGGAAGCGCACTTCGCGCACTTCGAACTCATCCTTCAGACGCGAGGCGAGGTAGGTCAGGCCTTGCAGTAGCGAGAAGCTGTCCACCCTGATCCACAAATCATCGACGACCTCTTCCGTCTTGGTCGGCAGATCGAGTTTTTGCTCGATACGCCGCTGTGCCGCCTGGACAAGATCAACGCCAAGCATGTCTTCCAGCGGCCAGCGCGCCTTGAGCGCGTCGCCGAATGCGGCCGTCGTATCGTCGAGGCGCCGGCCCATGACACCCACCTCATCACGAATGATGCCGACAAATCGATCACGCTGGCCGGGTTCCATGTCCGCGTAATCGAGCAGGTTCTCCACAGCCGCGCGGATATTGCCTAGCGAAGCACGGCTACCCTCGGTAAGCGACTGTAGCATCATGTCGCGCTGACTCTCCGTCTCGAAACTGCGCGTGATGTTATCCAGCATGAGCACATAGCCGCTGACAACACGCCCATCCCCGCCGGCCAACTCTGTGTCTTGCCGCGCCCCGCTGCCGAAAACCGGCGTCATCTGGACGCGGATCAGTTGCCCGGCGCGCGTCGTGGTGACGAAGTTGGCGCTCGGCTGCGCGCTGCCGTGGCCGAGTCGATGCTGAATTTTCTCCAGCGCGTGGGTGATGAGACTGCGCTCCAGGATAGCGAAAATCGAGCGACCGAGGCCGATCAGCACGCCACTGCCAGTCTGCGTGGCTGCGCCGAGCACCTGAAACTGCAGGCGTGCCTGATGGTTGTAGAGCAGGATGCGGCCATCGAGATTGCAGACCACCACGCTCTGCGTCAACTCTGACATCAGCGCAGCGAAGCGGTTTCTCTCCTCTTCGACCGAAGCATTGGCTTCGTGGATTTTCTTCTCGACATCACGCTGTAGGATTTCACGCTGATCGGCCAGCGCATTGACTACCTGTGCCAGGGTTTTGATTTCCGGCGCGCCGATTTCCTCCAGCCGCAATCCCGGATTGGCATTGACCATCACCAATGCCTGTTCGCGCAAGCTCAGCGGCGCCAGCACATAGGCACGATACAGCGCCCACACAACCAGGCCGAGCACCGCCCATGACGTCAGGATGATGAAGATGGCCAGCCCGTAGCGATCGTCCAGTATCGCCAGGACGGCCTGCCGCTCGCCAGTCTGCATGTCGGCCCACAGCGCGGCGCCCAGCGCGCTGAAGAGCGCCGCCAGCAACACATACAGTGCGCAAAGGACCCGGGCCAGTTTTGCCTTAGGGCTCATCAGGACTGGCCAGGGCTGACAGAGGGCGCCTAAGCCACTAAGCCAGGCCGAGCAACTGCCTGACTTGCAAGACCAGCGCCTTGGTCGAAAACGGCTTGGTGATGTAGGCGTCTGCGCCCAGCGCCAACCCCTTGGCGACCTCGGTTTCGCGCCCCTTGGCGGTGAGCATCACCACCTTGACCGCCTGCCATTCGGGCTTGGCTCGAATCTGCTGGCACACTTCGAAACCATCCTTTTTAGGCAGCATGATATCGAGCAGGACCAGATCCGGCATCTGTGCCGTCATGCTCTGCAACGCCGCCTCGCCGTCGCTGGCGACCAGCACCTCAAAACCTTCCCGCTTCATCAGAAATTCGAGCGAAACAACGATATTCGGCTCGTCATCCGCAATCAGTATCCGTTTGGCCATGTTCCGTCCACTCCTCTTATTGAGGCTGCTCAGCCGGGTTGAAAGGCAGTGTAAACGAGAAGGTCGCCCCTCTGCCCGGCGCGCTCTCGACCCAGAGTTGCCCGCCGAAGCGCTCAATGATCTGCCGGCTGATAGGCAAGCCCAGTCCGGTCCCTTGCGGCTTGTCGGTCAGCGTATTTCCCCCCTGTCGGAATCTTTCGAAAATGATCTTCTGATCGGCGGCGCCGATCCCCCGGCCGTTGTCCTGCACATCCACGCGCAGCCCACTCGCTTCCTGACGCAAGGATATCTGCACCCGTCCATCGCGCTGCTTGCAAAATTTCACCGCATTCGACAAAAGATTGAGCATGACCTGGATCAAGCGGTCGCGATCAGCGAGGACGGGCGGCACGCCCTCGGACAAATCCAGTCGCAAGGCCACCTGTCTCTCCTTGAAAAGCTGATCCGTCGCATCAACCGATTCCCGGATGACCTCGCCCAGGTCGACCTCGGCGGTATGCCATTCGGCATTGCCAGACTCGATCTTGGCCATGTCGAGGACTTGGTTGATCAGCCGGGTCAAACGCTCTACTTCCTTGACGATGATGGCAAGGAATTTCTGGCGATCAGCAAGCTCGGTCTCGGGATCATCGAGCAGGATTTCCGAGAAAGCGCGGATCGAGGTAAGCGGCGTGCGCAGTTCGTGGGTCACCGTCGAGATGAAATCGTCTTTCATGCGATCGAGTTCTTTGAGACGCTCGTTCGCCGCCCGCAGTTTCGCGGTGGCGGCCTCCAGTTCGCGCGACTTGTGCTCCAGTTCCCGCGAATAGGCACGCACCTGGGAGGCCTCATCGAGGATGTTCATCACCTCGTCGATGCCGAGCGGCTCCTCCTTCACCACCGAAGCAACCATGACCCTGGCCGAAGCACCCCCGATCGCACCGGCCAGCAGGATTTCGGTGTAATGAACGAGATCTGCATCCGCCTGCAAATCGGTGATCGCTTGTAACCCGCGCCCGTGGGCGTAGGACAGAAATGCCTCTTGTGCCCGCGCCGGACCGAGAAAACGGCCGATCAACGGCAGCAGATCCTGCACCTGCGCGCTGCCGCGCCAGAAGTGGGTGCCCGTGGCCCCTTGGGTATGGCGAAAAACATCGACGAACAGCGTCGCCTGACTTGTTTCCACCAC
This sequence comes from Rhodocyclaceae bacterium, assembly GCA_043761745.1. GTDB lineage: Bacteria > Pseudomonadota > Gammaproteobacteria > Burkholderiales > Rhodocyclaceae > Desulfobacillus. Next base: position 23,323 of record JAYUNL010000114.1, read on the forward strand.
CCCGGGCCGGTCCCGTAGCGACACACCGACATAGCAGCCGATGTTGGCGAACATGCTCCAGAACAAACTATGCGAGATTTCGTCCAGCCCGGACAGGCCGAAAAGCTGCTGCGGCCTGAGCAGCGCAACGCCGAACAAACCTTCGTTCAGGAAATCCGTCGTCAGCCAGCCGGATTTTGCAAAGGAAGGCAGCAACAGCGTATATCCCCACACGATGAAACCGGCCAGCAATCCGGCGATCGCCCCGTTGCGCGTGCCGCCCTTCCAGTAGATGCCGCCGAAAATGGCCGGCGCGAACTGCGCCACCGCAGCGAAGGAAATCAGCCCGATGCCAACCAGGGCGTAGGCTTCACTCGCAGCACGGAAATAGATATAGCCCAGCATCAAAATGGCGACGATAGCCCAGCGACGGATGCCCAGGAGCAGTCCGGAAATATCCTGCTCTTCATTCAGGCGCAGCCTCTTCCAGCGCAGCAGGACGGGCATGACAAGATCATTACAGATCATAGTGGAGAGCGCGATCGTCTCCACGATGACCATGCCGGTAGCTGCCGAAAGGCCGCCGATGAACACGAACAGGGCGAGGGCCTCGTGCTGTTCGGCCATGGGCAGCGTCAGCACGAAAGTGTCGGCATCGACGTTGCCGGCGGGAAAATGCAGCAGCCCGCCCAAGGCGATGGGCAGTACGAAAATGTTGATGAGCAGGAGGTAAAGCGGGAACAGCCAGACTGCCTTGCTCAGGTGATGTTCGTTCACATTTTCCACCACGGCGATCTGGAACTGCCGCGGCAGCAGCATGATCGACAGCATGGAGAGCAAGGTCAGCGACCACCAGCTGCCATAGCTGCTGCCCGTATCGGCCACCGTCATGAGCGCCTTCAATTTGGGCACCACCTCGGCCCGATCGAAGATGTCGCCGAACCCGTTGTAGATGCCGAAGGTGACAAATATCCCCACGGCCAGAAAAGCCAACAGCTTGACCAGCGACTCGAAAGCAATGGCCGCCACCATACCTTCATGCCGCTCGGTAGCATCGAGATGCCGCGTGCCGAAGAGCACGGTGAACGCCGCCAGGATCATGGCGATGTAGAGCGCGCTGTCCTGCCACAGCGCCTGCGCCCCGGCCTTCGCCGGCATGACGATATCCGGATAGTGGAGCAGGATGGTGAAGCTGTTCGACACCGCCTTCAACTGTAGCGAAATGTAGGGCACGATGCCGACCACCGCGATTACGGTAACCAGCCCGCCCAGCAACTGGCTTTTACCGTAGCGGGAGGCGACAAAATCGGCGATGGAGGTGATGCGGTTGGCCTTGCTGATGCGGATGATTTTCAGCATGACGAACCACCACAGACCCGCCATCAGTGTCGGCCCGAGGTAGATCGGCAAAAAGCCGATGCCGGTCGATGCCGCGCGGCCGACACTGCCGTAGAAAGTCCATGTCGTGCAATACACGGCCAGTGACAGCGCGTAGATGGTCGGACTGGCGATGATCGAGCGGCCCGCGTCGGCACGCTTGTCGCCAAAGTAGGCGATGGCGAACAGCACCCCCAGGTAGGCGAAAGAAACACAGACTATCACCCAGCCCTGGAGCATGGCGCTATCCCGTCCGCCGCTCGATGACGTAAGCCATCAGCCCGATCAGCAGCGCCCAGACAGCGAACAGATAGGCGTAGAGCAGTGGTATATCGAAGACTTCGCTGGGCTTGTTGAAGAGAAACAAGACCGGATAGTTGAAGAGCACGCAACCCAGCAGGAAAATCGCCACCAGGCGCTGGCCTGTAATACCTGAGCGATTCATTTTCACCCCCTATGCTCATCGGATTGTAGCGACTGCTTTAGGCAACGCGGTGCCGTCAAACGCCCATGAAAAAGGGCGCCAAAACAGCGAGCGCCCCTTTTCCTCAGGCGGTGCTCAATCAGAGTCCCTGTTTGAGTTGATCCAGGATGGCCGGATTCTCAAGTGTGGAGACGTCTTGCGTAATTTCCTCGCCCTTGGCGATAGAACGCAGCAAGCGACGCATGATCTTGCCGGAACGAGTCTTGGGCAGGTTCTCGCCGAAGCGGATGTCTTTCGGCTTGGCGATGGGGCCAATTTCCTTGCCCACCCAATTGCGCAAATCGTTGGCGATCTTCTTGGCTTCCTCGCCCGACGGCCGCGCCTGTTTCAGCACGACAAAAGCACAGACGGCCTCGCCCGTGAGATCGTCCGGCCGACCCACCACAGCGGCTTCCGCCACCAGCGGATTGGAAACCAGGGCCGACTCGATTTCCATGGTGCCCATACGATGCCCCGAGACGTTGAGCACGTCGTCGATGCGGCCCATGATGGTGAAATATCCGGTCTTGGCGTCGCGTATGGCACCATCGCCCGCGAGATAAAGTTTGCCGCTGAAATCGGCCGGGTAATAGGACTTTTTGAAACGCTCTGGATCGCCCCAGATGGTGCGTATCATCGCCGGCCAGGGCTTTTTCACCACGAGGAAACCACCCTTGCCCCACTCCACATCATGGCCGGTTTCATCGACGATGGCCGCGATGATGCCGGGCAACGGCAGCGTGCAGGAGCCAGGCACCAGCGGCGTCGCGCCCGGCAGCGGCGTGATCATGTGGCCGCCCGTCTCGGTCTGCCAGAAGGTATCGACGATGGGACAATGTCCGCCGCCGACGGTGTTGTAGTACCACATCCACGCCTCAGGATTGATGGGCTCGCCTACCGTGCCGAGCAGGCGCAGGCTGGCGAGGTTGTATTGCTTGGGCAGATCGGCGCCGGCCTTGATGAGTGAGCGGATGGCGGTCGGTGCCGTGTAGAAAATATTCACCTTGTGATCCTGAATCATCTTCCAGAAACGTCCGGCATCCGGATAGGTCGGCACCCCTTCGAAGACAACTTCGGTGGCGCCGCAAGCCAACGGGCCGTAGGTGATGTAGGTGTGGCCCGTCACCCAGCCGACATCGGCCGTGCACCAGAATATGTCATCTGGTTTGATGTCGAAAACCCACTTCATGGTCAGCGCCGCATGCAGCAGATAGCCGCCGGTGGAATGCTGCACGCCCTTGGGCTGGCCGGTGGAACCGGAGGTGTAGAGAATGAAAAGTGGATGCTCGGCGCCCACCCATTCGGGCTCGCAAGTATCCGCCTGGCCCTTGATCGCATCTTCCCAGGCGATGTCGCGCTGGGCGTCGTAAGCCACCTTGCCACCGGTGCGCTTGTACACCACGACTTTACGTATGGATTCGCAACCACCCAGCGTGATGCCTTCATCGACGGCGGGCTTGAGTGGGATAGTCTTGCCACCGCGAACCTGCTCGTCAGCGGTGATCACCAGCGTCGCACCGGCGTCCTGGATGCGCTCTTGCAAGCTCTTGGCGGAGAAGCCACCAAAGACCACGGAATGAATGATGCCCAGCCGCGCGCAGGCCTGCATGGCCACCACTGCTTCAACCGACATGGGCATGTAGATGATGGCGCGCTCGCCTTTCTTGTAGCCGAGCGCCTTGAGGCCATTGGCGAAGCGGCAAACCTGGTGATACAACTCCTTGTAAGTGACGTTCGTGACCTTGCCGTCATCCGCCTCGAAGATGATAGCGATCTTGTTCGGCTGCGTGTCCAGATGTCGATCCAGGCAATTGTAGGAGGCGTTGAGTTCGCCGTCCTCGAACCACTTGTAGAAGGGCGCATTGCTTTCGTCCAGCAACTTGGTGAAGGGCTTGTGCCAAAGCAAGTGCTCCTGCGCCAAGCGGCCCCAAAAACCTTCGTAATCCTTCTCGGCTTCGTCGCAAAGTTTTTGGTAGCAGGCCATCCCGGAAATGGTGGCCTGCTTGACGAAAGCTTCCGACGGCGGAAAAACACGGCTTTCGGTCATAACGGATTCGATGGCGGACATTTTTTATCTCCTCCTGGTGGCGCTATTTTAGTGCTGCCATTAAACGCAGAAAATCTTACGCGTGACTTACGCTCGGGGCCTGGCGGCCAGCGCTGGGCGGACGCGGTGCAATGCTACAATTCACCCCTTATTTGGCCGACTATTCTGCGCCAACAGGCCCGGCCTGAATACCCCATAGGAAATTTGATTTGCCATGACCACCATCCGCCAGGAAGATTTCATCCAGAGCATCGCCGACGCGCTGCAGTACATTTCCTACTACCATCCCGTCGATTACATCAAGAGTCTGGCGCGCGCCTATGAGCTGGAGCAATCGCCCGCCGCCAAAGATGCGATAGCGCAAATCCTCATCAACTCGCGCCTGTGCGCCGAGGGGCATCGCCCGATCTGTCAGGACACCGGCATAGTAACCGTCTTCCTCAAAATCGGCATGAATGTCCGCTGGGAATCGACGCTATCGGTCGACGACATGGTGAACGAAGGCGTGCGTCGTGCGTATCTCGACCCGGATAACAAGCTGCGCGCGTCGATATTGTCCGACCCGGCCGGCAAGCGCAAGAATACCGGCGACAACACGCCCGCCGTCATCAACTATTCGCTGGTGCAGGGCGAAACGGTGGACGTCCACGTCGCGGCCAAGGGTGGTGGCTCGGAAGCAAAGTCGAAGTTCGTCATGCTCAACCCGTCGGATTCCATCGTCGACTGGGTGCTAAAGACCGTGCCGACCATGGGCGCCGGTTGGTGCCCACCCGGCATGCTGGGGATAGGCATAGGCGGCACCGCCGAAAAGGCCATGGTCATGGCCAAGGAATCGTTGATGGAAGCCATCGACATGCCGGAGCTCATCGCACGCGGCCCGAAAACCCGCGCGGAAGAACTACGCATCGAGCTCTACGAGAAGGTCAATGCACTTGGCATCGGCGCCCAAGGCTTGGGCGGTCTCACCACCGTACTCGACGTAAAAATTCTTGACTACCCGACGCATGCTGCCAATCTGCCGGTGGCCATGATCCCCAACTGCGCCGCCACGCGTCACGCCCATTTCGTGCTGGATGGCAGCGGCCCCGCGCATCTTGAGCCACCCTCATTGGACGACTGGCCCAAGCTCACTTACGACTCTTCCAAAGGCAAGCGCGTCAATCTCGACACGGTGACCAAAGCGGAAATCGCCACCTGGAAGCCCGGCGATGTCATTCTCCTGAACGGCAAACTGCTCACCGGCCGCGACGCCGCCCACAAGCGCATGACGGACATGCTCAACAAGGGCGAAAAACTACCCGTCGACTTCACCAACCGCTTCATTTACTACGTCGGCCCGGTCGATCCGGTGCGCGATGAAGTCGTCGGTCCCGCTGGCCCCACCACGGCCACGCGCATGGACAAATTCACCCGCCAGATGCTCGAACAAACCGGCTTGATCGGCATGGTCGGCAAGGCCGAACGTGGCCCGCTCGCCATCGAAGCCATCAAGGACAATAAGGCCGTGTATCTCATGGCGGTGGGCGGCGCCGCCTATCTGGTTTCCAAGGCCATCCGCGCCGCCAAGGTCGTCGCCTTCGCCGATCTGGGGATGGAAGCCATTTACGAATTCGACGTGAAAGACATGCCCGTCACGGTCGCGGTCGATGCCCAGGGCAGCTCGGTGCACCAGACCGGCCCGCGCGAGTGGCAAGCAAAAATAGGCAAGATTCCCGTGATGACGGCATAATTCGCCACGGATTCGTCGCATTCAGGAATGCCGACACCGCTCGGAGACCCATGAACACAGCCCGCAAGCTAGGACCACTTTCACTTCGACACGCCGGCGCAGCGGCCAGGATTCTTACCCTGATCTGCGCCGGTTTTATTTTTCCGGTCATGGCGCAAACGCCGCCGGATGCCGGCAGCATTCAACGCGATTTCGAGCGCGGCCGCACACCTGCACTGCCGCCGCGCCAGCCGGCGGCGCCAGTGGTCGACGAAGCGACACGCCCGGCACTCGCTGCGCCCGATACCGCCCATTTTCTGGTCAAGGGGTTTCGCATCAGCGGCGCTCAGGCTTTTACCGTAGCCGAACTGTTGCCGCTGCTAGAGGAATGGACCGGCAAGGAACCCTCGCTCGCCGATCTGCAGCGCGCCGCCGACAAACTCACCCGCTATTACCGTGACCACGGCTATTTCGTCGCTCGTGCCTATCTTCCGGCGCAGGACATCAAGGATGGCATCGTCGAGATCATCATCCTCGAAGGCAAGATCGACCGCATCAGCGTCCGCGCCACAAATGCCATCCGGCTACGCGATAATGTGGTCGAAGGCATGCTGAACCAGGCATTCCGGCGCGACGGCCTGATCTGGGAACCCGAACTAGAACGGTCCCTCCTCTTGCTCAGCGACCTGCCCAACGTGGAAGCGCGCGCCACGCTGGCTCCTGGCAGCAAGGTTGGCACCTCTAACCTGACGGCGGAAGTCAGCGAAGGGCCGTTATGGAGCGGCAATGCCGACCTCGACAACTTCGGCAATAAATTTACCGGCGCGATTCGCTATAACGCCAGCCTGAATCTCAATGACGCCACCGGATATGGCGACGCGGCCAGCCTCACCGGCACGGGTACCGAGCACAGTAGTTATGGCCGCATCGGCTATCGTATTCCTATCGGTTATTCCGGCTTCACGCTGGGGGCGGCTTACGCCGAGAGCCGCTACAAGCTCTGCTGCGAATTCGCCTCGCTGGACTCTCACGGCGATGCGCAGGTGAAAACGTTCGCCGTCACCTACCCCTTGGTGCGCCATCGCGATTTCACCCTGCGTGGCAGTCTCTCCTATGAGAATCGTCACTACTTCAACGCCACTGCGGTAGCAACCACCAGCGACAAAACCAGTGACATCGTTTCGCTCGCCCTGACCGGCGATGCGCGCGACGACTGGGGCGGCGGCGGACTCGTCGGCTTTAGTCTTGCCTTCAGCGGCGGCCGCCTCGATCTCGATGGCTCGCCGGCCGATCAGGCCGCCGACGCGGCGACGGCGCAGACCCAGGGCCACTATCAAAAGCTGAGCTATACGCTGGCCCGCTTGCAGCGCCTGAGCGAATCATTCACAGCCTACGGCGTCCTGTCCGGCCAATTTGCCTCGAAGAATCTCGACTCCGCCGATAAATTCGTGTTGGGCGGCCCGACTGGTGTACGCGCCTATGCGCAAGGCGAAGCGCCCGGCGACCAGGGGCTGCTGCTCAATCTTGAACTGCGCTACGAGTGGACTAGCGCGCTTAAGCTCGCCGCATTTATCGATTACGGTGAAATCACCCTGCATAGCAATATCTGGCCCAACTGGGACGGCGGAAATGCGGGCCAGCGTAATCACTACAGTCTGGCCGGCTACGGCTTGGGCGTGCGCTGGGATGAACCGGGCAACTTTTTCGTGCAGGCCAGCCTGGCCAGCCGCATCGGCCAGAATCCCGGCCGCGATAGCCATGGCAATGACGTCGATGCCGCCAAGCAAGATCCACGCTTGTGGTTACAGGCGGTGAAGTATTTTTGACGGCCTTGCGACAAAATGTGATCTTTCTCACGAAATAAGTTCTATAAGTTACTGATCCACGTGATTTTTTAACGGACACGGTCTGGTGTTTTTGGCACAATGCGAGTACTGGAGAAGCGATCTTGAAAGGGGCACAACCCTCTAAAGCGACCTTGCTTCCCGTTTATGGCACAAGCATATGTCCAAGCAGACCACCATTGCCGAGTTTTACATCCGCCTTTCCGGCGGTAAAACTCTGCGCTATACCCTGCGGCCCCGCAAGATAATCAGCCGACTGACGGCCGTACTCATGCTGCTGGTGGGTGCCCTCCCCGCCCATGCGCTCGATCCCAACGCCCTGCCTACGGGCGGCGCCATCACTGCTGGTAGTGGCAACATCCGCCAGAGTGGCAGCCGCATGGATGTGGATCAATCGAGCGCCAAGCTGGCGGCTGGCTTTAGCACCTTCAACATCGGCGCCAGCGCTCAAGTCAACGTCAATCAGCCGTCGAGCAACGCTCAGGCGCTGTTCCGCGTGGCGGGCGGCGCTTCGGAAATCCAGGGCAAACTGAGCGCCAATGGGCAGGTATTCCTCATCAATCCCAATGGTGTACTTTTTGGCAAAACCGCCCAAGTGGATGTTGGCGGGCTGGTCGCCACCACGCTGAATCTTTCGGATGCTGATTTCCTTGCAGGCAAGACCAGCTTTGCCAAGCAAGGCGCCGCCGGCAGCGTCATCAACCAGGGCAAGCTCACCGCCGCCCAGGGCGGCTACATCGCCCTCATGGCCCCCGACGTGCGCAACGAAGGCGTTATTGTCGCCAGGCTGGGCACCGTAGCGTTGGGCGCCGGCGACAAAATCACGCTCGATTTCTCCGGCGATCGTCTGATCAATCTCGTCGTGGATGAGGCGGCGCTGAATGCGCTCGCCGAAAACAAACATCTCATCCAGGCCGATGGTGGCATGGTGCTGCTCGCCGCGCGCGCGGCTGGCGACCTCGCCGCCACGGTGGTGAACAACCAAGGCGTCATTGAAGCGCGCTCAGTCTCAAATGTAAATGGCCTTATCCGTCTTGATGGGGGTAACGCGGGCATCGTTGCCAACAGCGGCAAACTTGATGCCTCGGGCTTGAACGCCGGTGAAACCGGCGGCACCATCCACGTCACCGGTGACAAAGTGGCCCTGCTCGACGGCGCGCAAGTCAGCGCTTCCGGCTATGCCGGCGGCGGCACCGTGTTGATTGGTGGCGATTACCAAGGCAAGAACGCGGCGGTACATAACGCCAGCGCCACTTACGTTGCGCCAACCGCCAGCGTCGATGCCGATGCCACGCAAATGGGCGATGGCGGCAAAGTCGTACTTTGGGCGGACGATGCGACGCGCTTTTACGGCCACATCAGCGCCCGTGGCGGCGTCCTGAGCGGCGACGGCGGCTTCGTCGAAACCTCGGGCAAAGCCTATCTCGACGCGCAAGGACAGGTCGACGCCGCTTCACCCTTCGGCGCGGCGGGCCTCTGGCTGCTCGACCCGAACAACATCACTATCCAGACAACCGGCCCGAACAGCAACATTTCCGCCGGCCCGATCTTCACCACCACCACCGACAGCGCCGTCCTTACCGTCGCCAGTATTCTGGCGTCGCTCAACGTTGGTACCAGCGTTACCGTCACCACCGGCACTGCGGCGCCCAGCAGTCAAGCCGGCAACATCACCGTCGCCAACGCCATCGGCAAAACAGGCGGCGCCAACGCGACGCTGACGCTGAACGCCACCAACAACATCACCTTCAACGCCGGCGCCAACCTCACTTCGACCGTCGGCCAGTTGAACGTCACGCTCAATGCCGGCGCTGGCGGCATCAGCAATCTGCGAAACGTCAATACGCTGGGCGGTGTGCTCACCCTGAATGCGCCCGGCGCCGTCACTCAAGGCGGCGTCATTTCGGGCGCCGGTTCGTTGGCGAAGCAAGGTAGCGGCACGTTCACACTGAGTTCCGCCAACACCTATACCGGCCTCACCACGATCAATGCCGGCACCCTGGCCTATGGCGTGAACAATGCGCTGGCCACGGGCGGCGTCACCGTGAGTGGCGGCACACTGAACATCGGCAGCTTCAGCGACAGCGTCGGTGCGGTGACGCTGGTCAGCGGCAACATCAACGGCACGACGGGTGTACTGAGCGGCACGTCTTACGCCGTGCAGAGCGGCAGCATTAGCGCCATCCTCGGTGGTGCCGGCGCGATGACCAAAACCACCGCCGGTACGGTCACGCTCTCCGGCAACAATGCCTATACCGGCCTCACCACAGTCAGCGCCGGCACCCTGGCCTATGGCGTGAATAACGCGCTGGCTACTGGCGGCGTTACGGTGAGTGGTGGCACGTTGAACATCGGCAGCTTCAGCGACAGCGTCGGTGCAGTGACACTGGTCAGCGGCAACATCAACGGCACAAGCGGGGTACTGAGCGGCACATCTTACGCCGTGCAGAGCGGCAGTATCGGCGCCATTCTCGGCGGCGCGGGCGCGATGACCAAGACCACGGCAGGCACCGTCACGCTCGCCGGCAACAACAGCTATACCGGTGGCACAACAATCAGCGCCGGCACGCTGCAAATCGGCGCGGGCGGCACAACAGGCAGCGTCGTTGGCAACATCACCGACAACGCGACGCTGGTTTTCAACCGCTCGAATGCGCTTACCTTTGGCGGCGTCATCGGCGGCAGCGGCGCCCTCACCCAGGCCGGCGCCAGCACACTGACGCTCACGGGCGCCAATACCTACACCGGCGCGACCACGGTCAACGCCGGCACCTTGCAAGTCGGTGCAACGAACGCATTGTCGTCGGGCAGCGCGCTGACGCTGAATGGCACGTCGATACTGGATCTCAATGGCTACAGCAGCACCATCGGCTCGCTGGCCGGCGTGGCTGGAACCAGCGTTACCAGTGGCGTCGCTGGCAGCGCGACCCTCAGTGCCGGCGGCAACAATACCAGCACCACTTTCGCCGGTGTCATGCAGAACGGCAGCGGCACGGTGGCCTTAAGCAAAGTCGGCAGCGGCACCCTGACGCTCTCCGGCAACAACACGAATACCGGCGCCACCACCATCAGCGCCGGCACCTTGCAGATCGGCGCCGGTGGCGCTTCGGGCAGCGTCGTGGGCAACATCACCGACAATGCAACGCTGGCTTTCAACCGCTCGGACGCAATCACCTACGGCGCTGTCATCAGTGGCGCCGGGGCCCTCACCAAGCTAGGTGCTGGCACACTGACACTTTCCGGCGCCAACACCTATACAGGTGGCACCACGATCAGCGCCGGCACGCTGCAAATTGGCGCGGGCGGTGCCACCGGTAGCATCGTCGGCAACGTCACCGACAACGCGACACTGGTCTTCAATCGTTCGAATGCGCTCACCTTCGGCGGCGTCATCAGCGGCACCGGTGCGCTCATCCAAGCTGGCGCCGGCACACTAACGCTGACAGGCAACAATCTTTACTCGGGCCTCACCACTGTCAACGCCGGCACGCTGGCCTATGGCGTGAATAACGCGCTGGGCAGCGGCGGCGTCACGGTGAACAGCGGCACGCTGGATATCGGCAGCTTTAGCGAC
>JAYUNL010000115.1:0-60731 GCA_043761745.1 Rhodocyclaceae bacterium
CGCAGGTTCGCGAATGCGCGGCGCAGCTCACGCGCCTCGCCAAGCAGCAGGGCGTGACGATCCTGCTCGTCGGCCATGTGACCAAGGAAGGCGCGATTGCCGGTCCGCGCGTGCTGGAGCACATCGTCGATACGGTGTTGTATTTCGAAGGCGATACGCACTCGAGTTTTCGCCTGGTGCGCGCATTCAAGAACCGTTTCGGCGCGGTCAACGAGCTCGGCGTGTTCGCGATGACGGAGAAGGGCTTGAAAGGCGTGTCCAATCCGTCTGCGCTATTTTTGTCGCAGCACGACAAACAGGTGTCCGGTTCCTGCGTAATGGTGACGCAGGAAGGCACGCGGCCGCTACTGGTGGAGATCCAGGCGCTGGTGGATGAGGCGCATGCGCCCAGCTCGCGGCGCTTGAGCGTCGGCCTCGAACAGAACCGCCTGGCTATGTTGCTGGCCGTATTGCATCGTCATGCCGGCATTGCCTGCTTCGATCAGGATGTGTTCGTGAATGCGGTGGGCGGCGTGAAAATCAGCGAGCCGGCGGCCGACTTGGCGGTGATGCTGGCCATCGTATCGTCGCTGCGCAACCGGCCGCTGCCGCGCAAGCTCGTTGCCTTCGGCGAAGTTGGACTGGCCGGCGAAATCCGCCCCGCGCCGCGCGGCCAGGAGCGCTTGAAAGAAGCCGCCAAACTGGGCTTCACCCATGCGCTGATTCCCAAGTCCAATGCGCCTAAACATGCCATCAGGGGCATTGAAGTCATCGCCGTGGATCGCGTCGAGCAGGCGATAGATAAAATGAGGGAACTATGAGCGCAGTCCCAAAAAAAGTAGGTGTAGGGTGAGCAGCTTTGCTGCCCACGCGTTCCTCGATCAGATTATTTTCCGCGTGGCCAGCAAAGCTGCCCACCCTACCCATACCCTACTGAACTTGGTGTCCCGATGAAAGCGAAGCTCAGTTTCCATCTCAGTTTCCACCTCTCCTGGCAAATGCTCAGGCGCGATTTTCGTGCGGGCGAGTTGCGGCTCCTGGGGTTGGCCTTGCTCATCGCGGTGGCGAGCCTTACCAGCGTGAATTTCTTCACCGATCGTTTGAGCCGCGCGCTAGCGCAGGAGGCGCATCAACTCCTTGGGGGCGATTTGTTGCTCATCGCCGATCATCCCTGGGCGGATGAATACCGGCGTGAAGCGGAACGGCGGGGTCTGCACATCGCCGAGAGCATCAGCTTTCCTAGCATGGCAGCATACAAAGAAGCTAGCCATCTGGCCGAAATCAAGGCCGTGCGGCCGGGTTATCCGCTGCGCGGCACGCTGCGCAGCGCGCCCACGCTCAACGCGGCAGACGCCGCCACGCAAGCCACACCAGCACGCGGCACAGTGTGGCTGGACGAGCGTCTCACCGCCGCGCTGGGCGTCACGACCGGGGACACGCTGGCGCTGGGCAGCACGCGCCTGACCGTCAGTGCGGTGATCACGCAAGAGCCGGATCGCGGCATGAATTTCTTCAACATCGCGCCACGCTTGTTGATGGACATCGATGACCTGCCGGCGACGCAACTCTTGCAGGCGGGTAGCCGCGCCACCTGGCGTTTGCATTTCGCGGGTGAGCCGGGCGATATTGCCGGCTATCAAAAGTGGGCAGAAGCCCGGCTCAAGCGGGGCGAGCGTTTGGAAGACATTAACAACGCGCGGCCCGAAGTGAAAAACGCCCTTGAGCGTGCCGAAAAATTTCTGAGGCTTGCTGCGCTACTGTCGGTGATTCTGGCCGCTGTTGCCGTGGGTCTGGCAGCACGTCGTTTCATGCAAAGGCATCTCGATGGCTGCGCTGTGATGCGCTGCTTGGGCGCCAGCGAAGGGCAGATCGTTCGTATCTTCCTCGGTGAGTTTTTGCTCTTCGGCGTACTGGTCTCCGTGCTCGGCTGCATCGCTGGCTACATCGCACAGCTCGCGCTGGAAACGCTGCTGACTACTTTACTTACCACACCCTTGCCGCCGCCCTCATGGCGGCCCTTCGCGCATGGCTTGGGTTTGGGGCTGGCTTTGATCGCCGGTTTTGCGCTGCCGCCGCTGCTGCGCTTGCGCAATGTGCCGACGATCCGAGTTTTACGACGGGAATGGGTAGGCGCCGAACCGCTGGCCTGGAGCAGCTATGCCGCTGGCGCAATGGTGCTGGCCGGACTGATGTTGTGGATGGCGGGCGATGTCGCCTTGGGGTTGTGGGTGCTGGGCCTCTTTGCGGTGGCGGTGGCGATTTATGCCCTGGTGGCCCGTGTGGCGCTCGGTGTCGCGGCTCGTCTGCGAACCCATGGCGGTGTGAGCGGCGCCGGCTGGCGCTATGGCCTGGCCTCGCTGGTGCGCCGGCGTGGCAGCAGCATGGTGCAGGCGGTGGCGCTAGGTTTGGGCATTACCGCGCTGCTATTGCTGACGCTGGCTCGCGACGATCTGCTGGCAAGTTGGCAGCGCAGTCTGCCACCGGACGCGCCGAATCGTTTCCTCTTCAATATCCAACCGGAGCAGCGCGAGCCGCTGCGCACGTTTTTTGCCGCACGCGGTATCGCCGACCCCAAGTTGCTGCCGATGATACGCGGGCGGCTGGTGGCAGTGAATGGGCGTGCGGTTGCGGCGGCGGACTATGCGGAAGAGCGCGCCCAGCGGTTGGTCGAACGCGAATTCAATCTTTCCTGGATGAACGATATGCCCTCGGGTAACTCCGTCAGTGCGGGCCGCTGGTTTGGCCTCCCAAGCGAGGCGGCCACCAATCCGGCGCAGCTTTCCGTGGAGCAGGGCCTGGCCGATACGCTACGCCTCAAGCTAGGCGATATGCTGGTGTATGACATCGCCGGCCAGCGCGTTGAAGCGAAGATCACCTCGCTGCGCAAACTGGAGTGGGATTCCATGCGCGTGAACTTCTTCGTCATCGGCACGCCCGAGCTGTTGGCGCCTTATCCGACCAGCTTTATCACCAGCTTCCATTTGCCCGCCATGCCGGCGGCGCAGGAGAGCCGGTTCGTGAATGAGCTGGTCAGCGCCTATCCCAACATCACCGTGATCGACGTGGCCGCCGTGCTGCGCCAGTTCAAGACCATGATGGATCAATTGGCGCAGGCGGTGGAGTTTGTATTCGCGTTTTCACTCCTGGCGGGTCTGGCGGTGCTGTATGCCGCGCTGGAATCGACGCACGACGAGCGCGTCTTTGAGTTGGCCGTGTTGCGCACGCTGGGCGCGCGCAACAGGCAGTTGCGTGCCGCGCTCATCACCGAGTTTGCCGGGCTGGGCGTGGTTGCCGGACTGGTGGGCGGTTTTGGCGCGACACTCATCAGCAGCCTGATCGGCCGCTTTGTCTTTCATCTGCCCTACGTGCTGGCCTGGACGGCGTTGCCCATAGGCATGGCCGGTGGTTTACTGGGCGTGACGCTCGCCGGCCTGCTCGGCACCCGGCGCAGCCTGCGTACGCCGGCGCTACAGAGCTTGCGGGCCTTGGCCTAGCTATACCTGATGTCAAACCGTTTTCAGGTATAGCCTGCGCGAAAGTCTTGTTGCCGAGAATGTCCCGGGAAGCAAAACTTGCCGCTTCGGCGAGCATATGCTTCCAATAGAGCGGGGCAAAGATATGCTTCCAAAGCCCGTAAGCGGCCGTTCGCGATAGGCGCATGATTCCCCAGTGGCTGCTTACGGGACAATCAGCGAACTTCGGCTCTCAGCCAGGAGCCGACCTTCAGTGATTTAGCCGAAAGCCGACCTTGACGTCGCGCCAGCGCGGGCAACTGAAAACCCGTTCGCCGATCTGGTCAACCCGAGCGCTGCTTGGCTGGGGGAAACAGCCATGAGCAAAATTCATGATCAACAAGTGCGGGCCAATATCGTAGACCAACACCGCGCTCAGTCTCAACCCAATCGGAACGCACTTCGCCTTGACAGTCCAGCCCTATGCCCCTAGCATCACCTGGCCTTGGCAATCACTATGTCAAGCCACGCCGTCACGGCGCTCGCGACACATTCTCCACCAACAACGAAGGGGCGAAGCTCATGCAACGACCGAACTGTCCGCCCACTGCCACCATCCGGAAACTGCCGAGACTCAAGATACCGCCTCTACGCACCACGCTGGCTACTGCGATGTTAGTGGCGTTTGCGCTATCGCCCCACGTTGGCTGGACGGCGAATGGCATCATCGGCTTGGCTTCAGCGGTGCCAAATTCTGGCACTCATGCCAGTGGCGTCAGTGCTGATGGCAGTGTGGTAGTTGGACACTCCAGCTTCGGCAATCAGTCACTTTTTTTCCGCTGGACCTCAGAAACAGGCTTGGTGAGTCCGGATAATCTGAAGGGTGGGCTGTTGATGCATTCGTTTGCCAACGGCGTCAGTGCCGACGGCAGCGTCGTGGTGGGAAGCACCGCCAGCACCCGTTACAGTACCATGATGACGGATGTTGCCTTTCGCTGGACGGCGGAAACTGGCATGGTGAGTCTGGGCACCCTTAATGGCGGACCAGATTCATTTGCCAACGGCGTCAGTGCCGACGGCAGCGTCGTAGTGGGCGAATCGGACTATGCGGCAACTGGCGCTTATAGTCGCGCTTTCCGCTGGACGGCGGCAACGGGCATGGTAAGTCTAGGCCGCCTGAATGACGGGAACAGATCCAGCGCCAAAGGCGTGAATGCCGACGGCAGCGTGGTGGTGGGCAACGCAGAAAACGGCGCGTCCAGCGGCTGGCGCGCCTTCCGCTGGACGGCGGCAACAGGCATGATCAGCCTCGGTCTACTGAATGGTGGAGCATCTTCATTCGCCACCGGCGTCAGTGCTGACGGTAGCGTGGTGGTGGGCTATTCGGAGAATCAAAACAACTTGTCACCTTATTTCGCTCTCGCCTTCCGCTGGACGGCCGGTACCGGCATGGTGAGCCTGGGTGTTCTGAATGGCGGGACATATTCATTCGCCAATGGCGTCAGTGCCGATGGTAGAGTGGTTGTTGGTTATGCATATGACGGTGCAGCCGCAGCAACGGGGAGTAATTCGTTGCGCGCCTTCCGCTGGACTGAAAAGACCGGCATGCTAAGCGTCGAAGACTGGCTGCGCGCCAGCGGCGTGACCGTACCTGCCGATATCACGGCGTCCGCCAATGCCACCAACAGCGACGGCAGCGTAGTGGTCGGGCAACTTCAAAATGACCAAGCCTTTATCGCCCGCGGCAACAGCGGCCTCATCACCCTGGCCGACATCCAAGACAGCCTCGGCGCCGCCACCACCGGCAGCAACATGGCGCTGACCACGATGGGCACCGTGCTGCAAGGCGCCCACAGCCGGCCGCTGGCGCATCGGGTGGCAGCCGGTCGTGATGCCTTCTGGCTGGCCGGTGATTGGGGACGCGATGATCATGGCAGTCGCAATGGCGATATCGGTCTGGCCGAGGTGGGCCTGGGTCGCAACTTCGGTCCCGTGCAGGTCAACATCTCCCTGGGCCAGACCTGGGCCAAGCAGAATCTGGCCCTCAACGGGCGCGTCAATGCCGATGGCACGTATGTGGTTGCCGAGGCGCTGGTGCCGCTGAGCCAGGACCAAGGTGACGCGGGTCTTTATGCCACCTTGAGTGCCTACGGCCACTGGGGCGATGCGGACATTCGCCGTGGCTACCAGAATGCCGGGGTGCAGGATAGCTCCAATGGCGACCCGAACACGCAGACCTGGGGCGTACGCGCCCGGCTGGATTGGGAGAACCTCATCCATGCTGCGGATGTCGGCTTGTCACCCTATGTCGATCTCGACTATGCCGAAGCCCGCCTGGATGCTTACACCGAAACCGATGGCGGCTTTCCGGCGCGATTTGATGCGCGGAAAGACAAAGCGACGGAATTGCGCTTAGGCATCAACGCCAGCCAGCCGATCGCTGCTGGCAACGCGCACCTGCTGGGCACGCTGGAAGCAGCGCATCGCTTCGAGCAGACCGGCATGCGTACTTCGGGCCAGATCATCGGATTGTTCGGCTTCGATCTCCCCGGCCAGAACAACGAGCGTGACTGGTTGCGTGCCGGGGTGGGCATCGAGGGCAAACTGGGTGAGGGCGTCGCGTCGCTGATGCTCAATGCCACCACGAAGGGCAGCATGCCCAATGCCTGGCTGGCAGCGTCCTGGCAGATGACGTTCTGAGCGGGGAGTCGCACCGAAGTTAATGGACATCTCCAAACGACTGCCTTCGAAAACATCGTAGGGCCGCTCAGGGTCGATAGGGTGAGTTCGCCCTCTGAGGGGAGCGGACGTTCGGGGCGATTATTGGCCTAACGTACGCCAATGCCTGCAGTGGCCGCCTAGCCGACCATCGGCAAAAATATTGTTCAAAATTTTTCGATCGGCAAAGTTATCATTCGCTCAATTCGACTTCGGAATCGAACTCAATCCCGAATTGCCACTTTTTTGGCAGTCTTATCGTTCATGCCGGCGGCAAAATTATGCGTCGCGGGACAGAGAAGCTGCCGGCCTCGCTTTCGAACGTTGCCAGCCTGCTGCGTTAGGTGTGGCATGCAAGCCACAGGCGCCCACTGAAATCGACGAAAGGCATAGGCAGTGCCAGCCTCGACTGATATAATTTTTTCAAACAAGAAATACAACGACTGTAGCATCGAGGTATAGGTAAGAGTTGCGGGCAAGCACTGCGTGCGATGTGGCTCCGCAGGGGACGTGGGGGGGGGATGTCTGACATTTGGACGATTGCGGCAGCGGTTTGCGTCGCGGCAGCGCTTGTTTTCGTTATCTGGCGCATCGCTGTGCTGCATGCGGCGACGAAGGCGCTGCCCTATATGCTAGAGCAGTTGCATTCTCAGCAGCGTCAGACGACGCTTGCCGATCTCCAAGACGCTTTGCTCAAGCAGAGCGATCGCCTGAGTTCTCTCAACGGCGAATCCACCGAAAGATTACGAGCCTCCACCGCCGGCGAACTGACGCAAACGCGCGAAGCCATCCAGGCCCTGAATCTGGCCTTGCAAAAGGCTTTGGCGGAGCAGCGTGAAGCCATGCTGACGCGCCTTTCGGAACAAGCGCGGGCCGACCGCGAGCTGTTGCAGTCTGGCCTGGGCCAGGCGACGGCGCAGTTGGCGCAAAGTATCGAGGCGCTCACGCGCACCATCAACGAGCGGCTGGAGCAGATCAGTGGGCGCGTCAGCGAGCGCCTTGACGAAGGCTTCAAGAAAACCAACGAAACCTTCGTCAGCGTCATGGCGCGTCTGGCGACCATCGACGAAGCGCAGAAGAAGATCGACGGCCTCACCACCAATGTCGTCAGCCTGCAAGAGCTGCTGGGCGACAAAAAGGCGCGCGGCGCTTTCGGCGAAGTGCAGCTCGAAAGCCTGGTGCGCAACATCCTGCCGCCCGACGGTTTCGAGTTTCAATACACGCTGTCCAACGGCACTCGCGCCGACTGTGTGTTGAAACTGCCCCAGCCGACCGGCATGGTCGCCGTCGATTCCAAGTTTCCGCTCGAAAACTACCATCGCATGTTCGAGGCCGGATCGGGCGAAACCGACCGCCGCCTGGCGCAGTCCGCCTTTCGCGCCGATATCAAGCGGCATGTCGATGCCATCAGTTCCAAGTACATCATTGCCAACGAAACCTCGGACGGCGCCGTGATGTTCGTGCCGGCGGAGGCGGTGTTCGCGGAGATTCACGCCTATCACCCCGAAGTGGTGGCCTATGCGATGCAGAAGCGCGTCTGGATTGTCTCGCCGACCACTTTGATGGCGGTGCTCAACACCGCGCGCGCCGTGTTGAAGGACGTGGAAACACGCCACCAGATTCACATCATCAAGGACGCGCTGGGCAAACTCTCCAAAGATTTCGCGCGCTTCGACGAGCGCATGCAGCGGCTCGCCACGCATATCGACCAGGCCCAGAAAGACGTGCAGGACGTGCAAATCAGCAGCAGAAAAATCAGCGACCATTTCGCGCGCATCGAGCGCGTCGAACTGGATGGCGTGGAAGGTCAGATCGGCGTTACACCTCATCCCAAATTGACGGATTAAGCAACAATGAACTCAGGTCGCTTCAAGCTATATCTACGTGGTGTTTTGGCCGTGGCCACTTTGCTGGCCTGTAGTCTCGCTCTGGCGACTGCGCAGAGTTCCGCCACCGAGCCTGGCGCGATGTTCTGGTTTGCCAGCGTCGGCGGCGTGGGCGCGCTGAGCGGCTGGCTGACCTGGAACAACTTCGGCGGCAATCGTCTGCGCGATCAGGTCACACTCATCGAAACGGCCTTGCGCTGCGTCGATATCGCCGTGGTGGGTATTGATGATGCTGGCCACATTCTTTTCGGCAACGCCGCCGCCGGCAAGCTCGCCGGCATTGAACAGCGCCGCATGTCGGGCCGGCCCTTTGCCGAGGTGTTCCAACTGCGCGGCGCCGCCGACGGCCATCAGATCGAGCTCGACAAGCTCTTGAGCGAAACCACCGCCGGCTCGGCGGTGCGCGCCGTGTTGCGCGACACCAACGATGGCGAGCACGTGCTGGATATCAGTTGTTCCTTCGAGGACTCCGGCCGTCAGAGTGTGAGCTTCCTGGCTATGCAGGATGTCAGCGTGCCGCAGGGCATTTCGCTGGAGCTATTCTGGCAGGCCAATCACGATGCGCTGACCGGGCTCATCAATCGTCGCGGCTTCGAGGAACAATTGCGCGCCGCCATCGCCGCCGGGGGTGAGTCGGGCAAGCAGCATACGCTGCTGTTCATCGATCTCGACCGCTTCAAACTCATCAACGACAGCAGCGGTCATGCCGCCGGCGACGAATTCCTGCGTCAGATCGCTGCCGCCTTGCGCGTCCGCGTGCGCTCCAGCGATGTGCTGGCGCGCCTGGGTGGCGACGAGTTCGTTGTCCTGCTGCACGCCTGCCCGGTCGAACAGGCTTTGCGCATCGCCAATGCAATCCGCATGGAGGTCTCGGACTTCCGCTTTGTCTGGCGCGACACGGTGTTCCATGTCGGCGCCAGTATCGGTCTGGTCGTCTTGTCGGATCCGACCGCCAGCGCCGAAGAAGTCTTGGATCAGGCTGACACCGCCTGCTATGCGGCCAAGGAAGGCGGGCGCGACCAGATTCGCGTCTTCCACGCCAAGCCGGCCAGCGGTAGCGCGCGCGCTGATATGAACATGGTGGAAACCGTGCAGGACGCCATCGAGCGCAATGGCTTCCGCCTGTTCCGGCAGCGTATCGCTGGCTTGAATGACGACAACGCCAACGCACGCCACTTCGAATTATTGCTGCGCCTGGTCGACCGTGACGGCAAACTGGTGCCGCCCATGGCCTTTATTCCCTCGGCCGAACGCCACAACATGATGCAAGCCATAGACCGCTGGGTGCTGCAAAGCGCCTTTGCGGCCATCCGCCGCGAGTGCGACACCCAAGGTGAAGGCGAGCCGCTGCCGCTCTACGACATCAATCTGTCAGCGGCCAGCATTGCCGATACGCGTTTTGCGCAATTCGTGCGCGAGCAATTGACGCTGCACAACGTACCGCCGGAAACCATTTGTTTTGAAATCACCGAAACCCTGGCTGTGGCCAACCTGGTCAAGGCGGCGGAACTCATACGCGACCTGAAAGGCCTGGGATTGCGTTTTGCGCTCGATGATTTCGGCGCAGGCATGTGCTCCTTCGCCTACCTCAAGCACCTGCCGGTGGACTACGTGAAAATCGACGGCGCTTTCGTGCGCGACATGCTTTCCGAGCCGATGAACCATGAGATTGTGCTGGCCATCAATAACATCAGCCACTCGCTGGGCATGCAGACCATCGCCGAGTTTGTCGAAACCGAAGGCACGCTGAACCGGCTACGCGAAATGGGCGTAGATCTGGCGCAAGGCTATACCATTGGCCGGCCGTTTTACTTCGCCTAAATCAACCCCTCAAA
This sequence comes from Rhodocyclaceae bacterium, assembly GCA_043761745.1. Lineage (GTDB taxonomy): Bacteria > Pseudomonadota > Gammaproteobacteria > Burkholderiales > Rhodocyclaceae > Desulfobacillus. The sequence goes on from JAYUNL010000115.1 coordinate 9,871, forward strand.
CGGCTGTACCGTCACCAAATCGCCGGCTGCGACGTTGCCGCTGTCGTGTTCCAGCACCACAAAGCAATTCGCTTCGGACATGGAACGCAGGATGCCGGAGCCTTGCGCGCTGGTGGCACGTACATTCCACACATCGCTTTCACGGAATAGCAGGGCGCGTTGGTATTCGGTACGGCCCGGCCGCTTGCGTAGGGGTGTGACGCAGGGCACGCGGAATTGCGGCAAGGGCTCGACGGACGAGACACCCATGAGTTTCAACAGCGCCTCGCGCACGAAGGCGTAGAAAGTCACCATCACCGCCACCGGGTTGCCCGGCAGGCCGAAGAGGAAGGCACCGCTATCCTCAGTGCCGATGCGGCCAAAGGCCATAGGGCGGCCGGGCCGCATGGCGATTTTCCAGAACGCCACCTCGCCCAGCTTGGTCATGAGACCGCGGATGAAGTCCGCTTCACCAACGGAGACACCGCCGCTAGTAATGACGACATCCGCAGCAGCAGCGGCCTTGCGAAAGGCGGCTTCGATCAACTCGGGCTGATCGCGAACCACGCCCAGATCGATGATGTCGCAGCCGAGGCGCGTCAGCATGCCGTGCAGGGTGTAGCGGTTGCTGTCATAGACCTCGCCTTCCTGGAGCGGCGAGCCTATGGAAACCAGTTCATCACCGGTGGAAAAGAAGGCCACGCGCAGACGGCGCCTCACGGTCACTTCGCCTATGCCCAGCGAGGCGATGACTCCTAGCTCGGCCGCGCGGATCAGCTTGCCGGTATGAACAGCCGCGCTACCGGCGCGCAAATCCTCACCGGCATAACGTACGTTTTGGCCTTGCTGCTGGCCGGGTGGAATGCTGATGTTGTCGCCGTCAGCCTGCGCCACTTCCTGAATGACCACGGCATCCGCCCCCGGCGGCATGACGCTGCCGGTCATGATGCGCACGCATTCGCCGGCCTGCATAGCGCCCTCGTAAGAACGCCCAGCGAAGGCGGTGCCGGCGAGCTTCAATGCAGTGTTACCCTCGGCGGCGAGGTCGGCGTGGCACACGGCGTAGCCATCCATGGCCGAGTTGTCATGGCCCGGCACATTTACCGGCGAGATGATGTCCTCGGCCAGCACGCGGCCCAGCGCATCGCGAACCGCCAGGCGCTCGGTGCCGGCGACGGGCTCCATCAGGTCAAGGATGATGTCCCGCGCGCGCGAAACTTTGAGCGAGTCGGGATCGTAATCGTCGGCGCAGGACAGTGCGCGCAGGATGGAGGTCAAGACTGTTCTCCGGAAAGCAGGTTGAGTTCTTCGAGTGTGTTGATGTTGGCGAAGGCCTGCACGTCTTCAAAAGGCACTTCCACCACCTTGAGTGCGGCGTACCAGGTTTCTATCTTGCGACCGCCGGTGACGAGAAAACCGGTGAGGCTGTCCAGCACTTCGCGGCGTACGAGCGAAAATACCGGATGCGGTTGGTCGCCGGTTTTCGCTACGGCGAGTTTGGCGTTGTTTGCTTCCAGCGCTGCCCGCAGACGTGCAACGAGATCCAAAGGCAGAAAGGGCGAGTCGCAAGGCACGGTGACCAGCAGTGGCGTCGTGCATTCCAGCAGGCCCGCATGCAGCCCCGCGAGGGGGCCGGCAAAGCCCTGAACCTGATCCGCCACGACTGGGTAGCCAAAGGCCGCATAGGCCTCGGCGTTCTGGTTGGCGTTGATGAGGATGCTGTCGACCTGCGGCTTCAAACGCTCGATCGCCCATTGCGCCATAGGCTTGCCGCGAAACAACTGCAAGCCCTTGTCGCGCTGCCCCATGCGACGGCCCATGCCGCCGGCGAGTATCAATCCTGTAATGTACCCACTCATGCCGGCTCTTTCACGAAGCGCTCGTCGCCGGTGAACAGCAGGTAATGCTTGCCCTGCGAGCGGCCAATCATGGTGATACCGATATCGCGCGCGATGTCATAGCCCATTTGCGTCAGGCCCGAACGCGACACCAGAAACGGGATGCCCATTTGCGCGGCCTTGATGACCATCTCGGACGTGAGCCGGCCGGTGGTGTAGAAAATCTTGTCGCCGCCATCAACACCATCCAGCCACATTTGCCCGGCGATGGCGTCCACGGCGTTATGCCGGCCCACATCTTCGATGAACATTAAAATCTCGCTGCCCTGGGCCAGGGCGCAGCCATGCACCGCGCCGGCTTGTTTGTAGATGGATTCGTAGCGGCGCACGGCGTCGAGCAGGCCATAGAGCGTGGTCTGATCGAGGCGCGCGTCGGCGGGCAGATGAACTTTTTCCAGGGCTTCCATCAGGTCGCCGAACACCGTGCCTTGGCCGCAGCCCGTGGTTACAGTGCGTTTGCCCATGCGCTCATCGAGGTCGTCTATCTGGCGGCGCGTGGTGACGGCAGCCGAATTCGTTTCCCAATCGACTTGCACGGAAACGATGTCTTCCAACTGCGATACCAGCCGCTGATTGCGCAGGTAGCCAATGATCAGCGCTTCGGGTGCGGCACCCAGCGTCATGAGGGTGACGATCTCGCGCTTGTCGAGATAAAGCGTCAGCGGATGTTCGCCGGCGATCTGCGTCGGCACCACTTCGCCGCGCTCGTTGAGGGCGTCGATGGTGATCGTGGCGGGCCGGGCAGCGTCGGTGAGTTCGGGTCGGTAGGGCATGGTTGAGGCGCGAGGCTTAACGCTTAACGCTAACAAAATGCAGCGAAGCGCCCCTGACGCGACGCGACGCCGCAGACCGTACACCTTAGTACGGCAAGGCGGCGCAACAAAGTCAGCGGCATTTTGTTAGCGGCACTCAGCCACCTGTCATGGACATGAAGCGCACGACCTGGGGCTGGGTCATCTGCTCGTTGAAATCGTGGCCCTTGGGTTTGATGCCCATGGAATCGACTATGGCCTGACGCAGTGGTGCGTCATCATCGGGAAAATTGCGCAGCGCGGGCATCAGGTCCAGCGCGTCGTTCTGCCCCAGGCACGGGTAAAGCTCGGCCTTGCAAGTGATGCGCACGCGGTTGCAGCTGTCGCAGAAGTTGTGTGAGTGCGGTGAGATAAAACCGACCTTGGTCTGGCTGCCCGGGATGCGCCAATACTTGGCCGGGCCGCCACTGCTCTCGGCCGAGCTGACCAGCTCGAAGCGCTGTTTGAGTTGTGCCAAGGCATCGTCGCTGCTGTAGTAGGTGTCGGCGCGGGCATGATCCACGGCGCCCAGGGGCATCTCCTCAATGAAGGAAATATCCACGCCCTTATCGATGGCGAACTGCACCAGATCACGTAATTCGCCGTCGTTAAAACCACGCATCATCACGGTGTTGAGCTTGATGCCTTCGAAGCCCGCCTCGCGGGCTGCGTCTATGCCACGCAGCACCTTGCTCAAATCGCCGACGCGCGTGATGTCCTTGAAGCGTGCCGCATCCAGCGTGTCGAGGCTGATGTTCACTCGCTTCACGCCGGCCGCGCGCATTTCGCCGGCGTAGCGTTCAAGCTGGGAGCCGTTGGTCGTCATCACCAATTCTTTCAACCCTTGCAGCTTGCCGATCTCGCCCAGCAGCCACATGGCGTTGTGGCGCACCAGCGGTTCGCCGCCGGTGATGCGCACCTTGGTGACGCCCATGCCAACGAAGGTACGCACCACGCGCAAGCATTCCTCCAGGCTCATGATCTGTTCGCGCGGCAGGAACTGCATTTCTTCGGCCATGCAGTAGTGGCAGCGAAAATCGCAACGGTCGGTGATGGAAAGCCGGATATAGGTGATGTGACGACCGTACTTATCGATCAAGGTGCCTTCGGCGTGCTTCGACGTTGCCGCAGAAGTAGGGGGCACGAAGCCCTTCAGGTGCATCGGCACTTCGTCGGGCGTTAACGATTCGTTGCGCATCTTTGCCTTTGCAAACCAGTTTCACTACTATCCGGGTTAGTGCTGACCGTCGCTACTTGCGGAATCGCGGCCATGAATCTTTCGCTGGCCGCAATTATGGGGCGTAAGGGAACGGCCAACAAGTCGACGGCGGTAGGGTTATTCCACCGATAGTGCAGCAGCCTTACCTGAAGCGCCTGCATTTCCCGGGGTCATCGCAATGGCGTATGGAAAAGAGCATTTCCTGGCTCGTTGGTCGCGGCTGAAGCGTGCCGTGGCGCCGTTGCCATCCGCATTGCCACCCGTACCGTACGCCATCGCGCCGCCCCAGGCTGTGCTGCCTTCCCTTGATAGCCTGGATTTCTCCAGTGAGTTTTCGGGCTTTCTTCAGCCGCAGGTGGAAGAACCCCTCAAACGCGCGGCACTGAAAAAACTCTTCCACAGCGGCCCCTTCAATGAGATGGATGGCCTTGATGTCTATGTCGAGGACTTCAATACCTTCGACCCCATCCCCGAGGAGATGTTGCGTCAATTAATGGCGCGCAGTTTCCCGGGCGTCGAAGAACCCCGGGGCGACGAAGCCGATACCGCGCCTGAATTGTCGCTGCCGCAGGCGCAGCAGACAACGGAAGCCACGCCCCAGCCACGCCATGAATCCAACGATTAAAACTTTCAAGTTATGCAATTGCAACGCCAGCGTCGCGATCGATGGCGAGGCGCTGGCGCGCGCGCTCAAGCAGACGGCGCCTTTGTCGGTGAGCAGCGCGCTGTGCCGGCACGAGCTTGCTCGCTTTCAGGCGGCGCTTAAGGAAGGTGAGGATATCGTCGTCGCCTGCACCCAGGAAGCGCCGTTGTTCGCCGAACTGGCCGAGGCGGCGGATTTTGCCGGCAATCTGCGCTTCGTCAATATTCGTGAGCAGGCTGGCTGGTCGGTGCAGGGCGCGAGCGCCACGCCCAAGATGGCGGCGTTATTGGCGATGGCCAGCGGGGCCGAAGCTGCGCCCGTGCCGGCCGTGTCGTTCGCCTCGCAAGGCGCCTTGCTGATCGTCGGGCCGGCGGAGGCCGCGCTGTATTGGGCCGAGGCGCTCAAAGGCCAGCTCGACGTCACGGTGCTACTTACTGCCGCGCGTCACGGCGAGCTGCCGTCGCAACGCGATTACCCGGTTTATTCGGGCGCGTCGGTGCGCCTTGACGGTTATCTTGGCGCGTTTTCGGCCACCTGGCAGCAGCACAATCCCATCGATCTACAACGCTGCACGCGCTGCAACGCCTGCGTGCGGGCTTGTCCGGAAGGCGCTATTGGCGCCACGCTTCAGATCGATCTGGAAAAGTGCCGCGACCATCGTGATTGCGTCACCGCCTGTGGCGCCATCGGCGCGATCGATTTTGCACGCGGCGATGTGGAGCGAGCGGGGGTGGGGCGCTTTGATCTCGTGCTGGATCTTTGCGCTGATCCCACCCTGCGCACGCCGCAGCCGCCCATGGGTTATCGCGCCCCGGGCCGCGATGCGCTTGACCAGGCCACGGCCGTCCGCGAACTGGTCGCACTGGTGGGCGAATTCGAGCAACCGCGCTATGCCCAGATTGCGCCCGCCTTGTGCGCCCACAGTCGCAATGCGGTAACCGGTTGCACGCGCTGTCTCGACGTCTGTTCCACCGCCGCCATCACCTCGGCGGGCGATTTTGCGCGCATCGATCCGCACCTATGCCAGGGTTGCGGTGGCTGCGCCACGGTTTGCCCGACCGGCGCAGTGCGCTACGCCTATCCTGCGCCGTCGCACCTCGCGGAGCGCATGCGCACCGCTTTGGCCGCCTACCGCGCGGCAGGCGGCGAGGCCGCCTGCCTGCTGCTGCATGACGGCAAGACGGGTCGCGAGCAGCTCATGCGCCTGGGTCGCCTGGGCAAGGGGCTGCCGGCGCGGGTGATTCCGCTGGAGCTGCATGACGTCGCCGCCGGCGGACTCGATGTGCTGCTGGCCGCGCTCGCCTATGGGGCAAACCAGTGCGTGGTGTTGGCCGCGTCGGATATGACTGACAGCTATGCCGAGGCACTGCGCAAACAGATGGCTTATGGCGAGACCCTGCTCGGCGCGTTAGGCTATGCTGGCGCACATTTTTCGCTGATCCAAACCGATGAATCTGAGGCACTCGAATCCGCGCTATGGGCCTTGGCGCCGGCCGCAGGTGTGGCGAAAGCCGCCGTCTATGCCGCGCCGACTGAAAAGCGTCGCGCGTTGGAGTTCGCCATCGATCATCTCGCCGAGCAAGCCCCGCAGCCGCTGCCCAAGGCGGGGCTGCCGCTGCCTGCCGGTGCACCCTTTGGCGGGCTCAAACTCGATACCCAGAAATGCACGCTATGTCTCGCCTGTGCCGGCGCTTGCCCGACCAGCGCGCTCATGGATACGCCTGATACGCCGCGCCTGAGGTTCCTGGAACGCAATTGTGTGCAATGCGGCTTGTGCGTGAATACCTGCCCGGAAGGCGCATTGGCGCTGCTGCCGCGCTTGTTGCCCGGTACCGAAGCGCGTCGCGAGCAAGTGCTCAACGAGGCCGCGCCATTCGCCTGTGTGCGCTGTGGCACGCCGTTCGCCACGCGGCAAATGATAGACGCCATGCTGGCCAAGCTTTCCGGCCACGCCATGTTTGCCGACAGCGATGCGTTGGCGCGTTTGCAAATGTGCGCCGACTGCCGGGTGAAAGACATGCTGCAAAACAAATCTCGCGACCCGACGATTTCTGACCTATAAATACATTATGCCAGCAGCTTTGAAGAGCGCGACCAATGAAGCCCTCGATCCGCAGGAGGAGGCGCGGGCAGGTTGCTACGCGCTGCTGGCGCGATTGTTCTATGCGGCGCCGGATGCGGGTCTGTTACATGAGTTGACCCATGGTATGCCGCTGAATACCCATGCCGCCGATGTAGCACTCGCAGCACTGCCGGCGGCATGGGATGCCTTGCGATTGGCGGCGGCCGAGGCCGAGCCGGGCGCGGTACATGCCGAGTATGACGACACCTTTATCGGCGTAGGCCGGCCGGAGGTGTTGCTCTACGGCTCGTTCTATCTTGCCGGTTTTCTCAACGAGCGGCCGCTGGTGGAATTGCGCAACGATCTTGCTGAATTGGGTTACACCCGCGCCGATGATGCCAGCGAACCCGAAGACCACATCGCTGCGCTGGCGGATGTGATGCGTCAGTTGATCCTCGATGGCGAGGATGTGCCGGACGGGAACGCCGCGGCGCAACGTCGCTTTTTCGCGCGCCATATCGCCACCTGGTATGGTCGGCTTTGCGATGGCATCGAAGCCGATGCGAATGTTGATTTTTATTGCAGCGTGGCGGCTTTCTGCCGCGCTTTTCTGGATATGGAACGCGAATACCTTCGCAGTGAATAGCATCAGTAATAGCGCCAGTACAGGAGCACGGAATGGACAAGAAAGATACTTCTTCTATACAGATGAAACGCCGCCGCTTTCTTGCGACCCTCGGCCTGGGCGGCGCCGCTGCGGCGGCGGCCGTTGGCGCTAAGCTGGTGACGGTCGCAGCCGACGACAGCGAGGAGAAAAAGCCGGAAGTCAGCAAGGGCTATCGCCTTACCGCCCACGTGCAAAACTACTACCGCACCACGCGCCTTTGAGGAGAAGACGATGGCACTGACCCGGAAATTCGCTTCCGCACAGCCGGCCCGCACTGGTCGAACTGATCGCATGGGGCGTACTCTCACACGCGATCTGGCCGGCGATCTGACCTCGATGCAGCCGCAGACCCTGGATCGTCGCGCCTTCCTCAAGCGCTCCGGACTGGCCGCTGGCGTGGGTGCGTTTGCCGCACAATTGCCTTTCGCCATGATGAAGAAGGCGCAGGCCGCGGACGAGAAACCCGCGACGCAAGCCGAGGTCAAGCGCACCGTGTGCACCCATTGTTCGGTCGGATGCGCTGTCGACGCGGTGGTCGAAAACGGCGTGTGGACGCGCCAGGAGCCGGTCTTTGATTCTCCAATCAACCTCGGTGCGCATTGCGCCAAGGGCGCGGCCGTCCGCGAACACGGCCACGGCGAAATGCGCTTGAAGTATCCGATGAAGCTGGTGGAGGGAAAATACCAGCGCATCACCTGGGATCAGGCTCTCGAAGAAATCTCCACGAAGCTGCTGGCGCTGCGCAAGGCCGACGGGCCGGATTCGGTGTATTTCATCGGCTCTTCCAAGCACAGCAACGAACAGGCCTACCTCATGCGCAAGTTCGTCTCGCTGTGGGGCTCAAACAACTGCGATCACCAGGCGCGTATCTGTCATTCGACCACCGTGGCCGGTGTGGCCAACACCTGGGGTTACGGCGCCATGACCAACTCCTACAACGACATGCAGAACAGCAAAGCCATGTTGTTCATCGGCTCGAATGCTGCCGAGGCGCATCCTGTCTCGCTCTTGCATACCCTGCATGCCAAGGAGCATGGCGCCAAGATGATCGTGGTCGATCCGCGCTTTACGCGCACCGCCGCCAAGGCCGATCAGTACGTGCGCATTCGTTCCGGTAGCGACATTGCGTTTCTCTTCGGTGTGCTGCATCACATTTTCAAGAATGGCTGGGAAGACAAGCAATACCTGAACGATCGCGTGTACGGCATGGACAAAGTGCGCGAGGACGTGATGGCGAAATGGACGCCGGACAAAGTGCAGGAAGTCTGCGGCGTGCCCGAGGCCGAGGTGTTCAAAGTCGCCGAAACCATGGCTAAGAACCGGCCCAGCACCATCGTCTGGTGCATGGGGCAGACGCAGCACACCACCGGCAACGCCTTCGTGCGCGCCTCCTGCATACTGCAACTGGCGCTGGGCAATATCGGCGTTTCGGGCGGCGGTGCGAATATCTATCGTGGCCACGACAACGTCCAGGGCGCCACCGATGTCGGCCCCAATCCGGATTCGCTGCCGGGCTATTACGGCATTGCCACCGGCGCGTGGAAGTACTGGTGCGGCGTTTGGGGTCTCGATTATGAATGGCTGAAAGGCCGCTTCGCCTCGCAGGCGCTGATGGAAAAGCCCGGTATCACCGTCTCGCGCTGGATCGACGGCGTGCTGGAAAAAAATGAGTTGATCGACCAGGATTCCAATCTCAAGGCGGTGTTCTACTGGGGCCACGCGCCCAACTCGCAGACGCGCGGCCTGGAGATGAAAAAGGCCATGAACAAGCTGGACCTGCTGGTGGTCGTCGATCCTTATCCCTCGGCCACAGCAGCGATGGCGGCCATGCCGGCGGCAGATGCCAAGGAGGACAACCCCAATCGCGCCGTTTATCTGCTGCCTGCGGCGACGCAGTTCGAAACCTCGGGCAGCGCCACCGCTTCCAACCGCTCGCTGCAATGGCGCGAGAAAGTCATCGAGCCACTCTTCGAGGCGCGCACCGACCACATGATCATGGCGCAATTCGCCGACAAGCTTGGCTTCGGCAAAGATCTGACGAAGAATTACAAGATGGTGCAGGGCAAGGGCGGCATGGAGCCGGAGACGGAATCGATACTCCGCGAAATCAATCGTGGCACCTGGACTATAGGCTACAGCGGCCAGTCGCCGGAGCGGCTCAAGCTGCACATAAGAACATGCACACCTTCGATCCGAAGACGCTGCGGGCCAAGGGCGGACCTTGCGACGGCGAATACTTCGGCCTGCCGTGGCCCTGCTTTGGTACGCCGGAACTGAAGCATCCGGGCACGCCGAATCTTTACGACACCTCTAAGCACGTCATGGAAGGCGGCGGCAATTTCCGCGCGAATTTCGGCGTGGAGAAAGACGGCGTCAATTTGCTGGCGGAAGACGGCTCGCATTCGAAGGGTGCTGATCTCACCACCGGCTATCCTGAGTTCGATCATGTGCTGCTGAAGAAGCTGGGCTGGTGGAACGAACTCACCGATGCTGAAAAAGCCAAAGCCGAGGGCAAGAACTGGAAGACGGATATGTCGGGCGGCATCATCCGCGTCGTCATGCAGAACCACGGCTGCCATCCTTTCGGCAACGCCAAGGCGCGCGCCGTAGTGTGGAATTTCCCCGATCCGATTCCGCAGCACCGCGAACCGCTCTACAGTCCGCGCCCCGATCTGGTCGCGAAATACCCGACGCACGATGACAAAAAATCTTTCTGGCGCATGCCCACGCTGTACAAATCTGTGCAGCAGGAAAATGTAAAGAATGACGTTGCAAAAAATTTCCCGCTTATCCTCACTTCGGGTCGCCTGGTCGAGTACGAGGGCGGCGGCGAGGAAACGCGCTCCAATCCATGGCTCGCCGAATTGCAGCAGGAGGCCTTCGTCGAGATCAATCCGAAAGCCGCCAATGACCGTGGCATACGCCACGACGACTGGGTTTGGCTAAAAACGCCGACCGGCGCGCAGCTCAAGGTGCGCGCCCAGGTCACCGAGCGCGTTGGGCCCGACACCTGCTTCATGCCTTTCCATTTCTCGGGCCACTGGCAGGGCAAGGATATGCTCGAGTACTACCCGCAGGGTGCGCATCCCATCGTGCGCGGCGAGGCGGTGAACACCGCCACCACCTACGGTTACGACTCGGTGACCATGATGCAGGAATCCAAAACGACGCTGTGCCAGGTTGTGCGGGCATAGGAGAAAAATATGGCCAGAATGAAATTTCTTTGCGACGCCGAACGCTGCATCGAGTGCAACGGCTGCGTCACCGCCTGCAAGAATGAGCACGACGTGCCTTGGGGCGTGAACCGCCGCCGCGTGGTCACGCTGGAGGACGGCGTGCCGGGCGAGCGTTCCATTTCGGTGGCCTGCATGCATTGCAGCGACGCACCCTGTATGGCCGTTTGCCCGGTGGATTGCTTCTATCAAACGGAACAAGGCGTGGTGCTGCACGACAAGGATTTGTGCATAGGCTGCGGCTATTGCTTCTATGCCTGCCCCTTCGGCGCGCCGCAGTTTCCGCAGAACAATGCGTTCGGCTCGCGCGGCAAGATGGACAAATGCACCTTTTGCGCCGGTGGCCCGGAGCCTGACAATTCCGAAGAAGAGCGCAAGAAATACGGCCGCAACCGCCTCGCCGAAGGCAAGCTGCCGCTCTGTGCTGAAATGTGTTCGACCAAGGCGCTGTTGGGCGGCGACGCCGATGCGATTTCCGACATCTTCCGCGCGCGCGTACTGACGCGTGGCAAGGGCGCCGACCTGATCGGTTGGGGCATGGCCTATGGTAAGCAAGAACGCAAGCAGGAACGCAAACAAGAGGGCCCCCAAGAGCGCTCGCCAGCAACGCCTGAAAAGGGAGACAAGTCATGAGTTCGCGTATTTGCTCGATGGCGTTGTTGCTTGTGTTGGGTCTTTGCGCCTGTAGCGACCGCGACAGCGTGGTGGTCTACAAGCAGGGTAAATATCAGGGCAAAGCCGACACGCAGCCTTGGGCCAATGCGCCCTTCAACGGCGACCAGGCCGCCTGGGTAAACGCCCTGCGTGTGCGCAATCAGAAGCAGGACGAATCTCGTCGCACCGGAGGCTAGCGATGTCCGTAACGATGACTGACGCTGCGTTACTAACCCGTGTCATTCCCGCGAAAGCGGGAATCCAGCGTCTTATGACGCACGCCACTGGATACCCCCTTTCGCGGGGACGACAGCGACGCATAACGATCTTCTCCTTGCTGCTGCTCACGTTGTCGTGCGCGCTGACCATGCCGGTTTCCGCAGCGGAAACACCCGCGCCGATATCGGCTCCTATATCGGCGCCGATATTGACGCCAACACCGACGCCTATAACGCAAGTGCAGGTGCAGCCATCACACAACCAAGCGCCGCTTTGGCGCGAGGTGCGCTCCGGCTCTGCTGGTGTCACCCAGGTGCGCGGCGTCGAAACCGGTGTGCTGGTGCAATCGGGCGGTGAAACCTGGCGCGAGCTACGCAACGGCCCCGTCACACTCTACGGTGGTCTGCTGTTGTGTCTGGTGTTGCTGGCGCTGGCGGCCTTCTACCAATGGCGCGGCCCTATTCGTCTTGCACAACCCTTGAGCGGGCGGCGCATCGCCCGTTTCAGCCCATTCGAGCGCGCGGCGCACTGGAGCATGGCAGGGAGTTTCGTTGTGCTGGCGCTTTCCGGGCTGACGCTGTTCTTTGGCAAACATGTGCTGCTGCCGGTGTTCGGTTACACGTTGTTTTCCTGGCTGGCCACGATATGTAAATACCTGCACAACTTTATCGGGCCGCTGTTCCTGCTCTCCGTCGTGGTGGCTTTTTTTCTTTTCGCCAGAGACAATCTCTGGCAAGCCGTCGATGCGCTATGGATCAAAAAAGCCGGCGGTTTGTTGAGCGGCGAACATGTGCCTACCTGGCGTTTCAATTTCGGTGAGAAGACCTGGTTCTGGTTCGGCGTAGTGTTGCTCGGCCTCGGCATGAGCGCCACCGGCCTGGTGATGGATTTCCCCAACTTCGAGCAGGGGCGTGGCCTCATGCAGACCGTAAATATCCTGCACGCCGTCGGCGCCATGCTGTTCATCGCCATGTCGCTCGGCCATATCTACATCGGCACCATCGGCATGGAAGGCGCACTCGACGCCATGCGCGATGGAACGGTCGACGAAACCTGGGCCAAGGAACACCACGAATACTGGTACAACGAAGTACAACGCAAGACCATCGACTACAAGCCGCCAGCGGGCACGACGGCCGCCACGCAATCCTGAGCATAGGAACTGCCATGAACACAAAATTGATCGCAGTCTTAAGCGTTGCACTGGTGTGTGGCGTCGCGCAAGCCAAGTTACCGCCGCCCAGCGAAGAGCAAAAAGCCAAGGCCGAAGAAACCAAGGCCAAGGCCGCCGAAGCGGCGAAGAAAGACGCCGAGCTGCTCGACAAGGCGCAAAGCCGCGTCGCCGAGCGCTACATCAAGGAGCAGAAAGCCAAGGGGGTCACCGTCAAGCCGACTCCGATTGTCGCGGCGCCCGCCGTGACGCCAACTGCGGTGGCCCCAACGGCGACACCCACTGCGGTGGCACCAACGGTGGCGCCTGCCGTCGCTCCGGCGACGAAATAATTTTTTCCACCGGTCAGCGGGCGCATACCAGGCGCATTTCCATGTCAGGCTTGCTCGACACCGCCGGGTTTTCTGATGGGAGTAGTATCAGGCACTGATACCCGACAAACTCTCCTTGGCTTGGACGCGAGTTGAACCCCCGGAATCCCTCCATACGCAGCATTCTTCTGGCCCTGGTGTTCGCCACCGGGCTGCCGCTGGTCGGTTTGTTGGCGTATACGATTTATACCGATGCTAATCGTGCCGTCGCTCAAGCAAGCGCCAATGTTCGTTCGCTCAACACGATTTTCGCCGCCAATGTTTCCCGCACCCTGGCGGCCAACAAGGAGGCCATGGCGCTGCTTTCAAAGCGGCCACTGATACGCGCGGTTGATGAGGCCCACTGCGACCCCATACTCACCGACTTCCGCACGCTGTTCCCCCTGTTCGCCAATATCGGGACGATAGATTTAGCGGGCAGGATAGTGTGTTCCGCCGTAGCCCAACCGGGCGGAAAGCCGGTTTCCGTCGCCAAGACGGAATGGTTTCAACGGGCACTGGTTGAGAAGCGCTTCATTATGGGCAATCCCTTCATCGGGCCCATCACCGGCAAGTGGGTCTCGGTGCTCGTCTATCCCATTTACGACGATCTGAATATCTTGAAGGGCTTCGTGGCGCTGCCGCTGGACTTGGTTGCCTACGATCCAAAAATCTCGGCGGCCCCCATGCCGCCAGGTACTCGCTATGGGCTACTTGGTGCGGACGGCACCTTGATCTGGCGCAACACGGACCCAGACGGCTTGATAGGCAAGGACCTGCGGCACCTTGACCTCGTCCAGAACTTGCTGGCCACCAAGGATGGCTTGATCGAAACCGCCGGCAGCGACGGTATCTTCCGACTCTATGCGATCACCCCGGTGCAGGAAGCGAACTGGTATTCCTACGTCAGCATTCCATCACAGCCGCTCTACGCAGCAGCCAAGAAAAATATAATCCGCAATTCTCTGTTGGCACTGCTCAGCCTGCTGGTACTGGCCGGCATCGCCATTCTTTTGGCTCGTCGAATCGCGCTGCCGGCTATCGCCCTTGCCGCCAATGCAAGAGCGATCAAAAAAGGCGAATACGACGTGAGAGCCAAAGCCGCCGACATTAGCGAGATGGCGGAGGTGGCCGAGGAGTTCAATGAGATGGTCGAGTCCTGGCAGGCGGCGGAACGTCAGCTCCACGACCTCAACATCCACCTCGAAGTGCGGGTGCAGGCGCGCACAGCGGAACTGAAGAAGGCGAACCAGGAACTCAGCGCCTTCAGTTACGCCGTCTCGCATGACCTGCGTGCGCCGCTACGCGCCATCGACGGATTCTGCCATATGCTGCTGGAGGATTATGGCGAACGGCTAGACGATGCCGGGCGCGGCTACCTGAATCGCGTGCGCCGGGCGAGTCAGCACATGGCGGAAATCATCGACGACATGCTCGGCATGGCGCGCAGCGTGCGTGACGAGATGAGTTGCGGCGTGTTTGATTTGTCGACTTTGGCGCGCACCGTCGCTGCGGATATTGAAGCATCCTCGCCACGTGCCGGTGTCGAGTGGCGGATACCCGACGGCATCATGGCTTTTGGCGATGAAAATCTATTGAGCGTGTTACTGGAAAACCTGCTCGGCAATGCCTACAAATACACCAGCAAGCACGCCTCGGCGCGCATCGAAATAGGCCTGTCGCCGGAGAAAAAAGACGGTAAAGCAGTCTATTTCGTCAAGGACGACGGTGTCGGTTTCGACATGGGCCACAGCGGCAAACTGTTCGGCATGTTTCAGCGCTTGCACAGCGGTGGCGACTTCGACGGGCATGGCATCGGACTGGCCACCGTGCAGCGCATTATCCAGCGCCATGGTGGCGAGATCTGGGCAGATAGCCAGGTGGAACAAGGCGCCACCTTCTTTTTCACCTTGGCAGACCCTCAGGCAGGTATGATTGAAGCATGCACGCAGTGTGCGCACCTCGAATGCGAAGCTCGCGTCGAAGCGGACAGCCCGCCGGCTGCAACCGGCGGGCGGGGGTGACAAGATTGAAATGAAAGAGTTACCCTGACGTCCCCAACTTCAGAACCAAAACCAATAAGGAGACCACCATGAAACTCATGACCACCACCGCCGCCGTTTTGCTGCTGTCTGCCTGCGCCAGCATGCAGGGCAACACTCCCTCCGCCGAAGCGACGCTAACGCCCACCAAGGGCAACAACGTGAGCGGCAGCGTCAGCTTCTCGCAGAAGGACGATACGGTAATGCTCACCGCCAAGGTCAGCGGCCTCACCCCCGGCGCGCACGGCTTTCACGTTCATGACAAAGGCGATTGCAGTGCGCCCGACGGCACCAGCGCCGGCGGCCACTTCAACCCCACCGCCAAGCCTCATGGTCATCCCGAGCGCGGCGAACACCATCTGGGCGACATCCCTGTGCTGGAAGCCGATGCCAGCGGCAACGCCACGCTCACCACCGAGTTGAACGGCGTCACGCTGGCCGATGGCGCCAACAGCATCGTCGGTCGCGGCGTCATCATCCACGCGGCGCCGGATGATTACACCACCCAGCCCGCCGGTAACTCCGGTCCGCGTCAGGCTTGTGGGGCGATTGTTAAACGGTAAAAAAGGCAGGCTTAGTGTTAGGGCGTGTTCCAATTATTTTGTCGGACAAAATGATTGAGAACATGCCCTAGCAGCCTGTCGGACTTGAAGAATCGTAGCGAAAATTCGGCTGGGCGAGGACAGATTTTGACGGTTTTGCAGGTCAATAGTCGTTCTATTGACCAAAAAAACGGCGGAATATGGACCGGCCAGGCGGACTTGCAGCCGATTTCCTTCAAGTCCGACAGGCTGCTAGCCCACAAGGTTGGGCCTATCGATGCTTGAGCAACTCATCAAGCGCGAGCCCGATATCTTTGGCGATCTGGCGGAGCAAGATCGGCGAGATGTCTCGACCTTGATGAAATGGGACGGTTGTGCAACGACCTGCGGTATCGCGGAACTGTTTGTGTGATCCGCGTTGGCGAACTTCGGTGAAACCGAGTTTGATCAGAATGGCAATAACTTCATTGGGTTTGAGGACGGGAACGTTGCCCATGACTCAAGCGACGGCAACGTTTTGTACCCCGACGAACTCGGACTCCAGCACGGGTTCGCCGTCTTCCAGAAGCATTGAGATAACATCGTGAAGGTTGTGATTGACTTCATCCAGCGTTTCCCCCTGGGAATGGGCGCCAGGGAACCCGGGAACAAAGCCAACGAACAGACCAGTTTGTGGGCATCGCTCAATGACTGCTGAATAGACCTTCATAACTGACTCCAAAACCGCATAGGAAATGTGATTATCAATCTATGCTTTGTGATAAGCAACCGCCGCCCCCCAATGTTTGGCCTGAGCAGGCGCCATAGGCGGTCCGTGGAACGGCGGGTGGCGTCATGTGCATGCGAACGATTTGGGGCTGTTTTCGAATGGCACCCAGGTCAGGTGAAAAAACGCGCAGCGAAGCCTAAAAAACCGCAGCTTGCGATCAAGGGAATGATGCCAAGCTTGTAGCGGAACAGCGCCAGCATCGCGGCCGCGCAGAGGAGGGCAGATAGCCAGTCGAAAGGCCCGCTTGCGCCTTGCGGCCAGAAAATATGCCAAGCGAAGAACACCGCCAGATTCAGCACCACGCCGACCACTGCCGCCGTGATGGCCGAGAGCGGGGCGGTGAATTTGAGATTGCCGTGGGTGGTTTCGATCAACGGGCCGCCGAGCAGGATGAAGAGGAATGACGGCAAAAAAGTAAAGAAGGTCGCTACCGTCGCCGCGACCGCGCCGGCCAGCAAGCCGTGTTCTGCGCCGAAGAGCGCCTGACTCCAGCCGCCCATGAAGCCGACGAAAGCCACCACCATGATGAGCGGGCCGGGTGTCGTTTCGCCCAAGGCCAATCCATCGATCATCTGCGTTGCGGTGAGCCACTGGTAATGCTCCACCGCGCCCTGATACACATAAGGCAGCACGGCATAAGCGCCGCCGAAGGTAAGCAGCGCGGCTTTGGTGAAGAACCAGCCCATTTGTGCGAGCGTGCCGTCCCAGCCGCTTTGCCAGGCGAGCAGCAGCATTACACCTAGCCAAAGCGCCAGGAAAACCAGCAGCAGTTTGACGGTGTGGTTGCGTGTGTAATGATGATGCGCCGCTGGCGGCGCGTCGTCGTCGATCACGGCGCGGCCATAGCTTCGTTTGGCCGCACCATGGCCGCCGCCGATGCGGAATTTTTCAGGTGCAAACCGCCCACCCAGCGCGCCGATCATAGCCGCTGCCAGCACGATGGCGGGGAAGGGTACGTTGAAAGCGAAAATGGCCACGAACGCCGCTGCGGCGATACTCCACATGAGGCTGTTCTTCAGCGCGCGCGAGCCGATGCGCCAGGCGGCGAAGACGACGATGGCGGTCACCGCCGGCTTGATGCCATAGAGCACGCCGGCGATGGCCGGTACGTTGCCGTAGGCCGCGTAGAGCCACGACAGCAACACCAACAGCAAAAGGGAAGGCAGGACGAACAGCACGCCGGCGAGCACGCCGCCCGCCGTGCGATGCATCAGCCAGCCGATATAGACGGCAAGCTGCGTCGCCTCTGGGCCGGGCAGCAGCATGCAGTAATTGAGTGCATGCAGGAAACGGTTCTCGGAAATCCAGCGGCGTTTTTCCACCAGATCCTGATGCATGATGGCGATCTGGCCCGTCGGGCCACCGAAGCTGATGAAGCCGAGCTTCAACCAGTACCAGAAGGCTTCGGTGAAGCTGGGTATGGGCGGCGCCTGATCAGGCGGCAAAGAAGCCTGTCCCATCGCCTGATTTCCTATTGAGCGGTTTTGCTCTCTTCGCTATCCGGCTGAGGCTGCGCCGCGTTTTCGGCGTCCGGCGGCGTATTTTTTTCCTGTTTGCGTTTCAGCTTTTCGTCCTTTTTCTTCTTTTTTTCTAATTCTTTCTGGCGTTTTTCATATTGGAAATTCGGTTTGGCCACGGTTGCCCTTTCAGGAAAGTGATTGAGGGAAAGCTTACGCTTTTAATGTTGCGTTCAAGTGCGGTGCGACGAGTTGCAATAGTTGCACAAAGACTTTGGGATTGCCGCCGATGATATTACCCGTTTGCATATAGTCGGATTCGCCGGAAAGGTCGCCGACCAGGCCGCCGGCTTCGGTGATGAGCAGGCTGCCGGCGGCCATGTCCCAGGGCGAGAGGCCGATTTCCCAGAAGGCGTCGAGACGCCCGGCGGCGACGTAGGCAAGATCAAGCGCTGCCGCGCCGGGGCGGCGGATGCCGGCGGTCTTTTGCATGATGTCGCGAAACATGCCGAGGTAGGCGTCGACATGTTCAAAGACGCGGTACGGAAAGCCGGTGCCGATCAGCGATTCGTCCAGCCTGACGCGCTTGGAAACACGGATGCGGCGGTCGTTGAGATAGGCGCCCGCGCCCTTGCTGGCGGTGAAGAGTTCGTTGCGCGTCGGGTCATACACCACGGCGTGGGTCATCACACCCTTCACTGCGAGCGCGATGGAGACGCAAAATTGCGGAAAGCCGTGGATGAAGTTGGTGGTGCCGTCGAGCGGATCGATGATCCACAGGTAGTCTGACTCGCCGGAAGCGCCAGACTCTTCTGCTAAAATCGCATGGTCGGGATACGACTCGCGCAGCACCCGGATGATCGCTTCTTCAGCGGCACAATCGATCTCGGTGACAAAATCCTTATCGCGCTTGGCGCTCACTTTGATGCGGTCTATATCGTGGGTGGCGCGAATGATGATGCCGCCTGCGCGGCGCGCCGCTTTGACAGCGATGTTCAGTGTAGGGTGCATGAAGGTTCCGAATTTCAATGAGCGCGCACTTGGCTCAATGGGCTTAATGGCCAAGCGCGAATAAGGGCTGCATTTTAATATGAACGAAGGCTCTCCGCTTGATCGTATCCGTATCGTCCTCTCGCGCCCCAGCCATCCCGGCAACATCGGTGCGGCGGCGCGCGCCATGAAAACCATGGGGCTGTCGCGTCTCTATCTGGTCGAACCGCGCGAGTTTCCCAGCGGTGAGGCACGCGCCCGTTCCTCCAACGCGCTCGATGTGCTGGAGGGCGCCGTGGTGTGCACTAGTCTGGAAGAAGCGCTTGCCGGCACCGTTTTTGCGGCTGCCATGACGGCGCGGCAGCGCGAACTGGCCGCGCCGGTACGTTGGGCGCGCGATGGTGCGGCGGAGGTCGTTGCGGCCACGGAGCAGGGCGATGTGGCGCTGGTTTTCGGCAACGAAACGGCGGGGCTCACCAACGAAGAGCTGGCGCTCTGCCGCATTCCCGTCACCATTCCGGCCAACCCGGCCTATTCCTCGCTGAACCTCGGTGCGGCGGTGCAGGTGATGTGCTACGAGCTGCGTCTGGCGGCGCTCGGGCAGGAGGCGCCACCGGCTTCGGAGTACGAGCCGGCGTCGTTTGAAGAAGTGCAGCGCCTCTATGCGCACCTGGAAGAAGCGCTGGCCGAAATCGGCTTTCTCGACCCGGCCAACCCCAAGCGCTTGATGCCCAGGCTGCGTCGGCTTTTCGACCGCGTTGGGCTGGAGAAGGAGGAGGTCAGCATCTTGCGGGGCATGCTTAGAAACTTTCAGCAGCCCGAATATAAGGGACAAAGAGAGTTGAAGGGATGGCGAAGTCAGATCGACACCAAGGCCGGCAAAAAAGTTGACTAAAACTGAGGGTCTTTATAGTATTCAGGCTTAATTGAGGAGCTCAATAAAGATGTTTACCCGGCTGCGTGAAGACATCGCCTGCGTATTCGACCGAGATCCGGCTGCCCGCACTGCCTGGGAGGTATTGACTTGCTATCCGGGTTTGCACGCGCTGGTCAGCCATCGCTTGGCACATGGACTCTGGCGGCGCGGCTTCAAATGGCTGGCGCGCTGGATTTCGCATTTTGCGCGTTTCTTCACCGGCATCGAGATACACCCTGGCGCGACCATCGGCCGCCGCTTTTTCATCGACCACGGCATGGGCGTGGTCATCGGTGAAACGGCGGTGATCGGCGACGATTGCACGCTCTATCACGGCGTGACGCTGGGCGGCACATCATGGAACAAGGGCAAACGCCACCCCACCCTGGGAAATGGCGTGGTGATTGGCGCGGGCGCCAAGTTACTGGGGCCGATCACGCTGGGCGAGGGCGCAAAGATCGGCTCAAACGCGGTGGTAGTGCGCGATGTGCCGGCGGGCGCCACGGCGGTGGGCATCCCGGCGCGAGTCATCGAGAGCGAACAGGCGCAGCGGCGTGAGGCCCATGCGGAGAAGCTCGGCTTTTCCGCCTACGCCATCACCTCGGATCTAGACGATCCGCTGGCCAAAGCAATCCACGGCCTGCTGGATCATGCAGTGGAAACCGATCGCCGACTGGCGGCGTTGCTGGAGTGCCTGGCGCATTCGGGCGTTTGCCTGGCGGATGATCTGGCGACGGCCGATAAATTCGACCCGAAGTATCTGGGTAAAATAGTTGACTAATTCGGTCGGGTGTTCTATTGTTGATCGTAATACTCAGGTATTCCCCACAGTGGAAAGCGGAGAGCGACGATGAGACTGACAACCAAAGGACGTTTTGCAGTAACGGCGATGATTGATCTGGCGCAGCGCCAGCACAAAGGCCCGGTGACGTTGGCCGGCATCAGCGAACGTCAGAAGATTTCGCTGTCCTATCTTGAGCAGCTTTTCGGCAAGCTGCGCCGCCACAAGATTGTGGCGAGTGTGCGTGGTCCGGGCGGCGGCTACACGCTGGCGCAGCCGGCGGCCGAGGTGACGGTGGCCGATATCATCAAAGCGGTCGACGAACCTCTTGACGCAACGCAATGCGGCGGCCGAGAAAACTGCCAAGATGACCAGCGCTGTATGACCCATGATTTATGGACCAACCTCAATAAGCGCATGTACGAATATCTTGCTTCGGTGTCGTTGCACAATCTGGTGATGAGCCAAAAGACCAAGCCTGTGCATATGGTCGACGAGCGACTGCGCACTAAGTCGCGCCGCGACGATACGACGGTTGTGGCCTGATTGCGGTTACGCCATGTTCGCGCCCACCTATCTCGACCACAACGCCACTACGCCGCTAGATCCCCGCGTGCTGGAGGCGATGTTGCCGTATTTGCAAGCGCGTTATGGCAATGCCTCCAGCCGCCACGAGTACGGCCGCGCCGCACGTTTGGCAATAGACACCGCGCGCCAGCAAGTGGCGGCGGCAGTGGGCGCGCATCCGACTGAAATCATTTTCACCAGCGGGGGCTCGGAAGCGAACAACCTTTTCATCCGAGGTACGGCGGCGACTTTGCGGCCGGCCTGCGTCGCCATCAGCGCCATCGAGCATCCTTGCGTGCGCGAACCCGCCAGGGAGCTGGTGCGTCAAGGCTGGCGTTTGCACGAGATCACCGTCGATGCTAATGGCATTATAAAGGCCGACGATTACGCGGCGGCCCTGGCCGAGCCGGCACGGCTGATTTCCATCATGCTCGCCAACAATGAAACCGGCGTGCTGCAAGACATTCCCCGCTTGGCCGCAGAAGCGCGCGAGCAGGGCGCCGGTGCGTGGTTCCATACCGATGCCGTGCAGGCGCTGGGCAAGCTGCCACTCGATTTTCGCGCCTTGAATGCCAGCGGCGTGCATGCGCTGACGGTTTCCAGCCACAAGATTTACGGCCCGCAAGGGGCGGCGGCGTTGGTGCTGGACAAGCGCCTCGATCTGCGCCCGCTGGTTTCTGGCGGCGGGCAGGAACGCAACTTGCGTTCCGGTACCGAAAATGTGGCGGCCATCGTCGGCTTTGGTGTGGCTTGCGAATTGGCCGTACAAAACATGCATGAAGAAGCCTCGCGCCAGTTGCGGCTGCGTGAAACACTGGAGCGTGGGCTGGCGGTCTCGGGCGCAACCATTTTTGGCCGTGCCGCAAGCCGGCTCCCCAACACCACGTTTTTCGCAGTGCCGGATATCGACGGCGAAACGCTGGTGGCACAGTTGGACCGCGCCGGTTTCGCGGTGGCGAGCGGATCGGCCTGTTCCAGCGTGTCGCCTGCGCCTTCGCGCACGCTCATGGCCATGGGCGTCGAAATGGGCATGGCGCGCGGTGCAGTGCGCGTGTCGCTGGGGCGCGGCAATACGAATGAGGATGTCGAGCGCTTTCTGCAGGCGTTCGGCGAAATGATCGTGAAATTGAAATCGATGGCTGCCATAGCGGCCTGAACATGAACTGGAGATAGCACATGATCAAGTTTCCCATCTACCTGGACTACTCGGCGACGACGCCTGTCGATCCGCGTGTTGCGGCCAAGATGATTCCCTACCTGACCGAGAAATTCGGCAATCCCGCCAGCCGTTCGCATTCCTACGGTTGGGAAGCGGAAAAAGCGGTGGAAGATGCGCGTGAAGACGTCGCGCGTCTGGTGAATGCCGATTCCAAGGAAATCATCTGGACTTCCGGCGCCACCGAATCGAACAACCTCGCCATCAAGGGCGCGGCGCATTTTTACCAGGGCAAGGGCAAGCATCTCGTCACCATGAAGACCGAGCACAAGGCCGTGCTTGACACCATGCGTGAATTGGAGCGCGTGGGCTTTGAGGTGACGTATCTCGATCCGCTGGAAAGTGGTCTACTCGATCTGGAGAAATTCAAGGCAGCGCTGCGGCCGGACACCATCCTGGTGTCCATCATGTTCGTGAATAACGAAATCGGCGTGATCCAGCCCATTGAAGAGATCGGCGAAATCTGTCGCGACAAGGGCATCATTTTCCATGTCGACGCGGCGCAGGCCACCGGCAAGGTGGCCATCGATATGGCCAAGTTGAAAGTGGATCTGATGTCTTACTCCGCGCACAAGACCTACGGCCCCAAGGGCATCGGCGCGCTTTATGTGCGACGCAAGCCACGCATTCGTTTGGAAGCGCAGATGCATGGTGGCGGCCACGAGCGCGGACTGCGTTCCGGCACGCTGGCGACGCATCAGATCGTCGGCATGGGCGAGGCTTTCCGCATTGCGCGCGAGGAAATGAAAATCGAGAACGAGCGTATTCGTATGCTCAGAGATCGGCTCTGGCAGGGCTTCTGCGGCATGGATGAAGTAGTTCTCAACGGCGACATGGAGCGCCGCGTGCCGCACAACCTCAATGTCAGTTTCGCTTTTGTCGAAGGTGAGTCACTCATCATGGCCATCAAGGATGTTGCGGTGTCTTCGGGCTCGGCCTGCACCTCCGCCAGTCTGGAACCGTCCTACGTGCTGCGCGCTCTGGGTCGTCCCGACGAGCTGGCGCACAGCTCCATTCGTTTCACCATCGGCCGCTTTACGACTGAAGAAGAGGTCGATTACACGGCTGACCTGCTACGTCGCAAGATCGAGAAACTCCGCGAGTTGTCTCCCTTGTGGGAGATGTTCAAGGATGGTGTGGACTTGAATACCGTGCAGTGGGCAGCACATTAATAGTTAAGGAGTAGCGAATATGGCATACAGCGAAAAGGTATTGGATCACTATGAAAACCCGCGCAACGTCGGCGCCTTCGGCAAGGATGATGACGATGTGGGCACCGGCATGGTCGGCGCGCCGGCTTGCGGCGATGTAATGAAATTGCAGATCAAGGTCGGCAAGGACGGCATCATTGAAGACGCCAAGTTCAAGACGTATGGCTGCGGTTCGGCCATCGCCTCCAGTTCGCTGGTGACGGAGTGGGTCAAAGGTAAGACGCTGGATCAGGCGCTGGATATCAAGAACACCCACATCGCCGAAGAGCTGGCCCTGCCGCCGGTGAAAATCCACTGCTCGATTCTGGCCGAAGACGCCATCAAGGCGGCGGTGGCGGATTACAAGCAGAAGCACCATATGGAAAATTCCGAAAATTCCGAAAATTCCGAAAACGTCCAGAACGCATAGGGCAATGTCATGGCTGTGACACTCACTGAGAAGGCGGCACAACACGTTTCCAACTTTATCGCCAAGCGCGGCAAGGGCGTCGGCATACGGCTAGGCGTCAAGACTTCGGGCTGCTCCGGCATGTCTTACAAGCTGGAGTTTGCCGATGAAGCGAACCCGGAAGACCTTGTCTTCGAATACTTCGGCGTCAAGCTGCTGGTCGATCCTAAGAGCTTGCCCTACCTCGAGGGTACCGAACTGGACTTCACGCGCGAAGGCCTTAATGAAGGCTTCAAGTTCAACAACCCGAACGTCAAGGATGCCTGCGGCTGCGGCGAGAGCTTCAACGTCTGATCTGCAACCGCCAAGACGCCAAGTAAAAACGAGACGTTTTTCTCCTGGCGTCCTTGGCGTCTCGGCGTTTCAATAGAATGAACCTCGATTTCAATCAGGATTTCTTCGCCTTGCTGGCACAGCCGCGCCGCTGTCGCATCGATATCGCGCAACTGGACAAGGCCTATCACGAGTTGCAATCGCGCGTGCATCCGGACCGCCACGCCCATTTGCCCGATGCGGAACGCCGCCTGTCCATGCAGTGGGCGACGCAGGTGAACGAGGCTTATCGCACGCTGAAGCACCCGTTGCAACGCGCCCGTTACCTGCTTCAATTGGCCGGCGTCGATACCGAGCACGAAAGCAACACGGCCATGCCGGCCGCTTTTCTGGTGGAGCAGATGGAGTGGCGCGAGGCGGTGGCCGAAGCGCGTGCCGCAGGCGATCATCACGAACTCGAAAAACTCATGCTGCGTTTGCAGCAGCAAGCCGCCAATATTCGCGCAGAGATCGAACGTGAAATCGATGTAGCGCAAAATTACACGGCGGCGGCAGATGCGCTGCGCCGCCTGATGTTCATCGAAAAACTCGAACAGGAAATCGACGAGGCGCTGGAAGCGCTGGAGTCCTGAACCTTACATGGCGCTACTGCAACTTTCCGAACCCGGCATGTCCGCCGCACCCCATCAGCACCGGCTGGCGGTGGGCATCGATCTGGGTACCACCAACTCACTGGTGGCCACCGTGCGCAACAGCATGGCCGTGGTACTCAGCGACGAGCAGGGCCGCTCGCTCCTGCCTTCCATTGTGCATTACAAGAGCGATGGGGGCATCGATGTCGGCTATGCGGCACAGCCGATGCAGGCGCTCGATCCGCGCAACACCATCGTTTCCGTCAAGCGCTTCATGGGGCGCGGCTTGAAGGATGTGACCCACATTGAATCCATGCCCTACGATTTTGTCGATGCCGAAGGCATGGTGCGGCTGCGCACCGTGGCCGGCGTGAAAAGCCCCGTTGAAGTTTCGGCCGAGATATTGAAAGTCTTGCGCCGGCGTGCCGAAGCCAGCCTGGGTGGTGAATTGGTCGGCGCGGTCATCACGGTACCGGCTTACTTCGACGATGCCCAGCGCCAGGCCACCAAGGATGCCGCCAAACTGGCCGGTCTCAACGTGCTGCGCCTATTGAACGAACCGACGGCGGCGGCCATCGCCTACGGCCTGGATAACGCTTCGGAAGGCATCTACGCCGTCTATGATCTGGGCGGCGGCACCTTCGATATTTCCATTCTGAAGCTGTCGCGCGGGGTGTTCGAAGTGTTGGCCACCAACGGCGACGCCTCGCTGGGCGGCGACGATTTCGATCAGCGTGTGTATTGCTGGATACTCGACAACGTCAAGATCGGTTTCCCCAGCATCGAAGATACGCGCCGCCTACTGCTCAAAGCGCGCGAGGCCAAAGAAATGCTCACTGCGCGCGACAGCGCCCCTGTCCATGCGGTGCTCGGCACAGGCGAACAGATTAACCTCACGTTGGGCATCCAGGACTTCGCCGCCATCACCGAGACGCTGGTGGCGAAAACGCTGCGACCCACCCGGAAGGCGTTGCGCGACGCCGGGCTGACGGTGAGTGATATTCGCGGCGTGGTGATGGTAGGCGGCGCCACCCGCATGCCGCAGATCCAGCACGCTGTCGGCGAGTTCTTCAAGCAGGAGCCCTTGACCAATCTCGACCCCGACAAGGTCGTGGCGCTGGGTGCGGCCATGCAGGCCAATGTGCTGGCCGGCAATCGCGCCTCCAGTGAAGAATGGTTGCTGCTCGACGTCATTCCGCTGTCACTGGGCCTGGAAACCATGGGTGGCCTGACTGAGAAAATCATCACGCGCAATTCCACCATACCTATCGCCAAGGCACAGGATTTCACCACCTACAAAGACGGCCAGACGGCCATGAGTTTTCATGTTGTGCAGGGCGAGCGCGAACTGGTCTCAGACTGTCGCTCGCTGGCGCGCTTCGAGTTGCGCGGCATCCCGCCTATGGTGGCCGGTGCGGCCCGTATTCGCGTGACCTTCCAGGTTGATGCCGATGGTCTGCTCTCCGTTGCGGCGCGCGAAATGACTTCGGGCGTCGAAGCCTCCATCACCGTCAAGCCGTCTTATGGTCTTTCGGACGACGAAATCGCTGGTATGCTGAGCGATTCCATGCAGCACGCCACCGATGACATGCAGGCGCGCAACTTGCGCGAGCAGCAAGTCGAGGCGAAGCGGCTGATCGAATCGGTGGACGCCGCGCTGGACGAAGACGCCATGCTGCTCACTGAAGACGAACGCCTTGCCATCGATGGCGAGATCGTTGCCTTGCGCCGGCTCATAGACGGCCAGAATCACCGCGCCATCAAGGCCGGCATGGACAAACTGAACGCCCTCACGCAGGAATTCGCCGAGCGGCGTATGAACCGCAGCATCAAACGCGCGCTCACCGGACACAAAATCATCGAGTTCAAAGTATGACTAAAATCACTGTATTGCCCCATGTCGATCTTTGCCCCGATGGCATGGATATCGACGTCGCACCCGGCACCACCATTTGCGATGGGCTGCTGAAGAACGGCATTGAAATCGAACACGCCTGCGAAAAATCCTGTGCCTGCACGACCTGTCACGTCATCATCCGTCAGGGAATCGAAGCCCTGGCCGAAGCGGAAGAGAAGGAAGAAGACATGCTCGACAAAGCCTGGGGACTGGAGCCGCAGTCGCGTCTATCCTGCCAGGCCCGCGTCACCGATACGCCGCTGACCATTGAGATTCCGCGCTACACCATCAATATGGTCAGCGAAGCGCACAAAAAGTGAGGATGGAAAAATGAAGTGGACCGATACGTTGAACATCGCCATCGAACTCGCCGAGCGACACACCGACGTCGACCCGCTCAAGGTCAATTTTGTCGATCTCATGAAATACGTCATCGCCTTGCCGGGTTTCGACGACGACCCAAAACATTGCGGTGAAAAAATCCTCGAGGCGATCCAGATGGCCTGGATAGACGAAGCATCATGAATCGCGACGACGACGGCCTGCAACGCAACGTGCTCGGCGGCCCGCTGGGTATATGTAGCGAGCGGCCCATTACGGGCTTCTTCCGCACCGGCTGCTGCGATACCTCGCCGCAGGATGTCGGCCTGCATACCGTCTGCATTGTTGCAACGGAAGAGTTTCTGGCTTACTCAAAGAGCTGCGGCAACGACTTATCGACGCCTATCCCGGAGTACGACTTTCCCGGCGTGAAGCCGGGCCAGCGTTGGTGTCTGTGCGCAGCGCGCTGGCTTGAGGCGTTCCAGGCCGGCAAGGCGCCGAACGTGGTACTTCATGCCACTAACGAAGCGACGCTGAGCATCGTTTCGCTCGAAGACCTCAAGCGCCACGCTTTCGACTTGCACTGACCGGATGGTGTAGCACAGCAGGCAGCGCCCGCCGTCTTCTCCGACGGCAGGACGTCGCGATTGCCGCGCATGGGGCAAGACTCCGAGTGAAAGGGCCCAGCGCTATACTCGCCGTATCTCGCGACAGTCTCATAGCGCACTTCGCATCCTTCGATGATATTTTCAGCGCACTTGCGGCCCTGGCGTCTTCTACCGGCCTATGCCATCAACGGCATCACGGTGGCACTTGGCGTTGGTAGCATCCAGTTCATCTTTAGCGTGGCGGCAGGTTCGCATGTGGCGCTGCTCGTTCTCGGCGGCGCCGTGTGCGCGTGCGTGGCGGATGGGCCGAATACCGTAAGGCGTACCTGGCATCACGTCTCCGCTGCCGCTGTGCTGAGCTTCTTTGCCGTGTTGGTGGTTTCCACGCTCAAGCCGCACCCGCTGGCGCTGGGCGTCGGCATTGCCTTGATAGGTTTCGTTGCCGCGATGAGCCTGGCATGGGGCGTGCGGGCCGGTGCTGTGTCGTTCGCGCCGATTCTTTCCATGGTTTTTGCAATGGCCGCGCCGGCTAACCACGAGCTGCTCGCCGGCCTGGGCTGGAATGCCTGCGGTGGCTTGGTCTACCTTGCGTGGGCGCTCGCCGCCAGCGCGCTGTGCCAGCCACGTTATCGCAGTCTGGTGCTCAGCGAAACGCTGCAGGCAACAGCGCAGTTGTTCCGCTCGCGTGCCGATGTGTTGGAGTCGATACGTGCCGCAGCGGGCGATGCGGGCAATGGGGCGACCCTGCGTGCATGGATCAGTGGCGAGGCCAGACTGGCCGAGCGTCTCCAGGCGGCGCGCAACCTACTTTTTATTGCAAAGGGCGGCCCACGTTCGCTTCGGGATATCGGGATACTGCTTCGCATCGTCGATTTGCGGGATGTGTTACTGGCAAGCCGGCTTGATATTGATGTGCTCGGGGGCGACGCGACCGGACATGCCATGCTTGAGCATATCGCCAGCGCCTTGCGCCAGATCGGCGCACAGCTCGATCGCGCCGCCGATGCCGTGCGCGATGGCTCCACAACCGATTTTGCGAGCGAGCAGCAGCTTGATTTCGACACATTGTTCGCTGACGTGCCGATGCCGCCAAACGAAGCTCGCGCCAGACTTTTTCCATCACTGCTAGGCCGTCTCCGGCAACTCGCCGACGACGTCGCACGAATTCATCGCCTGCTCCAGGGGCGGCTTGAAAGCTTGCCGGTGAGCCGGGTGCAATTGCAGCTCTTCATCGCTGCCGAAGGCTGGCCCTGGCGCGCACTGCCCTTGCAGCTTAGTCGCAACTCGCCGGTGCTGCGCCACGCCCTGCGCACCGCGCTGGCCTTGGGCAGCACCTATTATCTGGCGATGGTATTGCCCTGGGCATCGCACCCGTACTGGCTGGTGTTAAGTGTGGCTGTGGTGCTGCGAGGTAGTCTGGAGCAGACGCTGGCACGACGAAATGCGCGCGTACTCGGCACCCTGCTCGGCTGTCTGGTGGTGGTGGTGGGACTTTCCTACGTACCCTCGCTTGCGTTTTTGAGCGCTGTGTTTCTCGTGGCGGTCGGCGTCGCCCACGCCTATGTCACGCAGCGCTATTGGCTGACCGCCACAGCAGCGACCGTGCTGGCCCTGCTGCAATCACATATGGTCAATCCCGGCGCCGGATTTTCCATTGCTGAGCGCGCCGCCGATACACTACTGGGCGTGCTGCTGGCGTGGAGCTTCAGCTACGTACTGCCCTCCTGGGAGCGGCGCGCCTTGCCGAGTGCGATTGCACGTCTCATAAACGATTTGCGCGACTACGCTACCCATGCCCTAACTCCACTCCCCGGCGATGCCATCGCACTGCGACTGGCACGGCGCAGAGCCTACGACACGCTGGCCGCGCTGGCCGACACCTTGCAGCGTAGCAGCGTCGAACCCAAGCGCGTCCGCCTGCCCGCGAAGGCGGTCGCGACGCTGCTGGACCACGGCGAGCGTTTGATGGCGCACCTCTCCATGGTCCGGCTCATCCTCATGCAACTGAATGCCGAGGAGGATGCACCACAGATCAGCTCTGCGTTGGCGGAAGCGCACCAGGCTCTCTCCACCTGCCTGGATTTGCAGACGCCAACAACGCGTGAGAACAAGAGCATAGATGTGGATGCGCTGGACTTGTTACCGGCGCAACCGCCCGAACGCAACCTGATGCCCTGGCTATCGCGACGCTTGTTACTCACGGTGCATGAAGCGGAGCGGATTCGAGATGCGGCGGCGTCTGTGTTGGCGAAGTAGGTTCTGGTCAGACCAAACCAAACCAAACCATTTTTCGTCCGCTAAATTGAACCAAACATGGGGCGACATCAAGCGGTATGCGTGGCATCGTGTGCACGTGCGTTAGCACATCTTGATTAAAATGGCTGAATTTATTTCGTTGTAAAAAAAGTTTCCGTCGTTAAAAAAATATTACCTTCGTAATAGCTTGACGGGAATGTCATCGGCTGACACAGTTCGCCACGCAGTGCGGCAAAATGCCTTGACAGATAGGCCGTATTGCGTGCATCTGTTTTTTTAATCATAACAATTCATTAGTAGCTGCTTGTTTATCCATTTGAGGAGGGTTTATGCGTAAGATTGTTTTGGGTTTATTGTCCGCGTTGGCATTTTCCGCTGTGCCTGCTTTCGCCAGTCAGACCATTGTCGCTTATGAAATCGATAATTTCTTCGTGTTTACCGGTAACGGCGGCCCTGGCAGCACCATTACCGTAACAGCCATACTGGTCAACCCGGCGAACCATAGCCAGCAGATTGGCACGAAACAGGAATGGTGCCAGATCAGCGGCTACAATTCTCTGGGCCATCCCGTGCTGTGGTGTGACGAACATCTTTCTTTCCCGGCACTCAAGGGCAGCCTGAACGCTCAAGGCTACTTTGACGAAACCCTGTTCGAGGCAGGCGTGGCCCAAAGCATACCGATCATTGGTGGTGGCGGCGTTTGGGCCGGCAAGATTGGTGTCGAAACGCTCAAGCAGATCGTGTTCCCGAACGAAATCCTGAACACGCTGGTGATCAACTAAGACTCGTAGTTAGCAGCACAAAAAAGCGGCGCATGATTGCGCCGCTTTTTTTATGCGCTCAGACTGGGGCAATTCTGGAGGCGTAATTCTCCCAGGTTATCGGCCGGAGAGGCAAGCAGAACGGGCATCTTCAGCCATATGCCGCAACCTACCTGTCTTTATTGCGACTGGCCAAGCTGTTCGCTCAGGCGCTTCACCGCCTCACGTTCGCCGCGAACGCGGAAGAATGCGCCCTCGCTGTCGGCGCGCTCGTCCAGCACTTCACAGCTTGCGAATATCTGCCCGCGCAATTGCTGCGCCGACCAGGGCAGGAAAAGCTCGGCCTCAATCTGGTCCTGCTTGAAAAAAGCCAGGATCGCCTCGCGCAGCACGGCGATGTCGTCCGGACGGCGCGCGCTCATGACGATGCATCCGGGATATTGCTCGCGCAGCGCTGCCTCGCGTTCAGCTTGCGCTGCCGCGTCGCCGACGTGATCGATTTTGTTGAAGACACGTAAGCGCGGCACCTCCTGCGCGCCGATCTCGTTGATGACTTCGTCGGTGACCTCAAGCTGCCGTTCAAACCCTGGATCGCTCGCATCGATGACATGCAGCAGCAGCGATGCATCCAGCGCTTCTTCGAGCGTGGATTTGAAGGAGGCGACCAGGCCGTGCGGCAGGTTCTTGATGAAGCCGACGGTGTCGCTGACGAGCACGCGCGGCCGGCTCTCGGGATAGAGCGCGCGCACGGTGGTGTCGAGCGTGGCGAAGAGCTTGTTCTCGACCAGCACGTCACTGCCCGTCAGCGCGCGCATCAGCGTGGATTTGCCTGCGTTGGTGTAGCCGACCAGCGCCACGCCGGCGAGGCTCTGGCGCTCCTGTCGCCGGGCGCGCTGCGTCTTGCGCTCGACTTCCATCGCAGCGATTTCCTGCTGCAACTCGGCGATGCGGTCGCGTATCTTGCGCCGGTCAAGCTCGGTGTGCGATTCGCCGGCGCCGCGTCCGCCCGTGCCGCTGCGTTGCCGTCCCTGCGGCCCGGCCAGCTTGGCCGCCTCGCGCAGGCGCGGCGCCATGTAGCCCAAGCGAGCGATCTCCACCTGCGCGCGGGCGGCGCGGGATTTGGCGTGGCGATGAAAAATTTCCAGGATGACCATGGTGCGGTCCATCACCTCGCAGCCGACTTCCTTTTCAAGATTGCGCGCCTGCGACGGCGATATTTCATGGTCAACAAACAGTACGTCAATTTTGCCGGCGTCGGGGTCGACCGCAGCGTGGGAGGGCTTCTCGAACTCGACAGGTTCAGCGTCATCGCCCACGAAGTCGCGTATCTCCTCGCGCTTACCCACGCCCAGGTAGGCCGTAGTATCAAAGTTGCTGCGTTTTTGCGTGAAGGTGGCGGTGATCTGAAAGCCCAGCGTCTTGGCCAGATCGCGCAGTTCGGCCAGCGAAGTCTCGAACTCGATGTCGCTCACATTCGGTAATTGCACGGCCGCCACAACGGCGTATTTGGGTGCAGCTTTGATTGGGTTTTGCATTCAGGGTTGGCTTCTGTTGTTTGAGTGAAGCCGGATGTTTACTTGCTACTTCCAGGCTTGGGTCAGGAGTTCGTCTAACGCAGCCATAATACGCTGGCCTTCGTGGCTCAAGGATGCAACGAAATCACCCATCTGTTCGCAGGGCATAGAGACGATGTCGAGCGGATGCAAGACGACTGAGACACCCGCCACCTTGAAAGCGGGGTTGAAACTACCGTGGCCGATTTTGCCAAGCGCAGATTTCCGTACCAAAGGAACAACGACCCTGCGGCGGTAATCGTCGAATAGAGAGGATTGCACGACGACGACAAACGGGATGGTATCTCTGTGTTTTCCCGTATTCCGATGAACGTCGAACTGGGCCATCAACGATCAAAGGGGTGAATGCTCATCAGCGAACGAACCGTGCTTGGTCGTGAAGTCGTTCCACGTCGCGATGATGGCCTTCATTGTTTTCTCTGTGGCCATGCGCTGCTTTTGCTCGTTCGCGACAAAATCTGACAGAAGAGACTCGACAACACCGGAGAGGTTATTCGTCATCTCCTTGGCCTGCAGCACCAAGTCCTCGTTCAGCGTCAGGTTAACCGGGCGTTTCCGTGCGTCCAAATTGTAGCCGGCTTTCATGTCACACCTCCTTAATGCGCATTATATGCGCATTAAAATCCTGGCCACAAGTTTCTGTGCTGCGCGTGTCTGCGCTATGCAGCGCGATGGCAGGAGCGCCGTCGATGCAAACCGTGGTACGTCCCCATTTACTATGTACGTCAGCCCCGATTTGCGCAGCCGAATTACCTGCACCCGTCTCTCATGCCGCGCGTCGCGCGGCAGCGATCTCATGTCTGTCGTTTCCATCATTAGCATATGGGGACGATACACAGTATTTCAAGTACATTATGGCCGAATCAATAAGGATGCAGAATAGTTGTAGTTACGTCAGTGCATGTGGTTCGAATACAACCAATTCATTCGCTAAAAACCGGGCATTTTGGGGGCACCAACCAGAGCGCGTGCATGCTGGACGCACCAGAAAAAATGCCGACGCGTTGCGTCGGCATTTTATTGATATGCAGCAGTACTAGATAGTCTTATTGCGTCTGCGCATCGTTCCTAGACCAGCCAGACCGATGCCTAATAGAGCCAGAGTGACTGGTTCCGGAACGCCAGAGCCGCTTACAAGCGTGCCAGACACAACGACGAACTTAAAGCTGCCGCTGATACAGTCTGCGGTACCGCAAGTTCCCTCGAAGCTGGGGAAACCAAAATTAAGGCTAACAATACCGCCGGCGTCAGTAAGAGGTCCAAGGAAGTCCAGGTTCAATATATATTTGCCGACATTGTCGCCGGGGACAAAGCCACTGACCAACTCAAGGCCTGTCGCGTCGACGCCAAATGGCACCCCGAACACATCACCACTTCCGTATGTCGCCGTTGCGGTGTGAATCAGAATAGTTGAGTATATTCCCGTGCTCGCATCGAATACAAACGACCCTGTCACGGGACCGCCGACGGGAGGGAAGACGGGCGGCGGGCCCCCAAGTACTACGTTGTTTAGGGTCCAATGAATTGGCATGGCATGTACGAATGTCATCGCCGAAGCTAGACTAACCCCGAGTACCATTTTTAATAGTGTTTTTTTCAGCATGATTGCCTTTCAAATTTTGATAAATGTAACGGGCGCAACAACCCCAATAAAGACAATTGCATAAACCATGCCATAGGCAAGGTTTATATCTTAATCAGGGCCTTACAAGCCTGCCGCGTTGGAGCGGAGTACGTTGTGTAAAGTTATTCGACTCGGCTGTCGCATCACCCGTAACTGTCAATCCAACACATGCGACACCAACCCATCCGCCAGCTTGGGTTCGAACCAGGTTGATTTCGGTGGCATGACTTCGTTGGCGTCGGCTACGGCCATGAGGTCTTCCATGCGGGTGGGATAGAGAGCGAAGGCGGCGGCCATTTCGCCGCTGTTGACGCGGCGCTCCAGCTCTTCGAGGCCGCGTATGCCGCCGACGAAATCGATGCGCTTGTCGCGGCGCAAATCCTTGATGTTGAGTATGGGGCTGAGCAGTTGGTCAGAGAGCAGGCTCACGTCCAGGCGCGCGACGGGGTCGTGCTTGGGGATGAGTTCCGGGCGGATGGTGAGGCGGTGCCAATGGCCGGCAAGGTAGAGGCCGTATTCGCCGGGGCGCTCGGGTTTGACGCGTTCTTCGGTGGCTTCGACGCTGAAGTTTGCCCAAGTGCTGGCGAGAAAGACCGTGGGCTTGAGTCCATTCAAATCTTTCACGACGCGGTTGTAATCCATGATGCGCATCTGATGGTGCGGGAAGATCACCGAGAGAAAATAGTTGTAGCTTTCTTCGCCGGTGTGATTCGGGTTGGCGGCGCGGCGCGCGGCGGCCACGCGCGAGGCGGCGGCGGAACGGTGATGGCCGTCGGCAATGTAGAGCGCGGGCATGGCGTCGAAGGCAGCGGTGAGCGCGGCGATGTCTTGCGCATCGCGGATCACCCAGAGGGTGTGGCGTATGCCATCGTCGGCGGTGATATCGGCATCGGGCGCACCTTCGCTTGCGCGGGCGAGGATGGCGTCGACCTGCGGGGCGCTCGGGTAAGCGAGCAGCACGGGGCCGGTCTGGGCGTTGAGCGCGTCGATCTGGCGCACGCGGTCGTCTTCTTTGTCCGGCCGGGTGAGCTCGTGTTTGCGGATGCGGTTAGTGTCGTAGTCGGCGACGGAGGCGGCGGCGACGAGGCCGGTCTGCGTGTGGCTGCCCATCACCAGACGGTAGGCGTAGTAGCAGGTCGCTGCGTCGCGACGCAGGATGCCGTTGGCAATCATCGCGTCGAGATTTTCACGCGATTTGGCGTAGACGGCGGGCGAGTAGGGATCGGTCTCGGGCGGCAAATCGATTTCCGCTTTGGAGATGTGCAGGAAACTGTGCGGGCGGCCTGCGGCGCGCACGCGCGCTTCGTCGGCGGTGAGCACATCATACGGCGGAGCGGCCACGGCGGCGGCTTGTTCGGGCGCGGGGCGCAGGCCATTAAAGGGACGGATGAGATGCATGAGTGGTTCTCTTAGCGTTGTCTTGGAAAGTTTTTGACGCGGATTTACGCGGGTTTACGCAGACAAGCGCGGATTAAGCCGTGGAGAGCCAATATCCACGCGCCTTCCCAGGGTGTTTTAAATCCGCGTTTATCCGTGTTCATCCGCGTCAGGATTCTTTTGAGGTGTTCGGCAGCAAGTGCGGTTTGGTGGTGAGTATGAAGAAAACTTCCAGTCCGACGATCAGGCCGAGCAGTACCCAGCCGGCATCGTTTGCCTCGTTGTTCAGCGCATACACCACGAAGCCGACAAAGGAGACGATCTGCACCAGGCGTATGCCCATCCAGCCGCCGAAGACGATATTGCGGCCGCAGTGGGGGCAGGGAAAAATGTTGGCTTGCGTGGCCGGCGCGCGGTAGTGGCGCAGTGCGCTCACCGGCTTGCCGCAGGCGGGGCAGGGCTTGTTAAGCATGGCGACCGGGCAACACA
Source organism: Rhodocyclaceae bacterium (assembly GCA_043761745.1). Classification (GTDB taxonomy): domain Bacteria; phylum Pseudomonadota; class Gammaproteobacteria; order Burkholderiales; family Rhodocyclaceae; genus Desulfobacillus. Next base: position 45,508 of record JAYUNL010000115.1, read on the forward strand.
TCGCGCAGCGCGGCGGCGGCTTTGCGGATCATGGTTTCCGTCGTCGCCCAATCCACGCAGGCGTCCGTCACCGAGCAGCCATACTTGAGCTGCGAGAGATCGGCCGGGATGGGCTGGTTGCCGGCTTCAATATTGCTCTCGATCATGAGACCGACGATGGAGCGATTGCCTTCGCGGATTTGATGCACGCAATCCGACATTACCAGCGGCTGCAAAGCCGGGTCTTTGAGCGAATTGGCGTGTGAGCAATCGATGACCACGCTTGGCGGCAGCTTGGCTTTTTCCAGCGCGCGCTCGGTGACGCAGACGCTTACCGTGTCGAAGTTCGAGCGGCCGCTGCCGCCCCGCAGCACCACATGGCCGTAAGGATTGCCCTGCGTACGCACGACCGCCGAGCGGCCTTGCATGTTGATGCCAAGAAAGCTGTGCGCGCTGGCGGCTGATTTGATGGCGTTGATGGCGACGTCGATGCCGCCATCCGTGCCGTTCTTGAAGCCTACTGGTGTGGATAGGCCCGAGGCCATTTCGCGGTGCGTCTGCGATTCAGAGGTACGTGCACCAATGGCTGTCCACGAGATCAGGTCGCCCAGGTATTGCGGCGCGATGGGGTCCAGCGCTTCGGTGCCGGCGGGCAGGCCCAGTTCGGCGATTTTCAGCAGAAACTCGCGGCCCTTCTGCATGCCCTCTTCGATGTGGAAAGAATCGTCCATGCGCGGGTCGTTGATGTAACCCTTCCAGCCGGTGGAGGTGCGCGGCTTCTCGAAATACACCCGCATCACCAGCACCAGCGTGTCGGCCACTTCGTCAGCGAGTTTTTTCAGGCGCTGGGCATAGTCGTAACCCGCGATGGGATCGTGGATGGAGCAGGGGCCGAGCACCACGAAGACGCGCGGGTCTTGGCGGTCGAGGATGCGCTTCAAGGTTTCGCGACCGGCCAGCACCGTTTCAGAAGCTTGGGCCGAGAGCGGTACGCGGGCGTGGATTTCCTCAGGTGAGGGCATCACGTCGAAGGCGGTGATGTTGAGGTTTTCGAGTTGGGTTGAACTCATGAGACGGGGGCTTTCTTCTTGGCGGAGTTCGGTGCTTGCAATGCGTCGATGATCTCACGGATCGCCGCGACTCGTGACCGCAGGTCGCTGGTCTCGCGCTGCACGGCGAGGCGGTCCGGCCCGGCCAGCTTGTAGCTGCGGTCGGATTGCACCAGGGCGATGATCTGAGCGGGATCAATGGGCGGATTGGGAATGAATTGCAGCTTGATGCTGGCCTCCGTGGCGTCGATCTTGGCGATGCCCAGCGGCTTGGCGACGATGCGCAGGCGGTGCGTTTCGATCAGCGCCTGGGCCTGCGCCGGCAGATCGCCGAAGCGGTCGATCAGCTCTTCCTGCATGAGTTGCAGATCATCGTCCGTGTCGCAATTGGCGAGGCGCTTGTAGAGCGTGAGGCGCTCATGCACATCGCTGCAATAGTCGCTGGGCAAGAGCGCCGGTGAATGCAGGTTGATTTCGGAGGTCACGCCTAGCGGCTGCATCAGATCCGGCGTCTTGCCTTCTTTCAGCGCCTTCACTGCCGCATTGAGCATGGACGTATAGAGATTGAAGCCGATCTCCTGGATGTCGCCGCTTTGCTCTTCGCCCAGCACTTCGCCCGCGCCGCGTATCTCCAGATCGTGCATGGCGAGGAAGAAGCCGGAGCCGAGTTCTTCCATGGCTTGAATGGCGTCGAGCCGACGCGTGGCCTGGGGGCTGGGCTTGGCGTTGGTGTCGGTGAGCAGATAGGCATAGGCCTGGTGGTGCGAACGTCCGACGCGGCCACGCAACTGGTGCAACTGCGCGAGACCGAATTTATCGGCGCGGCTGATGACGATGGTGTTGGCGTGCGGATTGTCGATGCCGGTTTCGATGATGGTGGTGCACAACAGCAGGTTGTGGCGCTGCTGGGTGAATTCGCGCATGACGCGCTCCAGCTCGCGCTCGGGTAACTGGCCGTGGCCGACGACGATGCGCGCTTCGGGCAGCAGCTTTTCCAGCTTCATGCGCATAGTCTCGATGGTGTCGACTTCGTTGTGCAGAAAATACACCTGGCCGCCGCGTTTGAATTCACGCAGCACGGCTTCGCGTATGGTGCCTTCCGAATAACGGGTGACGAAGGTCTTGATCGCGAGCCGCTTTTGCGGTGCGGTGGCGATGACTGAAAAATCGCGCAAGCCTTCGAGCGAAAGGCCCAGTGTGCGTGGGATGGGTGTCGCAGTGAGCGTGAGTACATCAACTTCAGCGCGCAGCGCCTTCAGCGCTTCCTTCTGGCGCACGCCGAAGCGATGCTCTTCGTCGATGATGACCAAGCCTAGGCGTTTGAACGCCACGTCTTTTTGCAGCAGCCGATGCGTACCAATGGCGATGTCGACCTTGCCAGCAGTGATGTCCTGCATGGCTAGTGCCTGCTCTTTGGCGCTGCGAAAGCGCGATAGCTCGACGATCTTCACCGGCCAATCGGCAAAACGGTCGGAGAAGGTATTGAAGTGCTGCTCGGCGAGCAAGGTGGTTGGCGTGAGCACCGCCACCTGCTTGCCATCCATGACGGCGGCGAAAGCGGCGCGCAGCGCGACTTCGGTTTTGCCGAAACCGACATCGCCGCACACCAGCCGATCCATCGGCTTGCCGGCACGCATGTCGCCCAGCACGGCGGTGATGGCAGCGGCCTGGTCGGGCGTTTCTTCGAAACCAAATCCGTCGGCGAAGGCTTCCATGTCGTGAGTTTTGAAATCAAAGGCGTGGCCGCTGCGTGCGGCGCGCTGGGCGTAGAGCGAGAGCAGCTCGGCCGCCGTGTCGCGCACCTGCTGGGCGGCTTTCTTTTTGGCTTTCTCCCAGCGATCCGAGCCCAGCTTATGCAGATCGACCAGATCCGGATCGGCACCGCTGTAGCGCGAGATGAGATGCAACTGCGACACCGGCACATAAAGCTTGTCGCCACCGGCGTATTCGAGATGCAGAAATTCGGTTTCGCCTTCGCCGAGGTCCAGGTAGATCAACCCGAGATAGCGGCCGATGCCGTGACTTTCATGAACAATGGGATCGCCGACCTTGAGTTCGGTGAGATCGCGCAGCCAGCCTTCGACGCTGGCTTGGCGCCCGTCAGCGCGGCGTCCGCGTGGGCGCGCAGTCGAGGCATACAACTCGTTTTCGGTGATGAGCGCGAGGCCGGCTTCATTTGCCACACTTCGCAGCAGAAAGCCATTGGAGAGCGGCGCGACCAGCAGGGTGAGCGGCGCATCAGCGGCCAGCGCAGAGGCAAAATCGGCCGCAGAAGCAGGCTGCAAGCCATATTCGTACAGATATTGCAGTATGGTTTCGCGGCGGCCCGGCGCTTCGGCGAGCAGCAGGATGCGGCCTTGGAACTTGGCGGCGAAAGCCTTGAGGTGCTGCAAAGGATCATCGGCACGTCGCTCGACCGCGATGTTGGGAAGGTGTTGAGCGGGCGCATCGGCTGCCAGCTCGCCTGCCAGCTCTGCCGCCGGTAGCACCAGACGGGGAAAGGCACGGGCCGCAATGAAGAACTGCTCCTCGGTGAGAAACAGCTCCTGCGGCGGCATGATGGGCCGCGAGCGGTCGCCACCGAGCAGGCGATAGCGCGATTGCGTATCCAGCCAGAATTCGCGGATGGCGGCGGGTACGTCGTGGTGCTGGCACAGCAGCGCGTCTTTCGGCAGGTAGTCGAAGATCAGCGCGGTGCGCTCGAAAAACAGCGGCAGGTAATACTCGATGCCAGCCGGCGCGATGCCGTGCGAGACATCCTTGTAAATCGGGCTGCGCGTCGGGTCGCCTTCGAAGGCTTCGCGGAAGCGGCCGCGGAAGTAGCTGCGTCCTGCTTCGTCCAGCGGAAATTCGCGTGCCGGCAGCAAACGAATCTCGGGGACGGGATAGACGGTGCGCTGAGTGTCGACGTCGAAGGTGCGGATGGTTTCGATTTCGTTGTCGAAGAGATCGATGCGGTAAGGCAGTGTCGATCCAGTTGGGAAGAGATCGATCAAGCCGCCGCGCACGCTGTATTCGCCCGGCGACATGACCTGCGTCACGTGCTGGTAGCCGGCGAGGGTGAGCTGGGCGCGCAGCGCTTCCACATCCAGCTTCGTACTTTGCTTAAGAAAGAAGGTGTGCGCGGCGAGATATTCCTGCGGCGGCAGGCGCTGCAGCGCAGTGGTGGCTGGAATCAGTGCGATGTCACACTGGCCGCGGGTGATTTCGTAGAGCGTCGCCAGTCGCTCGGAGATGAGATCGTGGTGCGGCGAGAGGCTGTCGTAGGGGAGCGTCTCCCAGTCAGGCAGCAGATGCACGCGCAGGCTGGGCGCGAACCAGGCGATCTCTTCCTGGAGGCGCTGCGCGTCGAGCGGATTGGCGGTGATGACCGCCAGCAGCCGACCGCTATTGTTCAGCGCAAGTTGAGCCAGGGCCAACGCGTCGGCGGAGCCGGCGAGCGCAGGCAGGTCAAAGCGCGCACCGGGTGCGGGCAGGGCGGCAAACAGGGGAATCAGGGAAGACATGCGAAAAACGACGGGCGAGCGTGCGGCGTAAAGGGCGAATTATAAGGCTGGACACTGATGCTTGTCGGGGCTAAGTTGCTAGGGAAATTCTTTCGATACGTGCGTAGGACGGACAACTCATGATCTTCCGCAACCGTGAGCAAGCGGCCCAATTGCTGGCCGACAAGCTCGCCGATTACAAGGGCAGGAATCCGCTGGTGCTGGCCATCCCGCGCGGCGCCGTGCCCATGGCCAAAATCATTGCCGCCGAACTGGGTGGCGACCTGGATGTGGTGCTGGTGAGAAAAATCGGCGCGCCGGGGAATCCGGAATTCGCCATCGGCGCTGTCGATGAAACCGGTTGGGTTTATCTCGGCCCTTATGCGGAGGCGACCGGCGCCGATGCCACCTGGATAGCGCGCGCGAAAGAAAAGGAACTAGAAACCATACAGCGCCGGCGCAAACAGTATTCGCCGCTGCGCCCGCCGCATGATCCCGCCGGCCGCATTGTCATCGTGGTGGACGACGGTCTGGCAACCGGTTCGACCATGATCGCCGCCCTGCATGCGCTGCGTGCCAAGGCGCCGCAAAAGCTCATCTGCGCCATACCGGTTGCGCCGCCAGAAACCTTGAGCAAGGCCGCCGCCTATGCCGATGAAGTGATGTGCCTTTACGCGCCGGAAGACTTCCGGGCGGTCGGGCAGTTCTACGCAGATTTCAACCAGGTCGAGGACGATGAAGTGATTCGGCTGCTGTCGGTTTCCTAGCGACGATTCTCAACATTTTACCGTCTTGCCGAAGCTCACGATATTTTGCACAAATGTAAGCAATTTATTAGATATTTATCTTTATTTAAGCGGGGATATTCTATAGAATTAATTATCTCGATCAATAAGGAGGCAGCCATGCCACGCGTCGCCACCCTTGCGGCTCATCCAAGCCGCTCACGCGTTCTCACCGAGGCAGTCGCTGAAACGGCCCGCCGCCTGGAAATCGGGCCCTCCGATCTAGGCACGATTATCGGCATCAGCCAGCCCTCCGCATCGAAGCTTTTCCGGGGTCAATTCGCGCTCAAAGAGCGCACCAAAGAATGGGAGCTGGCCGCGTACTTGGTTCGCCTATACCGCTCTCTGGTATCGACTGTCGGTAACGATGCCCTGGCCTTGACGTGGCTGAAGTCTCGTAACCGGGCTTTCGGTGACCAGGCGCCCAGCGAAATTATCAAACGCGTCGACGGCCTCGTCCATGCCTGCGAATACCTGGACGCCCACCGCGCTCACGTCTGAAGCGCGTTCCTGGCAGGGGAGCGGCTGGCGGGCTGTGGAAGCTCAGCACAAGAACGCCACCATGAGTTTGGCTCATGGCGATTCAGGCAATCAGAAACTGCTCGAAGGGATTATCGAAGAAGTGAAGCCGCGCTTGCCACCCGAAGCCGAGCGGCTGCACTGGTTGCTGGCGACGCCGTTTCGCTATCGTCCGCCGCCGCCTTATGGTTCGCGCTTTCGCCGGCGAGAAGACGCGGGCGTTTTTTATGGCGCCGAAGACCGAAAAACTGCGGCCGCAGAAGCCGGTTACTGGCGCTTGCGCCTGTGGCTCGACAGCGAAGGACTGCGCACGCGGGCTGCGACAGTCCCGATGACCTTGTTTGAATTTCACGCGCACACAGACCGCCTGCTTGATCTCTCCAGTCCGCCGTTATCCGCTGACCGGACCGCCTGGACTAACCCGGCCGATTACACCGAAACGCAGGCACTGGCTGATCAGGCGAGGGTGGCGGAGATCGTGGTGATCCGCTATGAATCCGTGAGAAATCCCGACGGCCGATGCCTGGCGATTATGACGCCCAAGGCGTTCAGCGGGATCGAAGGCTATCGGCATGTTCAGCAGGGCTGGAGCCTGTTGATCGAGCCGACCCAGAATCTGCTCGTCTGGCAACGCGAACTGGGCGGAGAAGTGTTCAGCTTTCGTTTCTGATATTCAGCCGTGGCAACGCGTGGGCAGCAAAGCTGCCCACCCTACGAAAAACGGACAACGCTTGACCTTCCACAATCGCAGCCAGACTGCTCAGGTGTGAAAGCGCCCCAGTATGCCCTGCAAGTGCCCCGCTAATTCTCGAAGTTGGCCGGCACGCTCGCTGTTGTGGTGTACCGCTGCGGCGTTCTCTTCGGTCATGTGCGACACGCGTTCCACCATTTGCGCCATCTGGGTGCTGGCCGCACCTTGCTCGCGCGTGGCCGTGGCGATGTCGCCGACGAAGGTAACAGTGTGGTGGGCGTTGGCTTCGATATTGCCCAGGGCGCTGCCGGCCTCGCGCGCGAGAGCCACACCTTGCTCCACCTGCAGGTTGACCACTTTCATGCGCGAGACTGCGGAGTCGGTCTCGCCCAGGATCATGGCGATGGTCTCGGAGATTTCTTGCGTGGAGTGCGTGGTGCGTTCAGCCAGCTTGCGCACTTCATCGGCCACTACCGCGAAACCACGGCCTTGTTCACCGGCGCGCGCGGCTTCGATAGCGGCGTTCAGCGCGAGCAGGTTGGTTTGGTCAGCAATGTCTTTGATGACGCCGATAATGGCTGAAATCTGTTTGGAGCGATCACCCAGGGACTGAATCTGGCCGGCCGACTGGCGTATCTCAGCGGCGATACGCTCCATTTCGGTGACCGTGCCTTCCACTGTTTTGCGGCCGTGTCGTGTGGCCTCCTGCGCGCTATGGGTGACGCCTGCGGCTTCGCGGGCGTTGTCGGCGACGTGATTGATACTGACCGTGAGCTCTTCCACCGCGGCGGCCATGCTCGCTGTCTCCGATGCTTGCGTCTGCGTGCGATCCAGCACCTCTTTCGACGCACTCTCCATGTCGGCCGCTGCCGCCATGAGCTGCTGCGAGCTGCGTGTGACTTCATCCATCATGCTGCGCATGGAGGTGATCGCCTTGCCAAGCGAATTGGCCATGAGGTGCATTTCATTGGTGCTACCGGCGACGGTATCCGGCACTTTGATGGTTAGGTCGCCTGCACCCAAGCGCTCCAACATCTCAACCGCAATGCGTAAGGGCTGCAAGCGCGAACGTACCAAGAAGAACACCATGGCAATACAAATGAGACCGATCAGGATGCCGCCGCCGATCAGGATATTTCGTTGTGTCCGGCTTTCCGCCGTGAATTCATCGAGAAAGCCACCTATGCCGACCACCCAGTTCCAGCTCTGCGACGTGCGGAAGGCCGATAGTCCTACCTTGATCTGTTTATCGCGCGGATCCATGTCGTCGTGGATGGAGACGCCTTGCTTGGCCACGAAGAGGTACTGAATTGCGCCATATTGATCGGGCGGCAGTGATTCTTGTACGGTCTTGCCTTGATACAAAGGATGCAGCAGGAATTCGCCGACGCGATCGTCACCCGTCGGACGTATGATGAACAGGCTGCCGGTTTTTCCGCTCATCCCGCTGTTGAATATACCGCGTATCTGCGCCATCTCAGGTTCGATGTCGATGCTTACCGTAGCGCCACCGATAACGCGGCCACTGGCGTCTTTGATGGGCTGCATGCTGTTGAAATAAATCTTGGCGCCTTGATAGCTGAGCCCGGCGTAAATCTCTCCTTTGGAGAGAGCCTGCGCTAGTGGATCGGCATTATTCAAGGTGCTGCCTTCCAGCGATTTCCCATCGATTTTTTCAGTGCTCGCCGCCCGATAAACCTTGCCGTTGGCCAAGCTTAAAATGGTGGCTTCGCTGCCGCCGATGGCCTTGAATTTTTCCAGCAAGGCATGATTGCCGTTTAGGGTTTCTTCTCCGGCTTTGAGCAGGGGCAGTTCGATGGCGCCGACATGCGCCATTCCCGACGCCGACTGGATTTGTCCTGGCAGACCGCGGAGGAAAAGTCGAAGCTCGCGGTCGCCGCGATCCTTGACGTTGCCATAATAGCCATCGAGGCTACCGGTCATGACTTGCAGCTTTTCCTCCAGCCCCTTTTTTGCCGCTTCGACGGCGTTATTCGTCGTATAGCTGTGCAAAAGCAGTATGGAAATGGTGAACATAACGCCGAGCAGAAGCCCGGTGGCAAGAACGATCTGACGGGATATTGGTGCTTTTGAAAAGCTGGCGAGCATGATTTTCACCTTACGGCTAGCGGGCAGGAAAGAGCGCGAGTCGCGCTTCCCGTAAGGCTATCGGCGAGGTCTGGAAAAACTTTAGCCCGTGGTTTGCACCAGAGGAGCCAGCCAGCGTAGAAATCACGCAGTAGCATGATTCGCAACGCCGCCACAGCCCGAAAGACGCGCTTTCATGTACTGATATTTACGAAGCAGACCACTAGCGTGCCAGGTTCCTCGAAAAGGGGGTTGCGCCCGGCACGATAACGAGCGGTTTTTCGCATTGCAGCCAGTCGAATGCCTGCTGATTAAGTTCGATCACACCTTCGTCCCAGCCGCCGAAGATGAGCAGGGTTGGGCTGGTGACACGCGCAAGGTCGTGCGGGCCGGCGAGATCGCAAGAAGTCAGGCAACGACAGGGGGTATTCCAGCCGCACGCTGTCGACCGGGATTAGCATCTCGCGGTGGCGTGTGCCCATCAGGCGCCGTGATGCAATAGCAGTGGAACGCGGCGGCGGCCGAACTGGCCGGAATAGGCTTCGAAGCGCCCGGCCACGGCGGTGCCGCAGTGGGGGCAGGTGCCATCGGCCTGCAACTCGTAGCGGTCGATGTGATGCCAGTCGCGCACGATGATCGGCTGGGCGCAGCCCGGGCAGAAGGTGGTGCCGCCGGTGGTGTCATGCACGTTGCCGGTATAGACGTAGTGCAAACCATGACTCAAGGCGATGCGGCGTGCACGCTCCAGCGTGCTGGCGGGCGTGGCCGGGATGTCATCGAGCTTGTAGTCGGGATGGAAGGCGGTGAAATGCAGCGGCACGTCGCGCCCCAGTTCGCGGGCGATCCACGCGGACATGGCCTCGAGTTCCTCGCTGCTATCGTTTTTGCCAGGAATCAGCAGGGTGGTGATCTCGAACCAGCAGTCGGTTTCATGCTTGAGATAGACCAGTGTGTCGAGCACCGGCTGCAAGTGCGCGCCGCACAGCTTGACGTAAAAATCATCGGTGAACCCTTTGAGGTCGACATTGGCCGAGTCCATCTTGGCGTAGAAATCACGTCGCGCTTCGGCATGCATATAGCCCGCTGTGACGGCAACCGTTTTGACGCCCAGCGCATGACAGGCATCGGCCACATCCATGGCGTATTCCGTGAAGATCACCGGGTCGTTGTAGGTGAAAGCCACGCTCTTGCAACCGTTGGCGACGGCGGCGCGGGCAATTTCCTCAGGTGAGGCGGCGTCCTGGAGGCGGTCCATGTCGCGCGATTTTGAAATATCCCAGTTCTGGCAGAACTTGCAGGCGAGGTTGCAGCCGGCGGTGCCGAAGGACAGCACGCTGCTGCCTGGATAGAAGTGATTGAGTGGCTTCTTTTCGATGGGATCGATGCAGAAGCCGGAACTGCGCCCGTAGGTGGTGAGCACCATTTGATCACCTACACGCTGGCGCACGAAGCAGGCGCCGCGCTGGCCCTCATGCAGCTTGCAGTCACGCGGGCACAGGTCGCACTGGATGCGGCCATCGTCGATTGCGTGCCAATAGCGTGCTGGATAGTTACTCATGAGGTCTCGGTGTACGCCGGCTCTTTCCATTTCATTACTTCATAGCGTGCCACGGTGATGTCGGCATGCCAGAAGTCTGATGTCATGCCGGCCTTGCGCTTCAGTTGGGCCAGAAAATTGCGCCGCTCGGGCAGGCTTTCCCACACCTGCGGCAGAAAAGTGCCACGCCGCTCGCCATAGCTCAGGATGAGGCCGTCGATACCGGGACGCAGTTGCGCGAGCAGGTCGGCTTCGCTTTGGAACGTTAACGCCGTCGCAGGCGTCAGTAGCGAGATTTCGATGCGCGTGATGTCCAGTTCGGTTGCGATGAGCGGCGCAAAGCGCGGATCGCGAAACGCCGCGGCGAGCGCGTTCTCTCGGACGTCGCGTATCAGCGGACGATGCGCTTCCAAGGAACCGATGCAACCGCGCAACGCGCCATGCTGGGTCAGAGTGACGAAGCTGGCGCCCGGCGCCTCCAGTGCGGCATGCGCCAGCGGCACCGCAGTGGCGGCGCTCAGCCGTTCGGCAATGGCGTTGCGGGCTAAGGTGAGCAGCGCGTAGCCCAATTCTTCGTCATGCTCTTTGCCCAATGCCGCGTTGTAATCAGGCTTGCTCATGGTCGCCTTCGATAAACGCGAATGCGCCGTAGCCAACCACGCGCGAACGATCGCCGCCGCCGGTAGGGCTGTCGCCGGAGTTGCGCAAGTCGAGCAAGTGCGGCTGGAGTCCGCGCCGGTGTGCGCACAGCAGAAGACCGTTAATGGGCGTTGCCCCGCAGGCCTGCTCATGATCAAGGCGGGGATTCAGCGCCAGGATGTCCTCGCTGGTGGCGCGATCCAGTTCGCGCGCTGTGGCGTAGCGGTGATAATGCGACAGATCGGAGCTGATCAAAATCAGTGTTTCCGGCCCGCCCCAGAGCAGATCTAGCACCTGGGCGACTTCCTCGGGAGTGGCCGCCCCAACCGCGAAAGGCACCAGGGTGAAGTCAGCCAGCACCGTCTGGAGGAAAGGCAGTTGCACCTCCAGCGCATGTTCCTGCGCATGGGCCAGTCGATTCTCGCTGACCTGCGGCAGAGTCAGGGCGGCAGCTACGGCGTCGCTATCGACTGACACACTTCCCAGGGGAGTGACAAACCTTGTGGCGTCAGGCAACGCCAGTCCACGCAGGGCGACATGGTGCGCCGGGCCGAGCAAGACCACGCGACGTATGCCCTGCCGGGCTGGTGCGAGCAGGGCGTAGGCATGCGCCGCACTTTGCCCAGAGTATACGTAGCCGGCATGAGGCACGATCAGCGCCTTGGGTACCGGCAAGGCAGAAGGTTCGACCTTGGCGAGGAATTCTCGCAATTCGTAGTCTAGCGCCTGCGGCTGGCCTTCGTAAAACAGGCCGGCAACGGCGGGCAAACGTGAACTGGCGGACAAATGCATGGAAACTTCCTCCTCACCATGATCCCTATATGGGGCAAGGCTCGGCAGCTTCAAGCTCAAGCTCAGTATAGGCTGGCCCCACGGGCTGGCCAAGGCGCGTCGTCAGGACTGTTGCGAGTTAATGATCTGTCCGGTTTTGTAGCACGCCATCTGTCCGGTTGTCATAGTTACCTCAAGGAGGTGGCTGATGAAGCGGACGGAACTGCTACAAGAGATTCGGAAGATGAGATTCGAAGAAGCGTATTCAGGGTGGTCAGCGCCGAGCGCGGTGCCCGGCTCATCACCGGCCTGCGCACCACCCTCGAACCCGCCCAGCTGGGCCGTCGTGACGACGATGCTCGCTCCTCGCTCGCCGGACAGACAAAAAGCGGGATCGGTTAGCGAAGTAATCGGGCCAAGGCTGCAAATCGTCCGAAAGTCGCTCAAAAAAATTCATTACAAATGAATCATCGAAAAGGTGTCCCTTCGCGGGCAAAGAAAGCCGCCTGCCTCTTCAGTTATTTTTAGATTATTTAGCCGCTTTCCGGTCCTACACCGACCCAATAGACTTCTTCAACCGGGTTTTAGTTTTTCGCGCAGCACCCACATCAAAACATCCCTGCCGCACGCGCCTGCTGATCAGCATGGTACGAGCTGAAGTCGGCTTTGCTCCAGGGACTGCGCCATACGAGAGGCCATGGGTCTTTATTCACTCTCGCGAGAGTCGCTAGGCGGCGCCCACAAGGCGAGCACCGCGTTGAACTCGATCGCATGAAACACCCTTGCGTCCGGCCCCGTTGCATCGCCGGCGAAGCGTCCGAGCCGCGCTGCGCAGTCGAAGAAGCCCGGCGCCGGCAAGCCGCGGCGCCACTTGCTGATGACCATGGCCGCGATGAGGGGGCGGTCGGCCGCCGCGTCCTCGGCCATGAGCTGCTCCAGCGCCTCGGTGACTTGATGAATGGTGTTCGGGGGCGAGAGCAGCAGCCCTTTGGCCGCCTCCCGATAGGTGATCGGTAAGCGCAGGGGGGCGAGCGCTTGAAGATGCGCTCGAAGCCGGCGGGCGAGCGTTTCAGACGTGTTGTCCGCAACGGTCGTCGTCGCGGCGGGATCCCCAGCTGTGACCGTCATGACGCGGACCTGACGCAATGCTGTTCGGTTAAGCCATCCAAGTTCGGGCTGCACACCGTCCGGGTGTCTCCATCGAAGCTTGTCGAAGCCTTGTGGCATAGCGCCTGCCCTTCGACAAGTTTCGATGGAGGGTGTGCAGGGCGAACAGACTTAACCGAACTGTATTGCATCAGGTGGGCGATTGCGCCATACATCAGCCGCGGTCTCTCGAGCATGCTCCTGCCGGCGAACGCGGGCGACATCACTTCGATGCTGAAGTGTCCGCCGCCGTTGACTCTAGCCCGTGAATTATGGATCTGTCGCTCGATGGCCTCACGCAGCGCGTCGATGACGGAGCCCTGAAAATTAGTTGGATGGGATAACATAACTGTCTCCTTTATGTGGCAGTACCGTGGTTGGGCGGGGTTTGCTAAACGCCGCCCGGCGCTATCGTGACAAACTTCCCATCTCGATAAAGCAAAGGCACGTCGCTGCTTGCACAGAGCATGCCGACCACGTCGGCGATGACGATGCCATGAGTGTCCATTTCGTGGATGGACACCACGCGGCAATCGAAGGCGACCACGCTGTCGAGTAGGATGGGTGCGCCGGTCATGATGGTGCCCCAGTCACCCATCTCGAAACGCTGTGGGCGGTTATCGCTGGAGGCGAATTGCATAGCGAGGGCTTGGTGATGCGTGGCGAGGACGTTGAGGCCCAGGTTACGGCCTTCGGCCAGGAGCGGAAAGGCGCCGGCGCTGCGGTTGATGCAGACGAGCATGCGCGGCGGCGCCGAGTTCAACGAACAGAATGAAGAGACCGTCAGCCCGGCTGGTTCGCCGTTCCATGAAGAGGTGGCGATGGCGGTGGGGGTGGCGATCTGCCGCATGCCGCGCTTGAACTCGGCGGGCGTGATGAATTCGCTATAGAGTTCGCCCGCCATGATGGCGGAGAGTACGGAACTGAGCGCGTCCGTCATGGTGTCCCGCTGCGTCATGCGGCGATCTTGAAGGCCTTACGCAGACCGCGCGCCTCCAGGCGCGGCAGCACTTCGTCGCGGAAGTAGGGAAACTCCTTGATGTAGTCCACAAACGCCAGCGTCGTGCCGGCCAGCCCAGCTTCATGCAACTGCTGTATTCCGTCCGCCACCATGTCGGGCGTGCCGACGAGCGGGAAGCCGCCGTGGCCCGCCGCGATGCGATCGCGCAGCAGCTTGATCATGTCCTTGGGGAAGGACTCGGCGTGTGCGAACATCAGACGGATGATGTTGTCCACTGCGCCCCAGTCGGCGTGGGTTTGCGAGTAGTGCTCGTGGAAGGCTTCGGCTTCCGCTTGCGTGGGGCGGCACACCACATACGAGAAAGTCACCATGTCGACCTTGCGACCGGTGGCCTTGGCTTGCTCCTTGAGTTCGGCGACTTCGACGGTGGTGCGCTTCAGATCGAGGGTCGGGGTGAAGAGAAAGTCGGCATTACGAATGGCGAATTCGCGGCCGTGCTTGGAGCCGGCGGCGTTGAGGATAGGCACCTTGGGCGCGGCCGGCAGCGGCAGGCTGTAGGTGGCTTTCAGTTGGTAGAACTCGCCGTTCCAGTCGAAAGGTTCGGTTTCCGTCCACAGTTTCTGCACGATATCCAGCCACTCCTGGCCGAAGCGGTAGCGCGTGTCGTGGTCATCCGCCATGTTGATGCCGAGCGCTTCATACTCGGGTTTGTTCCAGCCGCACACCACGTTCAATCCAGCGCGGCCGTGGCCGATCTGGTCGATGGTGGCCATCTGCTTAGCGGCGACGACCGGGTGATTGAAGGCCGTGTGCAGCGTGGCGAAAACACTGATGCGCTTGGTGGAAGCGAGCAGGCCGGCGGCCCAGGTCATGGTCTCCAGCACGCTGCCGTGGAAGTTGGTGTTGCCGCCGTAGCCGATCCAGCGCGCGATGGGCATCAGGAACTCGATGCCGGCTTCGTCGGCCAGGCGGGCGAGCTTGAGGTTGTTATCCCAGGAGTTGTTCCAGCGTTCCGGGATTTGCGTGACGGCCAGGCCGCCGGAACAGTTGGGCGAGAAGAAGCCCAGTTTGAAGGGGTTGTCGTTGAGTATGGGCGAAGCGATTGCAGTCATGATGTCCTCTTGGTAATCGGGGAAGGATGGCGGCGCGGTGCCGAAGATTTCCAACGCACGGTCGAGGCGACCACCGAAGTCGGGCGTCAGTGCGCGGATGGGTAGTCACGGCTGTCAACGACTTGGTTTCGGTTGTCATGGCGTCCTGATTCCAATTCCATTTCATCGGTGACACTGCGTTGGCTTCCTCGCTCGCTCCTAGCCCGTGCGTGTGCACTGTCTTCGTCGCTCGCTCGTCGCCGCCTTGTTTCACCTTCGAAATGGAACTGGAATGAGTAACCAAGTTACGCCTCACGCGCCAAAGCAAGAAATTCCGTGCGCAGCGCCAGATTGGTTAGAAGTTCGCCGAGCATGGCTGACGTGATGGTTTCCTCTCCCTGGGTGCGAATGCCGCGGCTTTCCATGCACGTGTGCCGGCAGCGAATGACCACGCCGGCCGCTTTCGGTTGCAGATGCGTCATC
>JAYUNL010000116.1:0-15120 GCA_043761745.1 Rhodocyclaceae bacterium
TCGTCGACTTGTCACATACAATTAGGTTCTTCATCCACGGCTCCTTAAAGTCCATGGGCTAACATCATATCTAATTTATTGAACGCAATGTCGTATTAGAGCTGGTCAAGCGAGACCTCGATCGCTTTGCCCTTCTGTTTGATGCGCTCGGCGGCGAGACGGCTCAAGCGCAAGTCCTCCAGCTCCTCCAACATGGCGGCATAGAGGTGGGGTGACACCATGTAGAACGCTGGCTTGTTGTGACTCAATACAGCGACAGGTTGGTCACCGGATTCTCGCAGCACTTCCGCCGGATTCTTTTTGAATTCCGACATGCTGATCGAAAGATCGGAAAGTATGGTTTCCATGGTTTGACACCGAATTAATTAGCTCTTAAATTAGCGCTAATATTAGCGCTCCATTTAAATCCGGTCAACGTTACTGTGGCGCGCTACTTTTTCCCTGCGTACATCTCGGCGAGCGCCGCGCGGCCAGCCAGCATATGCGCCTGCATCAACGCACCAGCGCTGGCGGCGTCATGCTGGCGGATAGCGGCGAGGATACTGCGATGTTCTTTCAGCGATTGCTTCAAGCGGCCATCAAGGCGCAGCGAATCGCGCCGCGTGAGCTTCAACACTTTGCGCAGGTCTTCGATCATTTGCGTGGCCCAGCGGTTGCCGGCCAACTCGTGCAGCGCCTTGTGGAAATCCTGGTTGGCTTCGAAGAAACGGTTGGCGTCGCCTGCTGCGGCATGACGTTCCAGGGCCTCGTGCAGTTTTTCCAGGCGCTTGAGATCGGCGGGCGTGGCTTTCTGCGCCACCTCGAAAGCGCAGCGGCCTTCCAGCAGGCCCATCACCGGAAAGATTTCGTCGAGATCACGTTCGGAGAGTTGTGTTACGTAACAACCGCGACGCGGCTTGAGTGTAACCAGGCCTTCGGCGGCGAGATGCTTGAGCGCCTCGCGCAGCGGCGTCCGACTAATGCCGTATTCCTCGACCAATTTTTGTTCGTCTATCCAGGCGCCAGGCTGTAACTCGTGGGAAAAGATGCGCTCCCGCAGCCGCTCGGCGACTTCGAGATAGAGGGCGGGCTGGGTGATGCGGGTTGGGGTTGGGGTCATGGTGAGCGCACCGACGCGACAAATGCGAACACGCGGTTCGCCACTCCCTCCAATAATGTCCGCAGGGTAGGCAGTTTTGCTGCCCACGCGTTTTTCGATCCGATGTGCTGCCGCGTGGGCAGCAAAGCCGCCCACCCTACGAGACCTAGGCGGCTGGCAAAACGAGCTTGGCTAAAACTTGCATTCATAATTATGGATAACGTATTATGCCAGGGTTCGGATGTCAAGCTTGGCGGCAATTTCCTCAACTTCCTGAGGCGGCAAACATCCTGCTACATTGATCCTGTCGCGGCGCCATACCTGCGATCAGCACGAGAGGTTCGCTATGAGCCACAAGAAGCAACAACCCGCCCAAGCCGCTGGCGCGCCGCCTGATTCTGCCGACCTCGCCGCGTGGCAGGCGGCTGCCCGAAAGTCCGCACCAGATGGCGATCTCCAGGCACTCAACTGGCAAACGCCGGAGGGCATCACCCTCAAGGCGCTCTACACCAAGCGCGATACCGAAGGTCTACCCCACACCGACACCCTGCCCGGCTTTGCACCCTATGTGCGCGGGCCGCAGGCGACCATGTTTTCTGCGCGGCCGTGGACGATACGCCAGTACGCGGGCTTCTCGACGGCGGAAGAATCCAACGCTTTTTACCGCCAGGCCCTGGCCGCTGGCGGCCAGGGCATTTCGGTGGCTTTCGATCTCGCCACGCATCGCGGTTATGACTCCGATCATCCGCGCGTGACGGGCGATGTGGGCAAGGCGGGCGTCGCCATCGATACGGTCGAGGACATGAAGATACTGTTCGACCAGATCCCGCTCGACAAGATTTCGGTCTCCATGACCATGAACGGCGCGGTGCTGCCGGTGCTGGCCGGCTACATCGTCGCGGCGGAGGAGCAAGGCGTTTCGCAGGCGCAACTCTCCGGCACCATCCAGAACGACATTCTCAAAGAGTTCATGGTGCGCAACACCTATATTTATCCGCCGACGCCGTCGATGCGCATCATCGCCGACATCATCGAGTACACGACGCAGCACATGCCCAAGTTCAACTCGATTTCGATCTCCGGTTACCACATGCAGGAAGCCGGCGCGACGCAGGCGCTGGAGCTGGCTTTCACGCTGGCCGACGGCGAAGAATATGTGAAGACCGCCATCGCGCGCGGGCTGGACGTCGATAGCTTCGCTGGCCGCCTGTCGTTCTTCTTCGGCATAGGCATGAACTTCTATCTGGAGGTGGCCAAGCTGCGCGCCGCGCGGCTGTTGTGGTGGCGCATCATGCAGCGCTTCGAACCGAAGAACCCGAAGTCGCTCATGCTGCGCACCCATTGCCAGACTTCCGGCTGGTCGCTCACCGAGCAGGACGCCTACAACAACATCGTGCGCACCACCATCGAAGCGATGGCGGCGGTGTTCGGCGGCACGCAATCGCTGCACACCAATTCGCTGGACGAAGCCATCGCCTTGCCGACCGAATTTTCCGCGCGTATCGCCCGTAACACCCAGCTCATCATCCAGGAAGAGACGCACATCCCCAGCGTGATCGATCCCTGGGCTGGCTCTTACATGATGGAAAAGCTCACGCAGGACATGGCCGATAGCGCCTGGGCGATCATCGAAGAAGTCGAAGCCATGGGCGGCATGACTAAAGCGGTGGAATCCGGCTGGGCCAAACTCAAAATCGAACAGTGCGCCGCCGAGAAACAGGCGCGCATCGACTCGGGCAAAGATGTGATTGTCGGCGTGAACAAATTTCGGCTGAAAGAAGACGATCACCCGGTGCAAGTGCGAGACATCGACAACTCGGCCGTGCGCGATGCGCAGATTGCGCGCTTAAAGCAAGTGCGAGTCAGCCGCGATGAACGCGCTGTGCAAGCGGCGTTGGCCACGCTCACCGAAGCTGCCAAAGCCGAGCAAGGCAATCTGCTTGATCTCGCCATCAAAGCGGTGCGCGTGCGCGCCACCGTCGGCGAAGTCTCGGACGCACTGGAAAAAATCTGGGGCCGCTATCGCGCCACCAATCAATCGATTTCGGGCGTGTATGGCGCCGCCTTCGAGCACGATTGGGAATGGCAGGAACTGCGTCAGTCCGTTGCAAGTTTCGCGACTGAAGAAGGCCGTCGCCCACGCATCATGGTCGCCAAACTTGGCCAGGACGGCCACGACCGTGGCGCGAAAGTCGTCGCCACCGCACTCGCCGATCTCGGCTTCGATGTCGATATCGGCCCGCTCTTCCAAACGCCCGAAGAAGCCGCGCGCCAGGCGATAGAAAACGACTGCCATGCGATTGGCGTATCCACCCTCGCGGCGGGCCACAAAACGCTGGTACCGGCGCTACTGCAAGCCTTGAAGGCGCAGGGCGCGACAGACATCATCGTCTTCGTCGGCGGCGTGATTCCCGCGCAGGACTACGAATTCCTCACAAAGGCAGGCGTGGCGGGCATCTTCGGGCCAGGCACACCCATCGCGAGTTGTGCGAAGCGGGTGCTGGCGGCAATCAAAGTGGCGCGTGGTACGGTAGCATCCTGAATAGGAGGACACACCATGACAACGGAACAGCTTTTGCAACGCATCGTTTTGGAACCGGGCAAACGTGGCGGCAAGCCTTGCATACGTGGGCTGCGCATCACCATCTATGACGTGCTGGGGTGGCTGGCTACAGGTATGAGCACCGAAGAAATATTGGCCGACTATCCCGAACTTGAGGCCGCTGACATACAGGCCTGCCTGACCTTCGCGGCTTCGCGCGAGCAGCGCATGGTGAGAGTCGCGGCGTGAAGTTATTGCTCGATCAGAATCTGTCGCGGCGCTTATTGCCCGACCTCACCCAAGTCTTTCCAGAGTCGACGCAGGTTGCCTTGCTTGGGCTCGATCACGCTGAAGACATCGAGATTTGGCGTGTCGCGCAAGAACGCGGGTTTACTATCGTTACCAAGGACGCAGACTTTGTTGAGCTGGCGCTCGTACTTGGAACCCCGCCAAAGGTTGTGTGGCTCAATCTCGGCAACGTAGCGAACGCAGTGATGCGCCAAATATTGTTGGCTCACGCCGAAGATATTCGCAACTTCGCGGAATCGCCAGAAGGCGTGCTGGAAATCGAGTAATCGGGTTCTGTCGCATGTGGGACAACCTCGCAAAATGAATAGCGCCCACATCAAACCCAATCCAATTGACAAAAACGATCAACAACTGATCGCCGACCTGCTCGCGCGCCAGCCGCGCGCGCTGGCGAAGGCGATTACCTTGGTCGAATCTTCGCGCGCCGACCATCAAGAACGGTCGCAGGCCTTGCTGGAAGCGCTGCTGCCGCATACGGGCAAGTCGCTGCGCGTCGGCATTTCAGGCGCGCCTGGGGTGGGCAAGTCCACCTTCATCGAAGCGCTGGGGCTGTATCTCATCGAGCATGGGCATCGCGTGGCGGTGCTGGCCATTGATCCATCCAGCGCGCTGTCGGGTGGCTCCATCCTCGGCGACAAGACGCGCATGGAGCGCCTGTCGTGCGAACCCAATGCCTTTATTCGCCCATCGCCGTCGAGCGGCGTACTGGGTGGCGTCGCAGAAAAAACCCGCGAAGCCTTGCTGGTGTGCGAGGCAGCCGGATTCAACATCATTGTTGTCGAGACCGTCGGCGTGGGTCAGAGCGAAACGGCGGTGGCCGGGCTCACCGATGTATTCGTGCTGCTGCAGCTGCCGAATGCCGGCGACGATTTGCAGGCGATCAAGAAGGGCATCGTCGAGCTGGCCGATGTGGTGGTGATCAATAAATCCGATCTCGATCCGCAGGCGGCGGAATTTGCGCAGCAGCAGTTCGCCGGCGCGCTAACCTTGCTGCGTGCCCGCTCGCCGCACTGGCAGCCACCCGCGCTGGCGGTCAGCGCGCTCAAGGCCGAAGGCATAGACAACTTCTGGGCTGAGATAGAACGTTATCGCGCCGCGCTCGAAGCCCATGGCGAGATTGCAGCGCGGCGGCGCCTTCAGGCCTTGGACTGGATGTGGACGCTGATCGACAGCGAGTTACGCCGCCGCTTCCGCGAGCATGTACGCGTGCAGACTGAGTTGAGCGTGATCAGCAATGCTGTTGCCGGAGGGAGCATGACACCCGTAGCGGCGGCAAACAAATTGTTGGGACACATGAAAGACGATTAACCGCAAAGGACGCCAAGGAACCTTGTTTTGTTTCCCTTTGCGTCCTTGGCGTCCTTTGCGGTGAAATGATTTCCAGGAGGCCCCATGCACGACATTATTCGCCAACTCGATGAAAAACGCGCTGCCGCACGGCTGGGTGGCGGCGAACAACGCATTGCCGCGCAACATGCCAAGGGCAAGCTCACCGCACGCGAGCGTCTGGAACTGCTGCTCGATCCCGGTTCCTTCGAGGAGTGGGACATGTTTGTCGAGCACCGCTGCACGGACTTCGGCATGGACGAGCAAAAAATTCCGGGCGATGGCGTCGTTACCGGTTACGGCACCATCAACGGCCGGCTGGTGTTTGTGTTCAGCCAGGACTTCACCGTCTTCGGCGGTGCACTCTCTGAGACTCACGCTGAAAAAATCTGCAAGGTGATGGATCACGCGCTCAAGAACGGCGCGCCGGTCATCGGCCTCAACGATTCGGGCGGTGCGCGCATCCAGGAAGGTGTGGCCTCGCTGGGCGGCTATGCGGATGTGTTCCAGAAAAACGTCCTGGCTTCTGGCGTGGTGCCGCAGATATCCATGATCATGGGCCCCTGCGCGGGCGGCGCAGTGTATTCGCCAGCCATGACGGATTTCATTTTCATGGTGAAAGATTCTTCTTATATGTTCGTCACCGGTCCGGAGGTGACGAAAACCGTGACGCACGAAGAAGTCACGGCCGAAGAACTCGGCGGCGCGATGAGCCACAGCACGAAATCCGGCGTGGCCGATCTGGCTTTTGAAAACGATGTCGAAGCGCTGATGATGTTGCGTCGACTGGTGGGCTTTTTGCCCGCTAATAATCGCGAGAAGCCGCCCATCGTGCCTACCGAAGACCCCGCCGACCGGCTCGATTACTCGCTGGACACCCTGGTGCCGGACAATGCCAACAAGCCTTACGACATCAAGGAACTCATAAACAAAACGGTGGATGAAGGCGATTTCTTCGAGTTACAGCCGGACTACGCCAAGAACATCGTCATTGGTTTTGGTCGCATGGCCGGACAAACCGTGGGCATCGTCGCCAATCAGCCGCTGGTGCTGGCGGGCTGCCTGGACATCAAATCCTCCATCAAAGCCGCGCGCTTCGTGCGCTTTTGCGATGCCTTCAATATTCCCGTCGTCACCTTCGTCGATGTGCCGGGCTTCATGCCGGGCACGGCGCAGGAATATGGCGGCATCATCAAGCATGGCGCCAAGCTGCTCTACGCATATGCCGAGTGTACCGTGCCCAAGGTGACGGTCATCACGCGCAAAGCCTATGGCGGCGCCTATGACGTGATGTCGTCCAAACATTTGCGCGGCGATGTGAATTTCGCCTGGCCCTCGGCCGAAATTGCGGTGATGGGCCCCAAGGGCGCGGTGGAAATCATTTTCCGCAAAGACATCGGTGACGCGCAGAAAATCGCCGAGCGCACGGAAGAGTACAGGCAGAAATTCGCCAACCCCTTTATTGCCGGCCATCGCGGCTTCATCGACGACGTCATCATGCCGCACGAAACGCGCAAACGCATCTGCCGCTCGCTGACAATGCTGAAAGACAAACAGCTAGAAAATCCGTGGCGCAAGCACGGAAATATTCCTTTGTGAAGCGTCACAAGGCTAAACCAGGCTAAACCAGACCGTTGTCTGTCACGCTCTAGGAGCTAACGATGTTCACCAAAATCCTCATCGCCAACCGTGGCGAAATCGCCTGCCGCATCATCCGCACCGCGCACCAAATGGGCATCAAGACCGTGGCCGTGTATTCGGAAGCGGACCGGGATGCGCTGCATGTCGACCTCGCCGATGAGGCCGTGTGCATAGGCCCGGCGCCATCTCGTGAATCCTATTTGTGCATGGACAAGATCATTGCTGCCTGCAAGCAAACGGGCGCACAGGCAGTGCATCCGGGCTACGGCTTTCTCTCCGAGAAGGAAGAATTCGCGCGCAAGCTCGAAGAAGCCGGCATCGTCTTCATTGGCCCCAAGGCCGACTCTATCGCCGCCATGGGCGACAAGATCGCCTCGAAAAAACTCGCGCTCGCCGCCAAGGTGAACACCATCCCCGGCTGGAATGAGGCGATTACCGATGTTGAGCAGGCGGTGAGGATCGCTCGCGACATCGGCTACCCCGTCATGATCAAGGCCAGCGCCGGCGGTGGTGGCAAGGGTTTGCGCGTGGTGCACGATGACGCGCAGTGCCGCGAAGGGTTTGTGTCCTGTCGCAATGAAGCCAAGACGGCCTTCAACGATGATCGCGTCTTCATCGAAAAATTCGTCGTCGAGCCGCGTCACATCGAAATCCAGGTGTTGGGCGATGCGCACGGCAACATCGTTTATCTGTGGGAGCGTGAATGTTCCATCCAGCGCCGTCATCAAAAAATTATTGAGGAAGCGCCCTCGCCCTTCCTCGACGATGCCACGCGCAAAGCCATGGGCGAGCAGGCGGTAGCGCTGGCACGCGCGGTGAATTATCAGAGTGCCGGCACGGTGGAGTTCGTCGTCGGCCGCGACAAATCATTTTATTTTCTGGAGATGAACACGCGGCTGCAAGTGGAGCATCCAGTCACGGAGATGATCACCGGTATTGATCTGGTGGAGTTAATGATTCGCGTGGCCGCCGGTGAGAAGCTGCCCTTCGCGCAGAAAGACATCCGCCGCGATGGCTGGGCGATGGAATGCCGCATCAACGCCGAAGACCCTTTCCGCAATTTCCTGCCGTCCACCGGCCGGCTGGTGCGCTACATGCCGCCGGAAGAAAAGACCAACAGCGCGGCCGGCATGGGCGCGGTGCGCGTGGATACCGGCGTCTATGAAGGCGGTGATATCCCGATGTACTACGACTCCATGATCGCAAAAGTTATCACCCACGGCGCCACGCGCGAGCAGGCCATCGCCCGCATGCGCGACGCACTTAACGCCTTTGTGATACGCGGCGTGTCGTCCAATATCGCCTTCCAGGCCGCGCTGATGCAGCACCCGCGCTTTCAGTCCGGCAACTTCAACACGGGCTTTATCGCTGAAGAGTTTCCGCAGGGTTTCAGCTCTGAGAGCCTGGCGCATGAAGAGCCGCTGCTGCTCGCCGCCGTCGCCGCCTTCTCCCGTCGCCGCTACATCGACCGCGCCGTGCGCACCAGCGGCCAACTTGCCGGCCACGGCCGCAAGGTGGGCGACGACTGGGTGGTATTACTTGGACACGACCGCTACCCGCTCACGCTCATACCCATAGGCGGCGGCTATGAAGTCGCGTACGCCAATGACCACTGCGAACTGAAATCCAACTGGAAGCTGGGCGAGCTGCTGTTCCGCGGTACCTGGCGCGGCGAGCCGGTGGTGTTGCAACTCGAACGTCATGGATTGAAATACCGCATCTCGCACTGGGGCACGCAAGTCGATGCGACGGTGATGACAGCCGAAGCCGCGCACCTACTCGACCTCATGCCCGAAAAGCCCAAGCCCGATCTTTCCAAGTTCCTACTCTCACCCATGCCCGGCTTGCTCACCGACTTGCCGCTCAAGCCCGGCCAGGAAATCAAAGCCGGCGAAAAACTCGCCGCCATCGAAGCCATGAAAATGGAAAACATCCTAAAAGCCGACCACGACTGCGTGGTGGCAGAAGTGTTGGTGAAGCAGGGCGATAGCTTGGCGGTGGATCAGGCGATTGTGCGGTTTGTTTGAAGTGTGCACGACCTCGACCATTTTCCACCGTTTTCTGCAGCAATAGACATAGGGCCACAGCCTTCGTATAATGTAACCACGCGTGTAATTACTTTATGGAATTGCCATGGCCTCAACGATACGCACCCAATCGGAACAATACAGCGGCAAAGTCACCCCCGTCGGCAACTCGAAGGGTATCCGCATTGACGCTGCTTTCTTCAAGGCACACCCGGAATTCAACGGCTCAGTAAGAGCGACCGTTCTCGCTGACGGCCAGGTATTGCTCTCCGCGAGAAACCCGGCCTCGCGCCGCTCGAAAGACGAAGAAGTTGATCCGGTCATGCTTGGTTTTTTGAGCTTTCTCGAAAAGCAGATGGCCGAGCATCCTGAATTAATCGAACCCATCGATCGCGATCAACTCGCTCGCATCGCTAAGTTGGTTGAGGGTATTGAAACCGATGACGCGTCTCGCTAAACGGCGCGCCGCGCTGAAGGAATCGCACGTCTCCAACTGGCAGTTGTTTTATTTCAAGCTCTTCAAGGCAGCGCTCGATGAGCTTGAACAAACCGTTTCCATATTGGCAGTGCAAGACCCAAGCGGCTACAAATCACATCCAAAAACACGGCTGCTCGCTTCGGTATTTAAAGCCATCACCCAACTCATTCCCGCCAACCCCGACCATCCTGATTTTCGGCTCGGCAAAACACTCGGCTCCGATTACACCAATTGGCGACGAGTGAAGAAGGGGATGCCAGACCGATACCGTTTGTTCTTTCGTTTTGCTTCCAACCCCGTCAAGCTGATCGTGTATGTTTGGTTCAACGACGAAGATACTTTGCGCAAAGCCGGTTCCAAAACTGATGTGTATGAAGTGTTCAAGTGCATGCTTGCGCGTGGCGACGTTCCCTTGTCGATAGATACGTTACTGGCGGAAAGCTTGCGCGCCGACTCGTAATCTGCCATGCAATGTTCTGCAGCGCAGACCTGGATATTATTTACACAAAGCACCTTCAAATGACGCAAACCACCCACGAAGGTCTTGTACGAAAAATCGGCCGTTGGGATTTGCTGGCGCTGGTAACCAACAGCATCGTCGGCGCGGGCATATTCGGCCTGCCTTCCAAGCTTTACGCGCTGGCCGGCGATTACAGTCTGTGGGCCTTCATGGCTTGCGCCTTCTTCATCGGCCTGCTGATCATCTGCTTCGCCGAAGTCGCCAGCCGCTTTTCCGAAACCGGCGGGCCGTTTCTTTACGCCAATACCGCTTTCGGTGCGCAGATCGGCTTTCAAGTGGGCTGGCTGATGTGGCTGACGCGCCTCACCGCGTTTGCCGCCTTGTGCAATCTGCTGGTGAATTACCTGAGCTATTTTTTACCCGCCGCTGCCGACGGCCCCACGCGAGCGGCAATCATCACAGCGCTGGTGGCGGCACTCGCCGCCGTGAATATTATCGGCGTGCGCCAGGCCGCGGTGGTGAGTAATGTTTTCACCGTCAGTAAACTCATCCCCTTGTTTATTTTTGTGACAGTCGGGTTGTTTTTTGTCGGGCCTGAGAGCTACACGTTCGAGAAAGCGCCGAGCCTCACCACCTTCTCCGATGCCGTGCTGCTGCTGGTGTTCGCCTTCAGCGGCTTCGAGGTGGCGGTCATCCCGGCGGGCGAAGTACACAACCCGCAACGCAATGTGCCGTTCGCACTCTTTACCTCTTTAGCCGCCGTCACGCTACTCTATTTTTTGATTCAAATCGTGTGCATAGGCACGCTGCCTACGCTCGCCGCATCGGACCGCCCGCTGGCCGATGCCGCCGAGCGCTTTCTCGGCGCGGCCGGCGCCTCACTCATGACGCTGGGCGCCTTGATCTCCATCGCCGGCACGCTCAACACCGGCATGCTCGCCGCGCCCCGTTTGATCTTCGCCATGGCCGAACGCCGCGAGCTGCCAGCATTCTTCGCCGCAACCCATCCGCGCTTCCACACGCCGCATCGCGCCATCCTCGTATCCGCCGCACTGATGCTGGTCTTCAGCCTCCTCGCCACGTTTCTCGCCGCACTGAAAATCAGCACGCTGATACGGTTGCTGATCTACGCCGTCACGTGCTTGTCACTCATCGCCTTGCGCCGCAAGCATCCGCAACACCCCGCAGCATTCACTATTCCAGGCGGCATCGGTCTGGCTATCGTGGTGACGCTGCTGAGCCTTTGGCTGATCGCCCACAGCAGCCGCGACGAGATTTACATGGTGGGCGCCGCCGCTCTGCTAGGCGGGATCATCTCGCTGGCTGCGAGGTTCTGGCGCAAGCGGTAAGCCGTTCAGGATTGGCAGTCCGGCAGTGGACTTGAAGGTTGACAACCCTAGACACGGCCGCAATTCGATCCCTGGCGTGCACACGGCAAGCGCAACGCCTGCTCAGCGTCAAGACAACGCGGAGCGGCGCAATTGCGAGGCAAGCCCAAACAATCCGATTCCCAGCAGCGCCAGCGTCGCCGGCTCAGGCACGGGATGCCGCCACCGCCATTGCTGCTGCCGGTGCCGCTGAAGCCAGCACTGCCATAGTCGCTGCGGGTGGTGTCGCCGTTGAATGCGTTGCAATCGTTTGAGATGGTGTTGGTATCCATCGTCACTGCGGCATTCAGCGCGATGGCCCTACCGCACAGAATCCTGGCGTTGGTAACCATGGTGATGCTATCGAGCGCGATAATATTTCCTGCGAACATCGTGCTACTGTCCAGCGTCGCCGACCCGGTGCCGGACCCACCAGTGACGCCCATCAACCAATACACGCCGTAATTTGATTTTGCAAGACCGTTGGTGACGTTGACGACCGCGCCGGGTGCGGTCGTGAGCGCGGTACCGATCTGGAAGACGAACAGCGCATCAGGGCTGTTAAGGAAGTCAAGCGTGAGCGTTCCCGTCAACTGGGCGGTGCTATCAAAATGATAGACGCCGGGCTGGAGCGTGCCCACGGTTCCCAGATCCTGACCTGTCAGATTACCAGTGAACGGCAGGCCTTCAGCGTGTTGTACGCACCGAGGGCATCGCTCTGAGCCAGTTGCGCGACGCCATCAGTCTGGTGTACTGCTCCCGTGAGACTGATGCTCCCCAAGCTTGTGATCGAAGTGCCTGGGTAGAGACCCAGATCGCCCCTGAGGGTAGTCGAACCGGTATTGGTCACCGTCGAGGCACCCAGGACCGCAAAGCTCTGCGCCGTACCCAGAAATGGCGTGGCCAATGCCGGAGAGGCGGCGTAGGCAAGCGCCACGCACAACGGTATTGCCAATTTCATTTTCATAGAATTCATTTTTTTCTCCTTCTTTACGCAGCTTTTTGGTCACGCTAATTGACCAGCCAGCGTGTGCCGTGGCGCGCATGAGCAATACAGCAAATGCTCCCAGACAGACAATGTCTTGAGCATAGATGATGCCCCGACCAGTCTTTCGTTATGATTCAGATGATTGAAAACAACCACGCGCGCTGCGACATTACGATGTGTAAGGTAGCCCGACAGGAAATCGCTACATTTCCATTTTTTAGCAGCGGTAACCGATCAGCGCCGACGCTCTCACGGCCACGCGGGGATGCCCAGCCACATTAGGCAGTGGTCGCTTGCGAGGGACTTATTTGCGCATCGGTAACGGACTGTACGGCGCGGCGAAAGCCAAGCGGCGCCTGGATGTGTGAGAACGATTCCTTGGTTCCACCGCTGCCGGTCACCACGATGTCGCCATATCCAAACATGCGGCCGAACAGACTTTGATCCACCGCAATGGCTTCTATCTTGCTGAGCAGCAACTCGACCGAGCGGGTGCGGAAGACGCCGACTTTCATCATGACGCGCTTGTTGGTCACAACGAAGTCGGAGCTTTGTCGCTTGATGTAAGGGACGAGCAAAACGAGCAAGCCAATAGCCAGCGGAATCCAGCCGTAGGTACTCCAACTTCCCTGGGAGATCACCCAGAAAACTGGCAACAGCACGAACACAATCAACAGCACCGCCCCCATGAAGAGCAGCCAGTGCAGGCGTGTTCGAAAGACAACTTGCTCGCCGTCGAGAAGATTGCGATCTACGTAGCTCATGGCGCCCTCTCTTACACCCGCCGGCAAACAAACAGACGCACCTGCGGTCATACCAGCAACCGCAGGCAAGAAAAAAGCACTGGGGCGACGAGCGCCTACTCAGTCATCCTTCTTGATTTGAATAGTGCTCTTGACTGAGGTTACGCCTTCGGTTTCACGGGCAATCGAAGCGGCTTTGTCCGCTTGTTCCTTAGTCCTGGCGGTGCCGCTCAAGGTGACTGCTCCCTTGGCGTCGGTATCGACCTTGATGTGAACCAGACTGCTCATCTTTTCATTCGCCAGCTTGGCCTTGACCTTGGTTGTTATCACCGAGTCCTCGACGTAGGTCGCCGGATGCTTGCGATCCGTGTCCCCATCCGCGGCAAAGGCAGCTATGGAGGCCAGCAAGGTTCCGATGATGAAACAGCTTGTTGCGAGTTTGGATTTCATGGTCTGTCTGCCTTTCAGGATGGGTTAAAAGTATATGCTCCGACAAATGAAAATGAATATCTGTGCGCTGTCGCACATAGAAAACGGCAACCTGGGCACTTCGATTTTTGCTTTTCGTCTGATGACCAAAACATTGCGCCGGGGAGGAGAAACGTCATCCCCGATGGCGCTTCTCCCATTGCGCCGCAAGCATCCACAGCAACCCGCAGCGTTGGTCCTTCCCGGCGGCGGGCGGCGCTGCGCCGCTAGGCGGGAAGACCTCGCTGGCTGCGCGGCTCTGGCGCAAGCGGTAGTCCACTCGGGATTGGCAGGCCGACAGTAGGCGAGAAGGTTGACAATACGGCCCATGGTATTGACAATAAATACACATTTGGTTGACAATCTAGCACATGATCGAGACCCGCAATCGTGGTGAGTCGGTTCGAAAGTTCATCATCGAGCATGTTTACGCCCACCCTGAAAACATCATCAAGCTGACGTCGGAGCAGTTCGATTGTTCGCGGCAGGCTGTGCACAAGCACATGCAACGCGTGATCGCGGAAGGCGCGATTACCGAGACTGGCAACACACGCAGCAAGCGCTACCGTCTCGCGCCGCTCGTCGAGTGGCAAAAGAGTTACCCTCTTCCGTCAAAGATCAGCGAAGACCAAGTATGGCGCGAGGACGTGGCGCCCTCGCTGGGCCAGATGGCCGCCAATGTGACGGGCATCTGGCATTACGGCTTCACTGAGATTTTCAACAACGCCATCGAGCACTCGGACGCGGAGTTGCTGACCGTGCGCTGCCAGAAAACCGCCGCCAGCATCGAGATCGGCATTTACGATAACGGCGTCGGCATCTTCAAGAAAATCCAGGCCGCCATGGGCCTGCTGGACGAGCGGCATGCCGTGCTCGAGTTGGCGAAAGGAAAATTCACCACCGACCCCGCCCACCACTCCGGCGAAGGCATTTTCTTCAGCTCACGCATGTTTGACGACTTCGCCATCCTCTCGGGCGGCGTGCATTTCTCGCACGAGTTCGACAAGCGCGAGGACTGGATTGTCCAGCCCGGCCAGGAAGCGCGTGGCACGCTGGTCTCCATGCGGTTGCACAACCACACGGCGCGCACAACGAAGAAGGTCTTCGACAAATTCTCCGTCGGCGAAGACTACGGCTTCACCAAAACCGTGGTGCCGGTGAAGCTGACGCAATACGGCGACGACAATCTCGTTTCGCGATCGCAGGCAAGAAGGCTGCTCGCGCGTATAGAAAAATTCCGCATCGTGGTGTTCGACTTCTCGGGGGTCACTTCCGTGGGCCAGGCGTTTGCGGATGAAGTGTTTCGGGTGTTCGCCAGGCATCACCCGAACATTGAGATAACGGCAGTTAACGCCAATGTCGAAGTTAAGCGCATGGTCTCGCGGGCACAAACGCACAACGGCGAAAGTTAAGGTCCGCTGCGTAACAACGCACGAGTAGTAGAAAAGACTGGGCCAACGACTGGCAAAGGAAGAAATGGTGTAATCGGCGATGCCTTGTACAAGTATTACTGCCGAGGGCGCCCCAACGTTCCGTACTATTACTGACGTGTGCACCAAATAGTGCGTAGTGCGTTATAGGAGGCATGAGTACGAAGACTGATGCCCGGAAGTTGGATGGTGCCACGCAAGCCCACCTGCGAAAGCTGGTGGTGAAGGCGGTGCGTGGTGGAATGAAGCAAACCGAAGCGGCG
>JAYUNL010000117.1:0-17446 GCA_043761745.1 Rhodocyclaceae bacterium
CGCCGCTTCCAGCAGCTTCGCGCGCCAATCGGCGATCTGGTTGGCGTGGACGTCGAATTTCTCGGCCAGTTCGGCCAGCGTCTTGTCGTCCTTCAACGCGGCGACGGCTACCTTCGCCTTGAATGCCGCCGTATGATTCCTTCTGGGTCTTCTCATTGCCGCTCTCCTTGTGCGGGCGCTTCAAGCGCCCATAAGAGCAGGTTCTCCACTTGTCAGCCAGTCCTGTTTTGCTGGGCCACCTCTGAGTACCTTTTTCTCTTCTTCAGTGGAACGACTTAGCTAAGAACGGCAATAGCAAAAGCAGAATCAGACCACAATCGATTCTCACCAGGTCGGCTCGTGCTCGAGGAGGATATATCGGGAGAAACATTTGGATATCCAAATCTCTAAGCGGCAATAATTCTTCTAATGCAGCGAAAAGCATTCTGCCGCGAAGAAATAACAAAACTATTAATAACGTCACGAGGGCAATCAACAAAGGATCGTTGGCCTGAAATAGGTTATAGAAGGTAAGCATACCGGCAACCAATAGCCCCGCCATACTGAATCGCAGTGGATGAACTCTTCGTCCCCGCACCATTTCAATAAATTTGGTGTGATATGCGAATGCTGTAAGAATGGCAAGCGCTGTTATCGCCTGTACTAATCCCATCGCCATGCGACTTACCAAGGCCCAGGAAGATTCCATTACCGCTTCCCATCTAATAAAGATGCCAAGGTAAAGCAAGAAAAATGGGAAGACGTCTCGCTTCAGCATCAGAAGAAATTTGTGAGCATCAAAACCCACAGCAATCCAAACCACTTTACGATTTCTGCCAAAGCTACTCCAGCCATGGGGAAGAATCCCAAGATTGACCCGAAGAATTGACCAGCGTTTGCTTTGTTAAATTCATCATCATTCGTGGCAGCATTAATTGACTTGATCCATAGAAATAGATTTAGCGTTTCCCAACTTAACATCAGTAAGCCGATACCTAAACCCGCAGGAAAGGCAACCAAAAAGACAATCAAGAAAGCAATTACAGTCGCAATAAACGTTGCGAGAAATCCCCCGTTACTCCCCCCCGCAATCTTATAAGCCCCAGCCCCGGTATCCGGATCAAGCATGATATAGCCATTCCCCGTCCAGCCATTCACCGTGATGTCCTTCTCATGCACGGTGACTTCCTTACCTGCGGCGAGCGCATTGGCAATCTCGGCTTTCACATCCTGACTGATCTGCAGACTGGATAACACGGTGGTGTGAATTGCCTGGTTGCCTGGGTTAAGCGTATAGATCTTCTGTCCCTGCGCCGCCGCGATCGCCAGGGCCTTAACCGCCGACACCCCTTGCGGTTGACTCGGGTCGTTCAGTGGCTTGGTCGAGTCGGCGAACATCAATTCCGGCACGGCATGCTCCGCTGCCGAGCCCGCCACGCCCAGTTGTCGCATGAAATTGGTGCGGGTGGCGTGGTTCATATCTTTCGCCTCATCCTGCTGGAAGAGATAATCCACATCCATCACCAACCCGGGGAAGCTCACCTTGCGAACAACGCCCCACCAGTAATACGGTTGGGCCACGGTGAAGAAGCGGCCGTAGCTGGGTAACCGATAGCTGACGACAGTGCCGGCCGTTCTTGCACTGAGTTTGTCATTCGCATCGACCTGGGCGAAGTAACCCACGATGCCGGTCTGCACGATGTCGCCGGTGAGGTCTTCCTTGGTCAGGCCGCTGATCGGCGTGGGGTCGCTGGGGGTTTGCTGGAACTGCGTGAGCTTGGCTTTGGTGTCTGTGCCATGGGGGCCAGGCTCGAATTTGCCTGCGCGTAGAAACACCACCGTTGCCCACTACAATACCGGAAACAATATCCTCAAGCTATAGGCCAGACGATGCTCCATCTGGTGGCGGATTCTTTTGCATATTGAATTTAGACCACCGCTTCTGGGTAAGCAAACAAACCGGGTGAGCCGCCCGTGTTGATGAACAACACCGCTTCGTCCGGCCCGAAATGCCTGCGTCGTATCAAGTCAATAATCCCCGAGAAGGCCTTGCCGGTATAGACCGGGTCCAGCACCAATCCCTCGTAGCGGCCCGCCAGGCTTAGCGCTTCGCGCATGGCTTCGGTAGGCTTGGCGTAGCCTGGGCCGGCGTAGTCGTCCAGTACCTTGATCGCATCGCGTGGTGGTGGCGCGAGCAGCATGAGCCTCGCCGTCTCTGTCGCTTGTTGGTAAGCGAGCGCTTCTTGCTCGGCGCTGGTGCTTTCGACCGCGATGCCTATCACGGGTAAATCGCTACCTAATGCATGCAGGCCGGCCACCGTGCCGCCATGCGTGCCGCCGCTGCCGGTTGCCAACAGCACCGCGCTAAAGCGGATGCCGAGTTCATGCGCTTGTGTGGTCAATTCTTCTGCGCACAGTGCGTAACCCAGATTGCCTATGCCGCAACTGCCGCCGACGGGAATGCAATAGGGCGTGTGTCCCTCGGCTTTCAATGCTTCGGCACGCGCTGTCATGGCGGCTTCACGGCTGGTGCGTGCATCGATGATGGTCAAACGCGCGCCGAACAGTTTGTCCAGCAGCACGTTGCCGTTTTGCAGATAGGTCTCGGAAGCCAATTGGCTGCGACGAAGTATCAGCTCGCAGGCCAAGCCCAGCTTGGCGCAGGCGGCGGCGGTTTGGCGCGCGTGGTTGGATTGCATGGCGCCTGTGGTGAGCACAACGTCGGCGCCTTTGGCCAGGGCATCGCCTAGAAGAAATTCCAGCTTGCGCAGTTTGTTGCCGCCCAGGCCCAAGCCGGTTTCGTCATCGCGCTTAATGTAGATTTGCGCGCCGCCGAGGTGTTTGGATAGACGCGATAGATGCTCGATAGGCGTGGGCAAGCGCGCCAAGGCGACGCGGGGGAAATCAGCGAGCGGAAGGGAGGAGAGCATGTGTTCCAGCTTAGCAGAAGCTGGAATCGAAGCGCCAGAAACGACTAAGCCCGCTTGCGCGGGCTTAGTCGTGTGTCTTGCTGAAACGCTTATTGAAACGCTGATGGTAACTTAGGCGCTGGCAGTTTCGGTAACGGCTTCATCCGACTGCTCGGGCTGGTCCAGCAATTCGACCAGCGCCATCGGCGCATTGTCGCCATCACGGAAGCCGAACTTGAGGATGCGCAGATAACCGCCATTGCGCTTCATGTAGCGCGGACCAAGTTCGGCGAACAACTTGGTGACAATGTCGCGATCACGCAGGCGGTCGAACGCCAAGCGGCGATTGGCCAGCGATGGCTTCTTACCCAGAGTAATCATCGGTTCGACGACACGACGAAGTTCCTTCGCCTTGGGCAGCGTGGTCTTGATGGTTTCATGAAGCAATAGCGAGTTGGTCATGTTGCGCAGCATGGCCAAACGATGGCTGCTGGTGCGATTGAGTTTGCGTAGGCCGTTACGGTGGCGCATGTTATTACCCTCTGATTCTCTCTGCCGCGGTTATGACAGTTTTTCCAGGCCAAGCGGCGGCCAGTTCTCTAATTTCATACCCAGCGTCAAGCCACGAGAAGCGAGGACTTCCTTGATCTCGTTGAGCGACTTGCGACCGAGGTTGGGCGTCTTGAGCAATTCTGTTTCGGTGCGCTGAATCAGGTCGCCGATGTAATAAATGTTCTCGGCCTTCAGGCAATTCGCCGAACGCACGGTGAGCTCCAGATCGTCGACTGGACGCAGCAGGATGGGATCCACCTGACTGGGGCGCGGCGTTTCGATGGAGATCGGCGTGCCTTCGAGGTCGGCGAAGACGGAAAGCTGCTCCATGAGTACGCGAGCGGCGTAGCGGATGGCTTCTTCCGGCTCGATGGCGCCGTTGGTTTCGATGTCGACAATCAGTTTATCCAGGTCGGTACGCTGCTCGACGCGAGCGGACTCGACGAAGTAAGCAACGCGACGCACCGGGCTGAAAGAGGCATCGACCATCACGCGTCCGATACTCTTGGTTTCCGCCGACACCGGGCGCGTATTGGCGGGCTCGTAGCCACGACCGCTTTCCACTTTGATCTGCATGGACAGCTTGCCGCCGGGCGCGAGGTGCGCAATGACGTGCTCGGGATTGATGATTTCGACGTCATGGCTGGTTTCGATGTCGCCAGCGGTGACCACGCCTTCGCCCTGCTTGGTGAGGATCAACACGGCTTCGCTGCGGCTGTGCAGCTTGAGCACGATGCCCTTCAGGTTGAGCAGGATGTCGACGACATCTTCACGCACGCCTTCGAGTGTCGAGTACTCATGCAGCACGCCTTCGATCGATACTTCGGTCGGGGCGTAGCCGGGCATGGACGACAAAAGAATGCGGCGCAGGGCGTTGCCGAGCGTATGGCCGTAGCCACGCTCGAACGGTTCCATGACAACACGGGCATGCACCGGGGAAAGGTTCTGCACATCAATGATGCGCGGTTTCAGGAGCGCAGTGCTTTGCATCTGTATCCCTTCAGTTCGTTACGTCACAAAACGCGGGATTAACGCGAATACAGTTCGACCACAAGGCCTTCGTTGATGGTCGCCGGCAGCTCGCTACGGGCCGGGTAGGCTTTGAACACGCCCTTGCCCGCCTTGGCGTCCACATCGACCCACTCGGGAAAACCACGTGATTCGGCGGCTTCGACCGCAGCCTTGACGCGGAGATGAACACGCGCTTTTTCGGTGACTTCAACGGTATCGCCTGGGCGCACATCGTAAGACGGAATATTCACGCGCCTGCCGTTCACCAGCACGCCGTTGTGGCGCACCAACTGACGCGCTTCCGCACGCGAGGCGCCGAAGCCCATGCGATAGGCGACCGTATCCAGCCGGCTTTCCAAGAGCTGCAACAGGTTTTCGCCGGTCTGGCCTTTGCGGCGATCCGCCTCGGCGTATATCTTGCGGAACTGCCGCTCGAGGATGCCGTAGGTGCGGCGGATTTTCTGCTTTTCACGCAACTGCACGCCATAACCGGACAGGCGCTGGCCGGACTTCTGGCCGTGCTGGCCGGGCGCATAGGCGCGACGCTCAACCGCGCATTTGTCGGTGAAGCA
This sequence comes from Rhodocyclaceae bacterium, assembly GCA_043761745.1. Classification (GTDB taxonomy): domain Bacteria; phylum Pseudomonadota; class Gammaproteobacteria; order Burkholderiales; family Rhodocyclaceae; genus Desulfobacillus. The sequence continues at coordinate 5,024 of JAYUNL010000117.1, forward strand.
TTTTTCGCCCTTGAGGAAGAGTTTCTCTCCTTCGCGGCGACACTGGCGGCATTTGGGGTCAAGATTTCGGGCCACGATTCAACTCCTAAACTGTTCCATTGCTCAGACGCGACGCCGCTTCGACGGACGGCAGCCGTTATGGGGGATCGGCGTAATGTCGGTGATACTGCTGATTTTCATGCCGATGGCGTTGAGTGCGCGCACTGCGGACTCGCGTCCGGGGCCAGGGCCCTTGATGCGCACTTCCAAGTTCTTCACACCGCATTCCTGTGCGGCTTTACCGGCATGCTCGGCAGCCACCTGCGCGGCGAACGGCGTGCTCTTGCGCGAGCCTTTGAAGCCAGCGCCACCGGACGTCGCCCACGACAAGGCATTGCCTTGACGGTCGGTGATGGTGATGATCGTATTGTTGAAGGAAGCGTGAATGTGCGCGATGCCTTCCGCGATATTCTTCTTAACCTTCTTGCGCACCTTAGCGGCGGTTTTAACCATCTTTTATCCTTTACTTCGACAAACGAACCGCTTTGCGCGGGCCTTTGCGCGTGCGCGCATTGGTGCGCGTGCGCTGGCCACGTACTGGCAGACCCTTACGATGACGCACGCCCCGATAGCAACCAAGGTCCATCAGACGCTTGATGCTCATCGTTACTTCGCGCCGCAGGTCACCCTCGATGGTGAACTTGCCGACCTCTTCACGCAGACGTTCCAACTGGGCGTCGGTCATGTCCTTGATCTTGGTCGAGCGAACCACACCGGCCTGGTCGCAAATCTTCTGCGAGCGGGTCCGGCCTATACCGTAGATCGCAGTCAGTGCGATCTCAGCGTGTTGATGATTGGGAATGTTTACCCCTGCGATGCGGGCCATAGATGTAAACCTTTCATCACCCCAAAAAAGCGAAACCGTTAATTATATCGAATCAGCTACCGCTGATCAACCTTGACGCTGCTTGTGACGCGGGTCGGTACAAATGACTCGCACCACGCCCTTGCGACGGATGACCTTGCAATTGCGGCAGAGCTTTTTCACCGATGCGAGAACTTTCATGCTTTTCTCCCAAAACTAAATTTCACTTGGCGCGGAATACGATACGACCTTTGGTCAAATCGTAAGGCGTCAGTTGCACCGTAACCTTGTCGCCCGGCAGGATGCGGATGTAATGCATACGCATCTTGCCCGAGATATGACCGAGTACTACATGGCCATTTTCCAGCTTTACGCGGAAGGTTGCGTTTGGCAGGGTCTCAACGACCTCACCCTGCATTTCAATCAAATCTTCCTTGGCCATTCAGTGTCTGACTTTCATCTACTTTGTAGCCCGGTACCCTTGAAGTTCGCTTTTTTCAGCAACCCTTCGTACTGGTGCGACATGATGTAGGCCTGCACTTGCGACATGAAATCCATGGTCACAACCACGATAATCAGGAGCGAGGTGCCACCAAAGTAAAACGGCACATTCCATTTGAGAATTAGGAATTCCGGCAGCAAACACACGATCGTCACGTAGATGGCGCCAGCCATGGTTAGGCGCATCAAAATCTTGTCGATATAGCGCGCGGTCTGATCGCCTGGGCGTATGCCCGGCACAAACGCGCCGCTTTTCTTCAGGTTATCCGCCGTCTCTTTTGAATTGAACACCAGCGCGGTGTAAAAGAAACAGAAGAACACAATCGCAGCGGCGTAACACATCACGTAAATCGGCTGGCCGGGCGACAAGGTCGCAGCGATATCTTTCAACCAATGCATGCCGTCGCTGGCGCCGAACCAGCCGGCGACGGTGGCCGGAAACAGAATAATCGACGAGGCGAAAATCGGCGGAATCACGCCCGACATATTGAGTTTCAACGGGAGATGCGAACTCTGTCCGCCATAAACTTTGTTGCCCACCTGACGCTTGGCGTAATTCACCAGTATCTTGCGCTGGCCACGCTCGACGAACACCACAAAGCCGGTCACCAACACCACCAGGGCGACGATGACGATTGCGCTGATCGGATGCATGGCGCCGGTGCGCACCAGTTCCAGCAGTCCGCCAATGGCGTTGGGCAAGCCGGCCGCGATACCGCCGAAGATGATGATGGAGATGCCGTTACCCAGGCCACGCTCGGTAATCTGCTCGCCCAGCCACATGAGGAACATCGTGCCCGTCACCAGCGTGGTTACGGTGGTGAGGCGGAACATGAGGCCCGGCTCCAGCACCAAACCAGCCTGCGATTCCAGCGCAATAGCGATACCCAGCCCCTGGAACAAGGCCAGCGTTACCGTGCCGTAACGTGTGTACTGCGTGATCTTGCGGCGTCCGGCTTCGCCTTCTTTCTTCAATGCTTCAAGCGTAGGCACCGCAACCGTCATCAACTGCATGATGATCGAGGCCGAGATATAGGGCATGATGCCCAGAGCGAAAATCGTGAAGCGTGACAACGCACCACCTGAGAACAGATTAAAGACGCCCAGAATGCCGCCCTGCTGCCCCTGGAATAACTCGGCCAACTTGATCGGATCGATGCCTGGCACGGGAATATGCGCGCCGATGCGATAAACAATCAGCGCGCCGAGCAGAAACAGCAGCCGGCGCTTGAGGTCGCCGAACTTGCCGCTTTTGCCGAGGGTTGCTTTATCAGTAGCCAAGTGAGGGTTCCAAATACGTCGCCGATTACTCGGCAGCGACGCTGCCGCCTGCCGCTTCGATCGCAGCCTTCGCGCCCTTGGTGGCGCCGACGCCTTTCAGCGTCACTTTCTTGGCAAGTTTGCCGGACAGAATGACTTTGGCGGAGAGCGTATTGCCCGGCACCACGCCGGCCTGCTTCAACACCAACAGATCCACTTCCGTCACCGGGAGTTTTTCCAGATCGGACAAGCGTACTTCTGCATTACGCGCATGCGTCAGGGATACGAACCCGCGCTTCGGCAATCGACGCTGCAAGGGCATCTGACCGCCTTCGAAGCCGACTTTATGGAAGCCGCCCGAACGGGAAGTCTGGCCTTTATGGCCACGGCCTGCCGTCTTGCCCAGGCCGCTACCGATACCGCGTCCAACGCGGCGCTTGGCGTGTTTCGCCCCGGCTGCGGGCTTGATAGTGTTCAGTCTCATTTAGCTCTCACACTTCAGGAGGTAGCTGACCTTGTTGATCATGCCGCGCACGGCCGGCGTATCTTCCAGAACAGAGGTCGAGTTGCGGCGACGCAAACCCAGGCCGCGCACCGTGGCGCGGTGGTCCTGCTTGGTACCCATCAGGCCTTTCACCAGCGTGACTTTGATTTTCTTGTCAGCCATGGCTTAACCCCGAATCTCTTCTATGCTCTTGCCACGCTTGGCAGCGACTTCGGCAGCGGTGTTCATTTTGCCGAGGCCGTTCAATGTGGCGCGCACTACGTTGTAGGGATTGGTCGAGCCAAGAATCTTGGCCAGCACATCGGTCACACCCATCACTTCAAACACGGCGCGCATTGGGCCACCGGCAATGATGCCGGTACCCGCCGAAGCAGGCTGCATCAGCACGCGCGAGGCGCCATGTTCACCGATCACGGCATGTTGCAAGGTGCCGTTCTTGAGCGATATCTTGACCATCTTGCGACGCGCTTCATCCATCGCCTTTTGCACAGCGACCGGCACTTCACGCGATTTGCCCTTGCCCATGCCAACAGCCCCATCGCCGTCGCCAACCACGGTCAGTGCGGCGAATCCGAGGATACGACCACCCTTCACGACCTTGGTCACGCGGTTGATGGAGACCATCTTTTCGCGCAGGCCGTCATCGCGTTCTTCGCTGGCCTGCGGCTTTCTGGATTGCGGTTTTGCCATGCTCGCTAACCTCGCTTAAAACTTGAGTCCGCCTTCGCGGGCGGCCTCGGCCAGGGCCTTGATACGGCCGTGGTACATGAATCCGGAACGATCAAACGCAACCGTTTCGACACCCGCCGCTTTGGCGCGCTCGGCGATCAACTTACCGACCGCCGTGGCTGCATTAACGGTGCCGCCATTGGCTGCCTGTTTGCGCACGTCCGCTTCCACCGTCGATGCGGCCGCAAGAACGCGCGAACCGCTGCCATCGATAATCTGAGCGTAGATGTGGCTGCTGGAACGGTGCACACAAAGACGTGCCGCCTTGAGTTCCGCAATCTTGGCTCGGGTTTTACGAGCCCTGCGCAAACGCGTTTGCTTTTTGTCCATTGCAATGCCCCTAGCTTATTTCTTCTTGGTTTCTTTGATGACGATGGTTTCGTCTGAGTAACGCACGCCTTTGCCCTTGTAGGGCTCGGGCGGACGATAGGCGCGTACTTCCGCCGCCACCTGACCAACCACTTGTTTGTCGATACCCTTGATGAGGATTTCCGTCTGCGTGGGCGTTTCAACCTTGATGCCCGCGGGCATATCGTGCGAGACCGGATGCGAGAAGCCTAGCGTCAGGTTCAGCTTGGCACCCTGCGCCTGGGCGCGGTAACCCACGCCAACCAGCATCAGCTTCTTCTCGAAACCTTTGGTGACTCCCGTGACCATGTTGTTCAGCAAGGCGCGCATGGTGCCAGACATCGCGCTGCCATTGACGGCGCCAGCGACAGCCTTGCAGGTGAACTTGTCGCCATCTTGCTCGATCTCGACGGAGGGCAACATGAACTGCTTGAGCGTACCTAGCGGACCCTTGACACTGATTTCGGCGGCACCGAGCGTGACTTCCACGCCCTTGGGCACTTCAACCGGATATTTTGCGATACGTGACATGGTGTTCTCCTTACGCCACGATGCAGAGCACTTCGCCACCGACATTGCCGGCGCGCGCTCTGCGATCAGTCATCACGCCCTTCGGCGTGGAAACGATGGCGATGCCCAGGCCATTCATGACACGGGGCAGATTGTCGGAACCCTTGTAAACGCGCAGTCCGGGCCGCGAGACGCGCTCGATGCGTTCGATCACAGGGCGACCGGCGTAATACTTCAGGGCGATATCGAGTTGCGGTTTGCCTTCGGCGCTGCGAACGGCAAAATCGTCGATGTAGCCTTCATCTTTCAGCACACCGGCGATAGCGATCTTCAGCTTGGACGACGGCATGGCGACGGCGGTTTTCTGCGCCATCTGGGCATTGCGGATACGCGTCAGCATATCGGCGATGGGATCAGTCATACTCATACTCTGACTCCTCTTACCAGCTGGCCTTGGTTATGCCCGGCACTTCGCCGCGCATGGCCGCTTCACGAAGCTTGAGACGGCATAGACCGAATTTTCGGAAATAGCCACGCGGACGACCGGTCAGTGCGCAGCGGTTGCGCTGGCGCACCGGGCTGGCATCACGCGGCAATTGCTGGAACTTTAGGCGCGCGGCCATGCGATCCTCATCGGAGAGCTTGGCGTTATTAATCTGCGCATTAAGCTCAGCCCGCTTGGCGGCATACTTCGCCACCATCTTGGTTCGCTTTGCCTCGCGATTGATCAATGCAAGTTTCGCCATCTAAACCCTCACCCTCAGTTCTTGAACGGGAATTTAAAAGCAGCCAGGAGCGCACGCGCTTCCTGATCTGATTTCGCAGTGGTTGTGATACTGATATTCATGCCGCGCAGCGCATCAATCTTGTCGTATTCGATTTCCGGAAAAATAATCTGCTCTTTGACGCCAAGATTATAGTTACCACGTCCATCGAAAGATTTTCCGGAAATCCCACGGAAGTCACGGATACGCGGCAGCGCCACCGTAACGAGGCGATCAAGAAATTCGTACATCTGGGCACCGCGCAAAGTTACCATACAGCCAATCGGATAACCCTCACGAATCTTAAAACCGGCGATTGATTTTTTCGCTTTGGTCGTCACTGGTTTTTGGCCAGCAATCTTGGTCATGTCACTAACTGCATGCTCAAGAATTTTTTTATCCCCAATCGCCTCACCAACCCCCATGTTGAGGGTGATCTTGGTGATTCGGGGCACTTCCATAACCGACTCATAGCTGAACTGCTTAAGCAAGTCAGCCACAACCGTTTCTTTGTAAAATGCTTGTAAGCGCGCCATAGCTGTTCCTTACGCTCCCACTATTTCGCCGTTGGACTTGAACGCACGTACTTTGCGTCCGTCTTCCAGCGTCTTGAAGCCGATGCGGTCCGCCTTCTGCGTGGCCGGATTCAGAATGGCCACATTGGAGACATGAATCGGCATTGATTTCTCAACGATGCCCCCAGCCTGTCCCTTCATCGGATTCGGCTTGGTATGTTTTTTGACTCGATTCAAGCCCTCGACCAGTACATGCTCGTCGTCCAGGCGCTGTAGCACCGCGCCGTGCTTGCCCTTGTCCTTGCCTGCGATGACGATTACGTCATCGCCTTTGCGAATCTTGTTCATGGCCCGTTCCTATGCCAGTTACTCAGACCAGCCTCAGAGAACCTCGGGCGCCAGCGAAACGATCTTCATGAATCGTTCGTTGCGCAGCTCGCGGGTTACCGGGCCGAAGATGCGGGTGCCAATCGGCTCCAGCTTGTTGTTGAGCAGCACCGCGGCGTTACCGTCGAAGCGCACGAGCGACCCGTCTGGGCGACGCACGCCTTTGGCGGTGCGCACAACAACCGCACTATAGACCTCGCCTTTTTTGACGCGGCCACGCGGCGCAGCATCCTTAATACTGACTTTGATCACATCGCCGATACCGGCGTAACGGCGCTTCGAGCCGCCGAGCACCTTGATGCACATGACCGAACGCGCGCCCGTATTGTCAGCGACGCTTAATACCGTCTGCATTTGAATCATTTTTTAAATCTCCAACTTAATCGCAGCAAGCTGCGGTCAGTCTTGGAACCCGTTCGGGTTAAATCGACTAGCGCGAAACTGCGCCAGCCGAAGGAATTGAGCCGATAATTATAGCGAGCCTAGACGGCTCTGTAAAGACAATTCGCAAATATTAATTATATTGCGTGCGCCTTTTCAACAACCCGCATCACACGCCATGCCTTGGTCTTGGAGATCGGCGCGCACTCTTCGATTTGCACCATATCGCCAGCGCCCGTCTCCAGCCCTTCAACATGGGCGTGGTACTTACGCGAACGCGTGATGACCTTGCCTATCATCGGATGCTTAACGCGACGCTCAACCAGAACAGTGACAGTCTTTTGCATCTTGTCGCTGACGACACGGCCCGTCAGGGTGCGTCGCACTTTTTCAATAGCTTCGCTCATTTGGCGGCCGCCTTTTCACTCAATAGCGTTTTCACACGCGCAATATCCTTGCGCACTTTGCCAAGCTGGCTGGTGTTGGTCAGCTGCTGCGTGGCGACTTGCATACGCATGGAAAACTGCGCCTTGCGGAGATCGATAATCTCCTGGTTCAACTGGGCCGTATCTTTGGCCCTAAGTTCTTTTGCTTTCATGATCAACCTCCAACCTGGCGCACAACGAACGTCGTCGCGATCGGCAGCTTGGCTGCCGCGAGCGCAAAGGCCTCGCGCGCCAGCGCTTCGTCCACGCCGTCCATTTCATAAATGACCTTGCCCGGCTGAATTTCGGCGACGTAATACTCCGGGTTACCCTTGCCGTTACCCATCCGCACTTCCAACGGCTTCTTGGAAACTGGCTTGTCCGGAAATACCCGGATCCAAACGCGGCCTCCGCGCTTAATGTGACGCGTCATAGCACGGCGCGCCGCTTCGATCTGGCGGGCAGTCAAGCGACCGCGGCCGATAGCCTTGAGGCCAAACTCGCCGAAGCTAACCTTGGTGCCACGAGTCGCAATGCCCTTGTTGCGGCCCTTTTGTTCCTTGCGGTACTTTCTGCGTGCAGGTTGCAGCATGACTCTTACTCCTTAACTTCTTTGGCTGCGTCTGGCTTGGCCTCGGCGGCTTTACGCACGCGCTTGGCGGGAGCTTTCGCTGCCTCGGGGGCGGCTTCCGGCTTGGCGCCTTTGGCTTCCTCGGTCTTCGCGGTGACTTTGCGTGGTGTACGCGGCTTAGCGGACGGCTTGTCATCGCCGGCGGGCTTCTCCGGCACGCTGGCGGACGGACGGGGCGGAGCCTTGCGCACTCTCTTAGCCGTGTCGTCGGTGGGCGCTGCTTCGGGCGCCACGGCAGGCAGCTCGTTGCGGGCCGTCATTTCACCTTTGAATACCCAAACCTTGATGCCGATGATGCCGTACGTGGTTTGCGCTTCCGCAGTGCCATAGTCGATGTCGGCGCGCAGGGTATGCAAAGGCACGCGACCTTCGCGATACCACTCGCGGCGAGCGATTTCAGCGCCGTTCAGACGTCCCGAGCTCATAATCTTGATGCCCTGGGCGCCCAAACGCATGGCGTTCTGCATGGCGCGCTTCATGGCGCGACGGAACATGATACGTTTTTCGAGTTGCTGAGCGATCGAGTCGGCGATAAGCTGAGCGTCGATTTCTGGCTTGCGGATTTCCTCAATATTGACGTGCACCTGCACGCCCATGATCTTCTGCAGCTCGGCCTTCAGATGCTCGATGTCCTCGCCCTTCTTGCCGATGACCACACCGGGGCGGGCCGAGTACACGGTAATGCGAGCATTCTTGGCTGGGCGCTCGATGACTACGCGACCCACCGAGGCATGCGCCAGTTTTTTCTTCAGGTACTCGCGCACCTTGAGGTCTTCGTTAAGCATGCCGGGGAAATTCTTGCTGTTGGCATACCAGCGCGAGCCCCAGTTGCGTGTCACCGCGAGGCGGAAACCAATCGGATGTATTTTCTGTCCCATAGTTTTTCCTTACTTCCTGCTCGGCTTTTTCGCCGGCTCGTCACCAACGGTGACGTAGATGTGGCAAGTCGGCTTGAGAATACGGAAGCCGCGCCCTTTGGCGCGCGGCATGAATCGCTTCAGCACCGTACCGCGCTCGACATGGATAGTCTTTACCTTCAGCGCATCGATATCGGCACCATCATTGTGCTCGGCGTTGGCGATGGCCGACTCCAGCACTTTCTTGATAATTTTGGCGCCCTTCTTAGGACTGAAAGCCAGGACGTTGAGCGCCTGATCCACCGGTAGACCGCGAATCTGGTCAGCGACTAACCGGCCCTTTTGCTCGGAGAGGCGAACCCCCCGCAGGGTTGCATTGGTTTCCATGATCCTTACCTCTTCACCGCGGCTTTTTTGCCGGCGGTGTGTCCTTTGAAGGTACGGGTGAGCGCAAACTCGCCGAGCTTGTGACCGACCATGTTTTCCGAGATATACACCGGAATATGCTGCTTGCCGTTATGCACGGCGATGGTCAGGCCGACAAAATCCGGCAGGACGGTGGAGCGCCGCGACCAGGTCTTGATCGGGCGCTTGTCGTTGGTTGCGCGCGACGTGTCCACCTTCTTGATCAGGTGGGCGTCGACGAACGGGCCTTTCTTAACGGAACGTGCCATGCTTCACCTCTTATTTCTTGTGCCGACGCTGGACGATCATGCTGTCCGTGCGCTTGTTACGACGTGTGCGATAGCCCTTGGTCGGCGTGCCCCAGGGGCTGACTGGATCACGACCAGCAGCGGTCTTGCCTTCGCCGCCGCCGTGTGGGTGATCGACCGGGTTCATGGCGACACCACGAACCGTCGGGCGTATGCCGCGCCAGCGCTGGGCGCCGGCCTTGCCAATGGAGCGCAGATTGTTTTCCTCGTTGCCAACTTCGCCGATGGTGGCACGGCACTCGACATGCACCCGGCGAATTTCACCGGAGCGCAAGCGCAGTTGCGCGTAGCTGCCTTCGCGAGCCAGCAATTGCACCGAGGTACCCGCCGCGCGAGCCAGTTGGGCGCCCTTGCCCGGCGTCATTTCAATGCAATGGATCGTCGTGCCGACCGGGATATTGCGCAGGGGCAATGTGTTGCCCGGCTTGATCGGGGCTTCCGAACCACTCACCAGTTGCGTGCCGACCGCCACGCCCTTGGGCGCGATGATGTAACGTCGCTCGCCGTCGGCGTAGCACAGCAGAGCCAGATTGGCGGTGCGGTTAGGGTCGTACTCGAGGCGCTCGACCTTGGCCGGCACACCATCTTTGTCACGACGGAAATCGACAATACGGTAATTCTGCTTGTGGCCACCCCCATGGTGACGTACGGTGATACGACCATGGTTGTTACGGCCAGCCTTGCTGTGCTTGCTCTCAATCAGCGCGGCAACCGGCGCACCTTTGTGCAGATCGGCATTGACGACCTTGACGACGGCACGACGGCCGGCGGATGTGGGTTTGACTTTAACGAGTGCCATGCTTTACTCCCCAGCCACGAAGTTGATTTCCTGGCCCGGCTTCAAGCAGACGTAAGCTTTACGCACGTCCTTGCGCTTGCCCATGAAACGGCCGTGGCGTTTTTTCTTGCCTTTCTGGTTGGAGACTTGCACGGAATCAACCTGCACCTTGAATAGCAGTTCGACAGCGGCTTTGATCTCCGGCTTCGTCGCGTCCGGCGCAACGATAAAGATCACCTGCTCGTTCTTATCCGCAACGTAGGTGGCCTTCTCCGAAATCTGTGGCGCGACCAGCACCTGCATCAGGCGCTCTTGATTGAATGTGGCGCTCATATCAGCGTCTCCTCCATCTTGGCGACCGCGCCCTTGGTCAGCAGCACGTTCTTGAAACGCACCAGAGACAGCGGATCGGTTTCGTTAACCTCGATCACCAGCACGTTGGGCAGGTTGCGGGACGACAGATAGAGGTTTTCGTCGAGGCTTTCGGTGATCACCAGTACCGATTCCAGACCCATGCCCTTGAGCTTTTGTATGAGCAGCTTGGTCTTCGGCGCTTCGAGCGAGAAGTTTTCCACCACCGCCAGGCGATCTTCGCGTGCAAGCTGCGACAGGATCGAGGCGATGCCGGCGCGATACATCTTGCGGTTGACCTTGTGGCTGAAGTTTTCGTCAGGCGAATTCGGGAAAATACGGCCGCCTCCACGCCACAGCGGCGAAGACGTCATACCGGCACGGGCGCGGCCCGTGCCTTTTTGACGCCAAGGCTTCTTGGTCGAGTGACGCACTTCGGTGCGATCCTTCTGCGCGCGATTACCGGAGCGGGCGTTGGCTTGATAAGCGACCACCACCTGATGCACCAGGGCTTCGTTGTAGTCACGCCCGAAGAGCGCGTCCGAAGCTTGCAGCGTCGAAGACGATTTGCCTTGATCGTTAATTAGTTTGAGTTCCATCATGCCCCCGCTCGGTTGCCAGCCTTGATAGCCGGATGCACGACGACATCCGAGCCGCGACTGCCGGGAACAGCGCCTTTGACGAGCAGCAACTGACGCGCTTCATCCACTCGAACGATTTCGAGATTCTGCGTGGTGCGCTGTACGTCACCCAAGTGACCGGCCATTTTCTTGCCGGGGAAAACCCGACCCGGGTCCTGATTCATACCAATAGAACCGGCCGAGTTGTGCGACCGCGAGTTACCGTGGCTGGCGCGGTTGGACGAGAAGTGGTGACGCTTGATGGCCCCGGCAAAACCCTTACCCAGGGTAACGCCCGTCACATCGACCTTTTGGCCAGGCTGAAACAGCGTCACCGCAATTACATCGCCCGGTTTGAAACTGGCGAGCTGCTCATCGGTAACGCGGAATTCTTTGAAGACATGCCCAGCTTCGGCACCCGCCTTGGCGAGGTGGCCGGCAGCGGGCTTGGTCACCCGGCTTGCGCGACGCTTGCCGAAAGTCACCTGCACCGCGGCATAGCCGTCGGTAGCCGGCGTTTTGATTTGGGTCACGCGGTTGTTCGACACGTCAAGCACTGTCACCGGGATGGATGCACCATCATCGGTAAAGATGCGCGTCATGCCGACCTTGCGACCTACAAGGCCTAGACTCATTTTTTCTATCCTCTCTAGAGGTGCCGACTACAATTGGCCGGCTGGTTACTTTGCTTACTTAACTCTCGGCGACTGGGAGGCGGTATGCGCCCTCCACCATCACCACTTACTGCAATTTAATCTCGACATCGACACCCGCCGGCAGATCCAGCTTCATCAGCGCATCGACGGTCTTGTCTGTCGGATCGATGATGTCCATCAAACGCAGATGGGTGCGAATCTCAAATTGGTCACGCGAAGTCTTATTGACGTGTGGCGAGCGCAGTACATCGAAGCGCTCAATGCGCGTCGGCAACGGCACCGGGCCGCGCACTACCGCACCCGTGCGCTTGGCCGTCTCTACGATCTCCAGCGCGGACTGGTCGATTAGACGATAGTCGAAGGCCTTGAGGCGGATGCGAATTTTCTGGCTTTGCATATCAATTTCCCAAAGAGCAATATTGCGGAGTTTCGCGTTGCGGGTTTCGAGTTAGGAACCCGGTACGTGCTTCACGAAATCAACTCGAAACTCGCAATTCTAAACTCGAAACTTATTCAATTACCTTTGCCACGACGCCGGCGCCGACGGTACGGCCGCCTTCGCGGATGGCGAAGCGCAGTCCGTCTTCCATGGCGATGGGGGCGTGCAGCTTCACCGTGATGGTGACGTTGTCCCCAGGCATAACCATC
>JAYUNL010000118.1:0-4067 GCA_043761745.1 Rhodocyclaceae bacterium
GTCCCGCTCCTTAAGGCCTATGAAAAAACCCAGAACGCGGAGATCAAGGAAATCTATGGCAAGGACCACGCCGAGTCTTTTCTGCTGATGGCGGATGACCGCACCGCCGCATTCGTGATGGACGACATCTTGCTTGCGGGCCAGATCGCCAATTCCAAGAACCCGGCGGAGTACAAGATCATACTCGAATCACTGCGCCAGGAGCCTTACAGCATGATGCTGCGCAAGGACGATCCGCAGTTCAAAGCGCTGGTTGACAAGACCATCAGCTGGGTCATGAAGTCGGGCGAGATCGATAAGATCTACGCCAAATGGTTCACAAGCTCGATTCCGCCCAAGGGAATCAACATGAACTTCCCGATGACACCGGCCATCCGCGAAGCCTTCAAGAACCCCAACGACAAAGGCGTGTAAGCGACTGCATCAAGCCGGAAGGCGCGTCGCCGTCCGGCTTTTTTTTCGTCTGTGCAAATGAGATAAGCTGTCCCAGTGAGGGGGATCGAGCATGCACTTGGGAATCTTTCTTGAACAGGTGCCAGATGGGAATATGGCCTGGTGGCAAATGCTGGCATCGGGTCTCGAATGGACGCTGGCAACGGCGTTTTTCGCCTGGATCATGGCGTTCGTGCTGGGCTCGATCATCGGCGTGGTGCGCACCACCGAAAACCCCTGGCTAGTGCGTAGTGGCAATGCCTATGTCGAGCTGTTTCGCAATATTCCCCTGATCGTCCAGTTTTTCGTCTGGTATTTTGTGGTGCCGGGGCTGATCCTGGCGGTCAAACACTGGGTGGTGACGCTGGACCCGACACAGCATCAATTTGTGACTGCCGTCATCTGCCTGGGTTTTTTCACCTCGGCGCGCATTGCCGAACAAGTACGCTCGGGCATCCAGTCTCTGCCACGCGGTCAGCGCTATGCCGGCTATGCCCTGGGTCTGACACAAATGCAAACCTACCGCTATGTTCTGCTGCCAATGGCTTACCGCATCATCATACCGCCACTGACCTCAGAGGTCATGAACCTGATCAAGAATACGGCGGTGGCCTACTCGATCGGCCTGGTTGAGCTCTTCTTCCGTACCCGCGAAATGGCGGAAATGACGTTCCGCTATTTCGATGCGTTCACAGCCGCCACCGTGATCTATATTGTGATCGCCATGACCGCCAACCGCGTGATGGCTTTGATTGAGAGACGTCTGGCCGTTCCAGGCTATATCACGGGAGGCAAATAGTGGGCGATCTCGATTTCGAAGTCATCGGCCGCTCCCTGCCGTATCTGCTGAAGGGGTTGCAGTACACGGCGCAGCTAACCGCGGTCGCTGCGCTGGGCGGCACCTTCTTCGGCACGCTTCTGGCGATGGCGCGCCTGTCCTCGTTCAGGCCGGTGACGCTTGCCGCCGCAGGGTATGTCAACCTGATGCGCTCCGTCCCGCTGCTGCTGGTCATCTTCTGGTTCTATTTTCTGGTGCCGGTGCTCGTGCAGTCCGTCATGGGCTGGGAGCGCCCGCCGCAGATCGGAGCCGAGCGCTCGGCCTACATTACCTTCATCATGTTCGAGTCGGCTTATTTTTGCGAGATCATGCGCGCCGGCATCCAGAGTATTCCCAAGGGCCAGGTCGGTGCGGCTTACGCGCTAGGGCTGAATTACTGGCAGGCGATGAAGCTGGTCATCCTGCCGCAGGCCTTCCGCAACATGCTGCCGGTGCTCTTGACCCAGACCATCGTCCTGTTCCAGGACGTGTCGCTGGTATCGCTGCTGAACGTGACCGACTTCGTCGGAGCGTCGGTCAAGATCGCGCAGCGCGATAGCCGCGTGGTCGAGATGTACGCCTTCGTCGCCGTCGTCTATTTCATCCTCTGTTACACGCTCTCAACTATGGTCAAGCAGCTTCAGAGGTGCATCGCTATCATTCACTAAAAAGTGGAACTCAAGACATGATCGAAATCAACAACGTCAGCAAATGGTATGGAAACTTTCAGGTCCTGAGCGACTGCACGACCAGCGTGAATAAAGGCGAGGTGGTGGTGGTGTGCGGCCCCTCCGGCTCGGGCAAGTCCACTCTCATCAAATGCGTCAATGCGCTGGAGCCATTCCAGAAGGGCGACATCACCGTTGAGGGCATTTCGGTTACAGACCCGAAGACGAACCTCTCCAAGCTGCGCGCCCGCATCGGCATGGTATTCCAGAATTTCGAGTTGTTCCCCCACATGATCATCACCGACAACCTGACCTTGGCGCAGATCAAGGTGCTGGGGCGAAGCCGGGATGAAGCGGCGGCGCGAGGTTTGAAAATGCTCCAGCGAGTCGGCCTCACTGAGCAAGCCCACAAGTTCCCAGGCCAGCTCTCCGGCGGTCAGCAGCAGCGTGTGGCCATTGCCCGCGCGTTGGCGATGGATCCGATCGCCATGCTTTTCGACGAGCCGACCTCTGCGCTCGACCCGGAGATGATCAACGAGGTGCTGGATGTGATGGTCGAGCTGGCCAAGGAAGGCATGACCATGATGTGCGTAACCCACGAAATGGGCTTTGCGCGCAAGGTCGCTCACCGGGTGATTTTCATGGACCAAGGCAGGATCGTCGAAGACGCCAAGAAAGAAGAATTCTTCGGCACGCCGCGCTCAGAGCGGGCGCAGCAGTTCTTGTCAAAGATTCTCCATCATTAATTACCTGTTGTAATCGCCACTCAATCTGACAATCACTGCAAGCTGGCTCGCGAATTCCACCAGCACCTGGAACGGCTGGAAACGACCCATTGCAGTCATTCAAACACGCTACTGGGCAACGAGCCGCCGACAAAAAGAAAAATCCCGCCAAGCGGGGTCTGGGTGATTGCTGAAGCGTGTTAAGCAGCTTGCTGTTTCCTCGCGTCGTCTAAACGCACCCATTATAGAACCGACCATAAGTGTCAGCTAATATTTGGCGGGCGTGCCCGTTTGATCCAGATCAACGCCAACCAAAAAAGAGGCACTCCGTCTATTGCAAATCTATTCGGCCCGGCGTAGTGTTAATTTCGAGTCGCCGCGTTTCGTCTATCCGTGCTTCCCGGCGCGGGACGTGGGCGCCGCCCCGGGTTCCGGTTTCGAGGGCGCAACACCACGGAACCAGGCATTCTCCGGAGTGCGCGACCGCGATGCGTGGCACTTGTTGCAGCAATCCATTTAAATGGAGGGTCTATAGACGAAAATCACTACAGCTCGACCCCGACGCCGGTGAGGATACACCGGCACACGTCGCCCTGAAGCGACGAAATGAGGCCACAGCAATGTGGCGATCCTGTGAAGCCCTGCGGTTCTCGTGGGGCTTTGCGTTTGTGATGCGGCACGGTTCAGCGGGAACTGCATGAGAAGCGGTCGAGCTGTCCTGGCGGTGAGGACTCTGGGCATGCCGAGATAGTCTTTTTTCATATTGTCAGCGTTGCTGATCTCGTTGGGCGCGTTGTGAGCATTGCTGACAAAGCCCCAAACACTCGCCCTGAAGCAGGGTTTGTGCGATATTTAACAGATTATTTTTCAGGACACTGGTATATATACAAACGGTATTCCTGATCCTCCTCGGGGATGCTGGTAATTGCCGCGCATGGGTTTTGACCTGCGCGGCTTTTTCTTGCCCGGACAGCAAGCGCCGCCGGAATCGCCATCAAGAACCCCACCGAAGCAGAGTCTAAAAAAGACCGGAAAACAAGGAGGCACACGGCCCATTGCTAAACCCGATGCCCCGCGCTCTGAATTACCTGTCGCTGGATATTGTTACTGCCTGTCGTAGACGACCAGTGCGACAAATCGAATGACCGCCGGTTCGCGACGTGTCGGTAAGCGACCCAAAGCGGTCATTCCCGATGACGGCCTTACCGCATGTGCAATCCTACTAAGATATATCTGGCCTGGGAACAGGATTACTTCCTCTCTAGTTGCGCTTTTGGTTTCCTCCCGGGGCTAGCAAGTGGGATATATCCGGCCACCCGGCAAAGTATCGCTTCGACTTGCTTGCCATCTTTGAATCGAATCGAGCGGCACAGCATTACATCCCCTTTGGCAGACAAGTTGGACACAGCCAGGCGCACGTTCTCA
>JAYUNL010000119.1:0-6025 GCA_043761745.1 Rhodocyclaceae bacterium
CGCGTGGGCAGCGGAGCTGCCCACCCTACTGCTAGAATTGCGCTAACGCTAAGGGAGAAAGTAATGAGCATGCGACGACCGATTGCGCCGCGTCACATGTACTTGAAGTTCGTCTGGTCGGCGCTGGCGCTGGCCGCCGTGCTCACCATAGGCACACTTGGCTACCACTTCATCGGCGGCGAGCGCTATAGCTGGTTCGACTGTTTCTACATGACTTTCATCACCGTCACCACGATCGGCTATGGCGAAATTATCGATATGCACAACAACCCGGCCGGGCGTATGTTCACGGTCTTCATCGGCACTGCGGGACTGGGAACGCTATGGTTCCTTTTCTCCTCGATGACGGCCTTTATTCTCGAAACCGATATCAACACCGCCTGGCGGAGACGACGCATGGAAAAGATCATCAAGCGCTTGCATGGCCACTACATCGTCTGCGGCTACGGCCGCGTCGGACGCAATGTCGCACAGGAGCTAGAAACCACTCACCGGCACTTTGTCGCCATCGACGAAGACCTAGATATGCTCGAAGCGCAGAACGAAAAAAACCAAACTCTGTTGTTCCTGCACGGCGACGCCTCCGATGACGACATGCTCATCCGCGCCGATATCGAAGAGGCCAAAGGGGTATTCGCCGTTACCGGCGACGACAGCAAAAACCTCATGATCTCGCTCACCGCCAAGCAGCTCAATCCGGATGTTCGCGTGGTGGCGCGCTGCCACGAAATACGCAATGTCGAAAAGATGCGCAAGGCCGGCGCCGACGCCATCGTCTCACCGGATTTCACCGGCGGCATGCGCATCGCTTCGGCCATGGTGCGGCCGCATGTGGTTTCTTTCCTCGACGAAATGCTCAGGACGGAACACAAGCTGCGCATCGAGGAAGTGGTGGTGCCCAAGACTTTCGAGCCGCGCACGCTGGCCGATCTACGCCTGCACAGTCCGGATTACATCATGCTTGCGGTGCGCAAGCACGGCGATTGGATATTCAATCCACCGACGGACTTTCTGATTGAAGCCGGCAACACGCTGGTCGCCATGGCCTCGCCACATGGCCGGCAGGAACTGGAAGCGGCACTGCTGCGGTAGGACTGAGGGAAACTCTTTGCCGCAGATTTTGCCCCGAAGACAATTCATTTTGGGGACGCGGATGAACGCGGATTTATTCTGACGGTCATTGCAAGAATAGCCGATAGCGCTTGGGGCAAAAAAACTCCCTGCTTTATTGCTCTTACTCAGACGTCTCCAAGTAAGGCGACAAGAATCGTCTCGAAACCCGCATGGATTCTCGATGGGCTGTCGCCAAATCAAGCGACTCCTGAGTAATCCTGTTGCGCGCTCATCGACGTCTCCCGGGTACGAGGAAGCGCCGAAGAAGTGAAATTTTTTAATAAAAACACTTCAATGTTGTACTTCAGCGGATGATGGCCTACTACAAAAGCCCCACGGCGCATCCACCCGCCAAACTGCTGCCGATCATGGCCAGTACGCTCGGCGTGTCGGTCGATGCGCTGCTCGGTCTGGAAACGTCGAAGCGTCGCGCCAAGGCGACCGATACGCGCCTGGCCAGGCGCTTGCTGGAAATCGAGAAGATGGACGTGCGCCAGAAGCGCCAGCTCATACAGTTCCTTGATACGTTCATCGAGAACGCGAAATTCAAACGCAAGGCGCAGACCGCCGCCTCCCGATGAGCGAAGGCACAGACTACGAGTTCGAGTGGGACAACGCCAAGGCCGAGAGCAATCTCGCCAAGCATGGTGTCGATTTCATGGACGCGATGAGCGTGCTGCTTGACCCGCTGGCAATGACGCGCACGATGAGGATGAAGAACGCTGGGTCAGTTTGGGACGCGCCACAAACGGACAGTTGCTGCTGGTCGTCCATACCTTCAGCACCACCGGGCCGAACTCGGCGCTGGTGCGACTGATCTCGGCGCGACCAGCGACCCGGCGCGAGCGTGAGCAGTACGAACAAGGATGAACGCGGCCTAGCGCGATCAATATGTCACAACCAACCCGTAAAAGGTGATGCCATGAAGGATGAATACGATTTCAGCAATGCCGAGCGCGGCAAGTTCTATCGCCCCGACCTGCGCCTGATTCCGCCGGTGCGCCTGGAACCGGAGGTGCTGGATTTCCTCGCCACCAGCGCCAAGAAGCGCGGCACAACGGTCAATCAACTGGTCAATCAGTTGCTGAAGAAGGATATGGAATTGATCCAGGCAGCGGCCGGGTAACTATTACCAACATCCGGCAGCTAAAAGAGCAGCCCTTCTCTTTAGCAGCTCACTGCGCACAGCGCGGTGGGGCTGCTTTTTTTATTTCTGTAAACAGCAACAGAGAACAACGCACCGTCCCTCTGTCATTGCTATGCCAAAGGAATGCGACGCTTTAAGGTCGCAATTTGCGACCGGTTCACAGAAGCGCCGCAAGGGTTTGCGTTGTTGATCTTGGGGAGCCCTCTGGGGGTGTAGCAGGGGTTGCTCACGGCATGCCGTGCGCCTGCAGAACGATCTCGCGTGTGCCCACGCGAGATGCGCCTGGATAAACACTCGTGCTGGCGGCGAAGCCGCGAGCGCGCACGAGAGAGACGTTAAGCGACGTGCGCAAAGCGGACGCCGCATGCCTTCGGGCCGGGGCGCAAGACATAACCGTCCCTTACGCGAACCCGACAGGGCGCGGAGCCTATAGTGGTTTTCAAAAATTCGCTTCAATTCCGCATGCGCCCGAAAATTCGCGCCCTAACCCGAAAAACCAATCATGTCATTGCGTGGCTTGTGGCGGACTGAAAACCGCCGCTCAGCCTTATTCACTACGCATTGCTTACGCGACGCAGCATGGCGCCACAACCGCACAATCTGACTACTCGTCCTTGCCCGCCTTCCCATCCTTGCCCAACAGATAACCCGCAATCGCGCCGAACAGGCCAACGATGGGGGTGAGTTGTTCGTTGTTGTAGCCGACAACGAGCAGCAGGGCCGAGAAGGCGACGATGGTGATGACGCCAAAAACGCGGAGCACTTGCTGCGCCGGGGCGTTGGTGCGCCAGAGCAGGACGGTGGCAAGGAGCATGGCGATGGCCGAAAAACCCAGCACGCCTGTCGCCAGAAATCGCACGAGTTCCTGCGACCACGGTTGCAGCATCGCGCCTGACGCGCCCGCCGCCGCATGGTCGAAGGCCTTTTGCGCCGCATCGAGGGCGGACATCGCCGTGGAAGTATCGGTCGCCATCAGTGCCCCCGCTTTTCAAGTTTGGCGACTCGCGCTTCCAAGTTTTCGACCTTGGCCGATAGTTCCTTGATCGCCGCCGTCTGCGCCTTAAGCAAGTCCTCGACGCTGGGCGGCTGCTTCACCGCGCCGGGAATCTGTGCCGTCAGCTTCTCTTTGGACAAGTCGAACACCGCGCCCGGCGCTTGCTGCGCGATGGCATTCACACACACCAAAATGGATGCAAGAAAAAAGAAACGTTTCATAGCAGCTCTCCTCCATAGTTCCAAGCTTGAATCGGATGCCATCGTCAAGGCCGGCAACCTGCGAGTTGCAACAAATAACTCACGATCACTTACGCACGCTCCCGACCGGACTTACGATGCGGCTGGCGTCAACTGCGGATGACCGAGCCTGCGCTTCTTTCAACTCTTCGGGCGCCAACTGCCGCACTACGACTTCGCGTTCTCGCACGGCGTCTAGGTTGTGGGCGGCGGCGGCACGGTTGAACCAGATGTAGGCTTGCATCATATCTTTTTCAACGCCTACACCATCCCGATACAAACGCCCCAGTTCCAGCATGCCCTCCGAGTCTCCTCGGGTTGCCGCTGTCTGTATCCATTTTGCGGACTGGCCAAAATCCTGCAAGATGCCCACGCCGCTTCGGGACAGTCTACCCAGCAAAACCATCGCCTCCGCATTCCCATTTTCCGCTGCCAAGCGCAGCCAGCGCACAGCCTTGGCCGAAGTCTCATTGCTATGGGCCGGATCATTAAACAGCGCTTCGCCGACCTTAAACTGAGCCCCGGCATCGCCCGTTTCCGCGGCTTTCAGAAGTGCCGGATCGATTACAGTGGACATTGCCACCGAAGGTGCCACCGACGAACTTCCAGTCCTCGCCCACCAGAAGGTCACGATAGCCGTCAGAACAATGGCGAAAATCGCCCAGCTCGCCGAAACAACCGTATCTCTCTCGAAGAAGGACGCCTTTCGCGCCAGGAAGCGATGCGAGCAATCCAGGCAGCGATAGGGGCTCCCGTCCGGATGGCCTCGCTTTTCGTCGATCGAGAGCCATCTCGACTCCCGGCAACGGGATCCTTGGCAACTGGGGCAGCTTATTTTGGCGGTGATAAACATCACAGTACTTCGTTACCTCAAGACGCGATTGTTGGTGCTGCGCTAATCAGCACAGTGTGTGCGGATTCTGCCCAACCATATGGTACGGCACAAGCGTCAAATGCTTAATTTTCACTTGTGCCGGCGAGCAAGCCTAGCATCGAAGCATATGCCTTGCGCCATATTGACGCGACTGACCACCTCAAGCGCTACGCAGCACACCCTAAGTCGGCGCCTTAAAGCTCGTCACTCACTTGCTTAACGACTTTCTGGAAACTATGATGACCCAATACATGCGCCTCTACCTACCAAGGCGCAACAACAACAGATCAACAACAAGGAAACTGCTATGGATGTCCAAAAAGCCCACGTATTGCACAGCCGGGATGGCAAATTCGAGGCAAACACTTCGTCGCTGGCCGATGTCGATCGCATACTCGCTGCGGCGCTGGCTGCCGCGCCGGCGCATGGCCTGGTGATTCATTTCCATGGTGGACTGGTCGGCCAGAAATCGGGGCGAGGCATCGCTGACTTTCTCGCACCGAAATATGCCGCCGCCGGCGCCTATCCACTCTTCTTCGTCTGGGAGTCGGGGCCGATCGAAACCCTCAAAAATAATCTCGGTGACATCCTTAAAGACCCGGCATTTCGGGAATTGGTCAAGAAGGTCTCCGAGTGGGCGCTGAAAAAACTCGGTGGTCAGGTGGGTCTCAAGGGCGGGCCGGGGCAGACCATCAACGAGGATCAACTTCGAGCGGAGTTCGATCTTTGGTTCAAAGGCGCCTCGCCCACGCCGCCGGTGACGGATGAAGGCAAGGTCGCCCCCACCGCCGGCATGAAGGGCGCCGCAGGTGTGAATGAAGATGACCTGGCCGCAGAAATTGAAGATGGCCTGGACGGCGATCCGGACTTTCAAGACGCCATACAAAAACTCCACAACGCCATTGCCGGCGGCACCGCCGCCACCAAAGGCGCCGGCACCCAGGCTGCAGCGAGCGTGGTACTGGTTGACGACCAGGCCCTCAAGACGATGTTCCCTGGCACCACCGCCACCACGCGCGGCGGGCTAGACTGGTTCTCGGTCGCAAAATTCGTCGCCAAGGTGGTCATCAAGGTCATCATGCGCTACGCGCAGGCACGTGCCCATGGCATGTATTGCACCGTGGTCGAGGAAGTACTGCGTGCGGCCTACCTGGATAAAGTGGGTGCCACCATCTGGAACCAGATGAAGTAGGACACTGCCGACAGCTTCGGCACCGACAGTCAGTGCTGTGGCACAGCCGTGCTCAAAGCGCTGGGCAAACTTCAAACAGCCGGCAAGATCTTCTCGAAAATCACGCTGATTGGTCACAGTACCGGCGCCGTCTATATCTGCCAGTTGCTTGATGCCGCAGCGACGCGCGCGCCAGGATTGAAGTTCGACATCATCTTCCTGGCGCCTGCCGTGCGTCACGAACTCTTCGCCGCAGCGCTCTCATCCCATCAGAGCCGAATTGGCGGCTTCCGGCTGTTTGGCATGACGGATGCGGTCGAGTCGGACGATGTGCTGGTGCCGATTCTGTACACCCGTTCCCTGCTTTACTTTGTATCGGGCGTCCTCGAAGTGATCTTAGCAAGCTTTCGTTGAGGGATTAAGCCGCTCTTTTTATCAGCCGAGCGGGTTGGCTGTTTTGATTGATTTGTTCATCGTTAGTCGCTGT
>JAYUNL010000120.1:0-1790 GCA_043761745.1 Rhodocyclaceae bacterium
GAGCGACTACGAGAGCATACAAGGCCGCTTGAGATAGGAAAACCCTCCGTCAAACCACAATAATTTAATAGACCGCCAGCATTATTACCGTCATAATGCTGGCGATGTATACACGTAGTCTGCAGCTGCCATCGCGCTCCTTTCTGCTCCTGGGCCCGCGTGGCGTCGGTAAAACCACCTGGCTGCGCGACAAACTACCCAGGGCAACCTGGTACAACCTCCTGCTTGATCGCGAGCACTTACGCCTGATGCGCGACCCGGGCCTGTTCCGCCGCGAAATCGAGGCCCTGCCCTCCGGCTCCTGGGTCGTCGTCGATGAAGTACAGAAGCTTCCTGGTCTGCTCAATGAGGTCCACGATGCGCTGGCCTCGGACCCGAAACGCTGGCGATTTGCGCTGACCGGTTCGTCCGCGCGCCGCTTGCGCCGCAACGATGCCAATCTCCTGGCCGGTCGCGTCATCAGCCGCCAAATGCATCCCCTCACGTTTACAGAGCTGAAGGCTAATTCGGCTATCGACGATCTTTTGAAGTTCGGCGGACTCCCGCTGGTGCGAACCGAGCGGATCCAGGCTAGCCGCATCGATCTGCTCGAAGCCTACGTCGCAACCTATCTCACCCAGGAGGTTCGCGCCGAAGCACTGGTACGCAGCCTCGAATCCTTTGCACGATTCCTGGAAGTGGCGGCGCTGGCCAACGGCCAAGTCACCAACGTGGCGAGCCTGGCGCGCGACTCCGCCGTTGCGCGGCCCACTGTGCAGGGCTACTTCGAGGTCCTGACCGATACGTTACTCGGCGCATGGCTGCCGGCGTGGCGGCCGCGGGCAAAAGTCAAAGAGGCGCAGCACCCGAAATTCTATTTGTTCGACTGTGGCGTGGTTCGTGCATTGTCGCATCGCCTACGTGAACCTATGGACAGCGCGGAACGCGGCCACTTGCTTGAGACATGGGTATTCCACGAGCTGCGTGCGCACCTGGCGTATAGCAATTGTGGTGGCGCGTTGTCCTATTACCGCACACCGTCGGGAACCGAAGTGGACTTCGTCTGGAGCCGCGGTAAGCACCACATCGGTATTGAAGTGAAGGCAAGCACGCAGTGGAAACCAGAACACGGCCGAGCATTGCGTGAATTGCGCCAGCAGAGGACGTTGACCGCTTGTCACGCCATCTACCTCGGTGACACACCGCAACGAGACGGTTCAGTGAGTGTGCGCCCACTGCATTCATTTCTCACAGAACTCTCGGCTGGACGAATACTCCCGAAGTCGAAGTAACTTCACCATAACCCTGGTTCGGAAACCAGCAGCGCGCGGATGGCGCCGCCTGAGCGCTTACGACACCGCATTCGCAGATTAACTCACTTCAATGTACCAAAAGCCTAGATCTTCAGATTGGCCCCCGAAAGCTCGTCTTCACGTCAGAAACTCTCATCCTCTCGTTTTCGCTGCCCAACTTCCATTTCCACGCCGTCACCGCCTACGACATCCTGCGCACGTTGGGGATGCCGCTCGGAAAGCGCGATTACGAGGGCCGACTGCGCACTCGGGCCTTGGGCACTGGAGCATAATTTCTCCGGGCTCTTCGGACAGACTTTCTGAGCGGACAACCTGCTGGTGAACAACGCCGGTTTTGGCGTCGCCCCGGCCGGAGCAGAAGAAAGCTTGATCGAGCAGCCCCGAGCGATCTTTGAAACGAATTTCTTCGGGTTGATCCGAATGGCGCGCGCCGTCGTGCCGCACATGCGCAAGCAAGCAAGCGGCCGCATCATCAACATCGGCTCCGTGCTGGGTTTC
>JAYUNL010000121.1:0-7900 GCA_043761745.1 Rhodocyclaceae bacterium
GATCTCGGCGGGCGTTCCCAGCTGCACCACCCGGCCGCGGTCCATGACGGCGACGATGTCGGACATCGCCAGCGCTTCTTCCTGGTCGTGGGTGACGAAGACCGTGGTGATGCCGCTTTCCAGTTGCAGCTCGCGCACCATAGCGCGCAGCTCGACCCGCAGCTTCACGTCGAGCGCCGCGAGCGGCTCGTCCAGCAGCAGGATGTCCGGGTTGGAAAACAGCGCCTGGGCCAGCAGTACGCGCAGCTTCCAGCCGGGCGCGACGGCGCTCATCGGGCCGTTGTGCTGTTCAGTCGGGATGCCTGCACCATGCAGCAACTCGCCGGCGCGCGACTCCGCTGTGTAGCCGTCGTACTCGGCGAATTGCGCTTCCAGCTCGGCGGCGTGGAGGTAGTCTTCTTCGGTTGCCTCCAGGTTGGCGTAGATGGTGTCTTTTTCCTGCATGCAAGCCCACATCTGCTCGTGACCCATCAGCACCACATCGAGCACGCGCACCTCTTCAAAGGCAAATTGGTCCTGGCGCAACCACGACATGCGCTCATGTCTATCGAGCGAAACATTGCCACCGGAGGGCTCCAGCACGCCGGCGAGGATCTTCATAAAAGTGGTTTTGCCACAGCCGTTGGCGCCGATCAAGCCATAGCGATTGCCGTCGCCGAACTTGACCGAGATGTTCTCGAACAAGGGCTTGGCCCCGAACTGCATAGAAATATTCGCAGTACTTAACATGGACGTGCTCTTTTATTTGTGGCTTCCAGTAAACTAGCGATTATGCCTTCTCCGACAGACATTCTGGATCGCCTTCAAAAGTATCTTTCGGACGTACTGACCACCGAGCGCCTTGTTTTGTCGCGTCAAGCAAAGGACGGCAGACTAAATTCTCAAGAGAATGAGAAACAGATATCCCATGCACTGGAGCTCTATGCTGTCTCCAATGAATGGTTCCAATCTGAGGGGCTGAAACTGGTAGTCGCTCCGCCACGTCACTGGTTTGACTTTAGCGTTACAGACGCGAATGGCCTGTTCATCCCGGTGAATGTTAAGGTAAGCGCTTTAAAGACATCAGATAATGTCTCTAGCAAGGAGGGAGTATTTTTTGCGTTGACCGGTGTTCAACCGAACGAAGCAAAGATCAATAATTGGGAGCAGTTTTGTAGCGAGCTTTCTAGTCGCTTAGCCTTAAATCTGGTGGCCGATTACTATTTTCTTGTGATAGGGAAAGATGACGGTCGCGCAGTGTTCTGGACGAGCTTAAAGCAAATTGCGGAACTTGTTCCAAACGGAAACAATCCGCCTTTTCAATGCCATTGGGGCAAGAACCGCGTACGCGCACAGCGGCCTCCTACAGAGGCCAATCGCTACATACTCCGTGTGTTGCGCGAAACATTTCGCTTAAGATCTGAGGCGTTGCAAAGCTTCGACAAACACCTGAGTGACCATCTTGGAGATTTATGAAATGGATGGAACTTATGGCTCGTCGACCTATTCCTTAGCATGCACCGATGGATCATTGCAGAGAAAAGACATAGCGAATTTAGGACAGGTCTTTACTCCCGAACGTGTCGTCCGATTTATGTTGGGTGGTTGCTGGAATAAGGGACGCACGCTGGAACCGGCATGCGGAGACGGAGCTTTCTTAAAGCACTTTCCTTCAGTAGTCGGTATCGAATTAGACGCTCGCCATTGTCCGGCGGGAGCGTTAAATATAGATTTTTTCAGCTACTCAGAGTCAGAGAAATTCGACACTGTTATTGGTAATCCGCCGTATGTTCGACGTCAGGACATACCAGATGCCACTAAGCGCCTACTTCGTCAAGAAAACTTCGATGGACGCTCGAACCTTTACCTCTACTTTATAGAGAAAGCGGTTCAGCACTTAAAGGTCGGAGGCGAGCTAGTTTTTATCACTCCTCGGGACTTTCTGAAAGCGACAAGCGCCATCCCGTTAAACCGTTGGCTTTATAAACACGGCACCATAACGCATGCAGTGGAATTGGGGGATACGAGAGTATTCCACGACGCCATACCAAACTGCCTAATTTGGAGGTACGAACTCGGCAACCTCACGCATAAGGCATATTGTGCGTCGATCGGATACGGGCAGTCGCTAAACGAGCTGCCGGAAGATTGGGGCCTGAAATGGGAACAGAAAGACTTTTTGGAGTGCGGTGGCCACCTTCTGTTTTCCAACAACAGTTATCCGCTACGGTTGTGCGATATCGCAAGTGTCAAAGTTGGTGCAGTTTCAGGTGCAGATGACCTGTATTCAGACGATATGAACGGCAATCGTGAATTTGTCTATTCCGCTACCGCAAAAACTGGCGCCACGCGAAAAATGATCTGGTCAAACGGGGCGCCGCATCCTTGCCTGTTGCCGTATAAAGATCGATTGATAAGTCGGCGTATTCGCAACTTCGACGAGAAGACATGGTGGCAATGGGGTAGAGGCTATTTTGTCTCCGACAATCGCCGCGTGTATGTCAACGCGAAAACGCGTAACAAAAATCCCTTTTTCTTGCATGAATGTACTCATTATGATGGTTCGGTTTTAGCCATTTTCCCGCACAATACTTCCATCGACCTCCAGAACTTTCGTGATGCGCTAAACGCTTTGAATTGGGACGAGCTTGGGTTCGTATGCGACGGCCGATTTATTTTTAGTCAGCGCAGCCTCGAAAATACTCCGTTGTCTGACGCGTTCTCGATATTTCTACCTAAATAAAATCGTCGTTAACCTGCGACAAATTTCTAGCTCGAACAAGCTTTAAGAATGTTTTGTCATGCCCCTCCAACCGTTGTTACCGGAGGTCGTTTACCGGATACCGCGCTCACCTGGGCGCATTACGAGAAATTTTGAATGGTCCCTCATCTCACCACCGCCTTGACCGGCCCGCTGCTCGATCTAGAACAGAAATTTCTGGGCGCGCGCACGGGCATCGAACAATGGTTCCGCGCGCAGTGGCAGGAACACACGCCGCCGTTTTACACCTCGGTGGACTTGCGCAATGCCGGCTTCAAGCTGGCGCCTGTGGATACCAATTTGTTTCCCGGCGGCTTCAACAATTTGAATCCGGCTTTTCTGCCCTTGTGCGTGCAGGCGGCCATGGCAGCGATTGAAAAGATTTGTCCTGACGCCAAGAATCTGCTGCTGGTGCCGGAGAACCACACGCGCAATTTGTTCTACCTGCAAAACGTCGCCCAGCTCGCCACCATCCTGCGTCACGCCGGTTTGAATGTGCGTATAGGCACGCTGATTCCCGAGATTACTGCGCCGATGCCCATCGATCTAGCCGATGGCCAGCAGATACTGCTGGAACCTATGAAGCGCAGCAATGGCCGTCTGGGCCTGGAAGGTTTCGATCCCTGCGCTATTCTGCTCAACAACGATCTTTCCGCCGGCATTCCGGATGTCCTCAAAGACTTGAGTGAGCAGGTTGTCATTCCACCGCTGCATGCGGGCTGGGCGACACGGCGCAAGTCGCAGCACTTCGCCGCCTACGACCGCGTGGCCGGCGAATTTGCCCAGACTTTGGGCATTGACCCCTGGCTCATCAATCCGGATTTCGCCATGTGCGGCGAAATCAATTTTCAGGAGCGCCAGGGCGAAGAATGCCTGGCGGCCAACGTGGATGCGGTGCTGACACGCATACGCGCCAAGTACCAGCAATACGGTGTCAAGGAAAAACCCTTCGTCATCGTCAAGGCCGACGCTGGCACTTACGGCATGGGCATCATGACGGTGTATGACGCGTCCGACGTCACCGGCCTCAACCGCAAGCAGCGCAACAAGATGGCGGTGGTGAAGGAAGGTTTGCAAGTGACCGAAGTCATCATCCAGGAAGGCGTGCACACCTTCGAAACCATAGATGGCAATGCCGCCGAGCCGGTGGTGTACATGATTGACCGCTATGTCGTCGGCGGTTTCTACCGCGTAAACACCGAGCGCGGCCGCGACGAAAATCTTAATGCGCCGGGCATGCGCTTCGAACCGCTGGCGTTCGAAACGAGTTGTTCGCTGCCCGACCCCCAAAGCGCGCCCGATGCGCCGCCCAACCGTTTCTTCGCCTATGGGGTGGTCGCTCGCTTAGCAATGCTCGCTGCCTCGGCGGAACTGGAGTTGTCCGAACCGGTAGAGAGCGTGTCATGAAGCTGTGCTTCGTTATTGATCCGCTGGAGCATCTCAAAGCTTACAAGGACTCCAGCGTTGCCATGATGCGCGAGGCGCAGCGGCGCGGCCACGAGGTACACGCCGTCATGCGTCCGGCCTTGCTATGGCGCGATGGCACGGTGCGCGCCCAGGCGGCGCGTCTGAACTTGCGCGATGGGCATCACGACTGGTTCGAAGTCGGCGCCGAAGTCGAGCGCCCGCTGACGGATTTCGATGCCGTGCTGATGCGGCAAGACCCCCCCTTCGACATCGAATACATCGCTGCCACCTGGCTGCTGGAGCGCGCCAAGGCAGGTGGGGTGCGGGTCTTCAACGATCCACGGGCGGTGCGCGACCACTCCGAGAAGCTCTCCATTCTGGAGTTTCCGCAATTCACCGCGACAACCATGGTGGCGCGCGAACCGGAAGCGATCCAGGCCTTCGTCGATAGCGTGGAAGACGCTATCCTCAAGCCCATAGATGGCATGGGCGGCAGCCAGATATTCCGTGTGCATCGCGGCGACCCCAACCGCAATGTCATCGCCGAGACGCTGACGCATCACGGCGCGCGTACCATCATGGCCCAGCGCTATCTGCCGGAGATCGCCCAAGGCGATAAGCGCATCTTGCTCATCGGCGGCGCCGTCGTGCCTTACGCTCTAGCGCGCATCCCCAAGGCTGGCGAAACGCGCGGCAATCTGGCGGCTGGTGGCACCGGCGTGGCGCAGCCGCTCTCCGAACGCGATCGCGAGATCGCCGAACACCTTGCGCCCCTTCTTCATGAGCGCGGCATCCTGCTCACCGGCATTGATGTCATCGGCGATTGCCTGACTGAAATCAATGTCACCAGCCCGACCTGCTTCGTCGAGATCACCGAACAAACCGGCTTCAGCGTCGCCGGTATGTTTATCGGCGCGCTCGAAACCGCCCTGCAAGGCGAACACTAAGCACCGCAGCGCTTCGGTTACAATCGAGCGACACTCTTTGTACACCATCATGATCGGCATATTTCTCATTACCCACGGCAGCCTGGGCGAATCGCTCATACAGTGTGCCTGCCATGTACTCAACAAACGCCCGCCGCATCTTGCGCAGTTGGGCGTTTCTGCGCAGGACGATCCACTCGACGCGCTGCCGCTGGCGCGCGACATGTTGAAATTGGTGGATAGCGGCAGCGGCGTGATCATACTCACCGATCTATATGGCGCCACGCCGAGCAACATCGCCTTGAAGTTATTGCAGCCGGGCCGCGTCGAGGCCGTGGCGGGCGCCAACCTGCCTATGCTGCTGCGCGTGCTCACCTACCGTGACAAGGATATGGAAACGCTGGTCAGCAAGGCGGTATCCGGCGGGCACGATGGCGTACTGCACATCAAAGGGGATCGCCATGCCTAAGAAGGACGTTGAGATCGTCAATCGCCTGGGGTTGCACGCGCGCGCGTCGGCCAAGCTCACTCAGGTCGCCACGCCTTTCGCCGCCGAAGTCTGGCTCGAACGCAACGGCCGCCGCATCAATGCCAAAAGCATTATGGGTGTGATGATGCTGGCCGCCGGTAATGGCGCCACCATCACCGTCGAAACAGAAGGCGCCGACGCCGATGCCGCGCTGGCCGCCATCGTCGCTTTGATCGCCAACAAGTTTGGAGAGGGCGAGTGAACTCACGCTTATGAGCTTCACCATTCACGGACTTGCCGTCTCACAAGGCATCGCCATCGGGCATGCCCATCTGGTGTCACACGCGACACTGGAAGTTTCCCACCTGCTGCTGCCGGTCAAGGCGGTCGAGGAAGAGGTCTCCCGCCTTGACGCTGCGTTTATGACGGTGGGCGAGGAGCTGGATCAGTTGCTGGCCGGCAGTGGAGTCGGCACGCCGGCGGAGCTGACGGCCTTCATCGACGTGCATCAAATGATCCTCGCCGACCCGATGCTGACCGATGCCACGCGCGCGCTGATCCGCGAGCGGCGCTGCAACGCCGAGTGGGCGCTGGTGCAGCAAATGGAGCAGGTGGCGCACCAGTTCGACCAGATCGAAGATGTGTATCTGCGCGAGCGCAAGGCCGACATCGTGCAAGTGGTCGAGCGTGTGCTGAAGGTGCTGTTGGGCCACCCCGGCCAGTTGCCGGCGCGACGCGGGCGTGAGGAACATCTCATCATCGTGGCGCACGATTTATCACCAGCCGACACCATCCAGTTCAAGCAGCTCAAAATCGGCGGCTTCGTCACCGATTTCGGCGGCGCCACGTCGCATACCGCGATCGTCGCGCGCAGCCTCGCCATTCCCGCTGTGGTTGGTTTGCATCACGCGCGTTCGCTGATCCGCGAAAGCGACATGCTCATCGTCGATGGCGGGCGCGGCGTGCTGATCGTCGACCCGGATCCGCGCATACTCGAAGAGTACCGGCTGCGCCGTACGGAACTGGAACTGGAACGCTCCAAGCTCAAGCGCCTGAAAAAATCCCGCGCCACCACGCTCGATGGCGAAGACATCAGCCTGCAAGCCAATATCGAATTGCCGCAGGACATGCCGCACGTCAAGGAAGCCCATGCTGCCGGCATTGGCCTATTCCGCACCGAGTTCCTCTTCCTCAACCGCGCCGACATGCCGGATGAGGAAGAGCAATTTCATGCCTATCGCAGTGTGGCCGAGGCCATGGAGGGCAAGCCCGTCACCATTCGTACGCTAGATGTGGGCGGCGATAAAGGCCTGCGCGGCCAGCGCAGCGAAGCCAACCCGGCGCTGGGCCTGCGCGCCATCCGCTACTGCTTGTCCGAGCCGCAGATGTTTCTTGCGCAGTTGCGCGCCATCCTGCGCGCCTCGCACTACGGCCATGTGCGCATGCTCATCCCCATGCTGTCGCATGCGCAGGAGATACGCCAGACGCTCGCCCTGATCCAGCTCGCCAAGGATTCCTTGCGCGGCCAGGGCCAGCCCTTTAACGAGGCCATCGAAGTCGGCGGCATGATCGAGATTCCCGCCGCCGCCCTGGCGCTGGGCGTGTTTCTCGACAAGCTGGATTTTCTGTCCATCGGCACCAACGACCTCATTCAATACACGCTGGCGATTGACCGCACCGACGAAGCCGTGGCGCATCTCTATGACCCGCTGCATCCGGCGGTGCTGCGGCTTATCGCCCACACCATCCAGGCCGGCACGCGCGCCGGCTTGCAGGTGGCGGTCTGTGGCGAAATGGCCGGCGATGCCAGCCTGACGCGGCTATTGCTCGGCATGGGCTTGCGTCAATTTTCCATGCATCCGGCGCAAATACTCGAAGTCAAACAACAGGTGCTGCGCAGCGACTTCAAAGAACTGAAGCGCAAAGTGCTTCGCATGCTCAACACCGACGACCCAATCAAGCTGCGCACGCAACTGGACAAACTGAATGCGGCTTGAGCCATGCGACTCAACAGATGGCCCGTCTTGAGGCAGGCTTGACGCCAAGATTTAACAATGCAAGTATGCCGTTGGCAAAAGAGCACGAATTGGGGACTGACCCAATGCTGTTCACTTAATAATCTTTACGCCCCAGTCGTGACGTCTATTCAGTATTTCATTACCTTTGCGCGAGGGATATTGTTTGCGGCGTTGTTTCACCACACGCGGATTGCTGCGGCCGCGCGCACTGGTGTGGGCTGCACGTCCAATCTCTGTCACCACTCTTGGTGGCCAATGACCTCAAACGCTTCCGGGGCGAGTCCATCGGCTTCAGGCGCCGCCAGTTCGATGACTTCGACGGGTCCCCGCGTTTCATCGA
>JAYUNL010000122.1:0-24988 GCA_043761745.1 Rhodocyclaceae bacterium
GATGACCCACCATCGCCCGATCATCGCAATAGGGGGTGTATCAGTTTTAAATCGGCAACCGTAAGAAAAGTGTGTCAGTTTTAAATCGGCGTTGACAGGCGCAGACCGTTGGCGCAGACATGCGGGAAAGTGCTGACGCAACGATCGACGGAGCTACCACAACCAACTGGAGCAGGGCTGGACTCCGATGCCGCCCGGACCCCCATCAACTCCTGATCCGGCTGGCATCCGAGCTTGGCCGCCAAGCCCTCCATGATTCTGTAAGCTTTTCGTTAAGTACTTAACGAAAAGCTTACAGAATCAGTTTCCTTTCTGTGAGTTTCCATGGTTGGCAAACTCGATTCTCTCGGATTTACCAGGAAACCGCCGCCTTCAACCTTCAACTATCGTTGGGGCACCGCCTGTTGGTGGTGACACTGTGCAAGCAGGTACAGACCAGGACTAAAGCTTTTCGGCTCAAGGCCGTTTACTGATGCTGCACGTACTTTTTGCGCAGGCTCGATGGCATCCCACAGAGCGGCACGGCGCAGTGACTGCGGGCGGCGGCCGGGCATTTGTATCTGGCGAGTGAAGATAAGAGCGCAGTCGTCGCGGGCTTCAACGGCGTCCGGTCACTGCGTTTGCGTCACCAGCGCGGGAATCTGGTAGTACCGGAACAGGCGAATTGCCTAGCCACGGATGCGCTGAATAAGCTGATCGCCGCATATTGAAAGTGGCGTTCAAGCAGGCGCGTAAGCTGCAACTGCACTTGAAGTTGGATTACCGGCCGTAGAAGGAGATAGCGATGAATCCGAACGAATTGCTGGACAAGACGGACAAAGGTCAGGAAGAAATCAAGAGCCGCAAGTACAAGCTCCACGCGAAGCTGCGCATGCTGCTGTTGCTGGTAGATGGCAATCACACTGCGGCGGCACTGACGGAGCAGGCGACCAAACTCGCTTTGTCTCCCGCCGTTCTGGATGATCTGCGGGAGCAGGGCTACATTTCGGAGCATCGCGCTAAGTCGCTAAGCGCGGCACGGGTGACGTTCGCCGCCGCCACTGCTGCCGCTGCCGCCAAGAACCATGCTGACAAGGCTAATGAACGCTACCGCAAGGCACGACGGTTCATGAACGAATCCATCGTGAACGTGCTGGGAACGAAATCCCCTGTCTTCACCATGAGGATCGAGAAAACGGCCAACTTGGATGATCTGCGTGGTCTGATGAGCGACTACGAGATGGCCATCAGCAGTTCGTTGAGTGAGCAAGCGGCGGGCGTGCTGGTGGGGCGGATGAAGGCCTTGTTGAAGATTTGAACTTCTCCCGAAATTTCGTCTTCCAGTAAAAGTGATAGATGGCCACAATTGTCACACAGATGCGTTGAACAAGTCATCGGGCGCTCAAAATCCGGCTCTACCCACAAACCGTTCCATCACAAGTGAATCCACCCTGCCCGCGCATGGCGAGGAAGCCGGTGCGTTGGAGGACGTCGTCCATTTGGTTTTCCACGCAGTATTCCAGCGCGACATCCGGCCGCTTGGCGCGGGTGATAATGGCTTGCGCGGTTTTGCTGGACATGGGGATGAACAGGCAGGCGGCCACGGGCATCGTGGCGAGAGAGAGAATGGGGCTGCCGAATAGGCTTTTGCCGATGCGCTGTGGGTCTTCGTCGGCATAAAAATCCACCTGCATGTCTAGCTCGCCGGCAATCCACGCGGCGGCGGTGGAGGTGCCCATGACGCCGAACCGCGGGTGTTTGCTGCGCAGATTACGCGCGCGGCTGACCAGGGCGGCGCAGAGGGTGAGCGTTTTTTGCGCGACCTGCTGCAAGGGAATCAGGTAAGGCGTCTCGGCGTAGGTCGGGTTGTCTTGCGGCGAAGCCAGCGCGATGATTTCCTTGCCCAGCACGTCGCCGCGCAGCATCATGGTCACGAAGCCGCCGCGCGCGAGCACGGCGCCAAGCGTGGCGGTGTCGAAGTGGGTGCAATGATCTAGCACCACCAGGTCGATGGGATTCTGGCGGATGTCCGGCACGGCCACATACAGCACGCCATCGACACTCAAGTGGCGGCGCAGACGCGCCAGATAGGCGGCGGGATCGGGAATGTGCTCCAGCACATGCGACATCACGATGAGATCGAAGTGCTCATTGGCCACCACTCCCGCCACTTCATTGAGGTCGTTGTAGAAGCCTTGCACGTTGGGGATTTGCATCACGTCGCTGCGCCACCGGTCGTTGTGCTCCAGCCCATGCAGGGTCCAGCCCGGATGCGCCGCGCCAAAGGCGCGCAGGATGTTGCCGCTGGCACAGCCGATATCGAGCATGCGCCCTTGCGGCTTGAGCGCAACGGTCTGCGTGAGGTGCTGGATGAGGATGCTGGCGCGCGGGCCGGCGCCGTAGAGTGAATTGAATATCGCCGGGTCCGCCCCGCCGCTCTGATGGTTGATGCGGTAGCCTTCATAGACGCCCGCAACTGCGGTACGCCACTCTGCGTCGACCTGCTTCTGCAAGACGCCACAGGCTTCGCACACCATCAAGGCTAGCCGTCCCTCGACGACGCGTATGTCGGAGGAGATCGGCACAAACTGCGCCATGCCAGCCAGAACCTGGGGATGCGGCGCACCGCAGACATGACAGCACTGCTCGGCGGCGTCCATCGCCCGCTTAGCCGGAAACCGGCAGAGTCATATCGAACATGGCGGTCAGCGCGGTCGACGTCGACAAGTAGTTGCCCGACGGCGCCACCGCCCCATCCTCCACGGCAAAGAACTGAGCATGCCGCAGCAAGTCGCGGTGAATCGGAAAATCATGTTCGTGTATGACGAGTAAATACTCGCCCAGTGCCGGCGTGATTCGGCCCGTGAAGGACGCGTAGTCCTGGTCGCGCGGGCTGCCTTCGCTGCAATGCAGGATGAAGAGATCACTGGCATCGTCCAGCACTTTGACGCGGCCATCGCCCTGCATCACACGCGGCAAGAGCGCCCAGTCCACGTTTTCGTGATTGGGGTGAAACTCGCGCGCCATGACGCGGGCGGAGAGCATGATGGGATGCATGAAAATCGAGTGGCAGACATACCCGCCGGGCACGCGCCAGAAGAATTCGCGCGGATGCGCGTTCATGCGTTGGGCCGGATCCACGATGAGGCTATTGAAGTAATCGGTTTTGTGGCGCACGGCGATGGCCATCAATGCCTCGGCATCGGCCGCAATCACGCCTTCCTGGCGAAACGCCTCAATCTCTGGCTGCACCGCCTCGCGCTGCGATTCCATGCAGGCCACGGTACAGCAGTCATAGCCGGCCTGAATCTCGCGTGCCAACGTAGCATAGCCGTTTTGCGAAATGACCGTATCCGTGGGCATCAGCAAAAGATTCGCACCCAGATCGCGCGCCAGATAGACATGGTGGTGCTCCAGCAAACCATAGCGCATGTAGAAGGTCCGCGCTTCCTCGGGAGTAGCGCGAGCCGGCACGCTATCGACTACGGTGAAGTGCACTGTGGCATAAGCAGCGAGGGCGCCGAGCGCGGCGCTCTGTGCTATCCATGCCCGACCCGCCGCGTCGGTAACGATGGATACAACCAACTTGCCCCTGGCGGCCAAGGACGGCAGATTGCCCTTGGCCAGCAGTGAGGGCAGATGATAGTTGCCGAAAAAATCCAGAAATTCTGGTCCCCACACGGTAATTCCAACGACGTAAGTCTCGTAAGTCTCAGCGCCGTGGTCGCCTTGCGCATTGAGATTCTGTGCGTAGGCGGCGTTGATGTCGCGCAGACGCATCCAGTCGCTGAGAGCGCGGGCATGCGCGCCCTGCGGCGCATGGAGCGATAAACAATCGCGCGCTTCCGGCAAGAGATCAAAATGGCCCAGCATGCGCACGATCTGATGTAGATGTTCGGCATCGGAAGCCGGCGTGATCAGGTCCCGACCACTGTCCCAGATAGCCCGCGCCGCCTCGCGTAAAGCCGGCACTTGCGTCTGCGCAGCCGGATGGGTTTCCGCCATATGCAATGAAAGGAGACCATTCATCAGCGCGGCCGAAGAGACCAGCGCCTGATCGTTATCTGCCGCAGCGCGTGTTGGCGCTTCCGATAGCGCTTCCAATAGCGTTCTCGTCTCGCTGGCTTCGTTGCCAACTTCATTGCTGATGGCGTCAAGCTGCCACGACAAGCGGCGGTAAGCGGCGACGTCGTTCGCGCCATGCAAGATGAATTCCCGCAGCATGCGCCGCAATGGAGATTCGGCGTTGCAGTAGAAAAGGTTCTCCAATCCGGTACAGGTCCACCAGCCTGAGACCCGATGCCGCATGCAAGCGAGTATGGCCTCTTGGTAAAGCGCGCGCAGCCGGTATTTGTATAAAGTCCGTTCCGGCAACAGCACCGGCGTGGCAGCGATTATGGCGTCAGCATGGAGGCTGGCGAGATTCTCGTGAGCCGCCGCAAACGTGACATCGCAGGCCAGCGCACTGTGGAAGGCGGCAAGCGCCTCATGCGAGCGGCCCTGCCGGTGATAAAGCACGCCCACATCGTTGTGGAGTGTGGCACGCAAAGACGGCGAGACAGACTCCAGCATCGCCTTCTCCAAGATCGCAATGGCCGCATCGATCTCGCCCCAATGAACCAACAGCAGGCCAAACTGGTGCGTCACTTCCGGCGTGTCGGCCTCTTGCGCCATCGAGACACCCAGTAGGTGGCGCGCCGCTGCCATATCGCCGGCCCGAATCAGCGCATGCACGGTATCGAGCGCATCGCCAACGTTTTGCTGCTCGTTGAGCGACAACTGGCGGCTGGCCGGCATGGCGGGGCTCATCACAACAGCGCCCGATGCCGCCGCAAAAAACGGCCGCTCATCGGCGTGCCGAGAAAGCCGTCGTGGCGCAGCACCAGTGCGGCATAGCGCGCGCGCAGTTCGGCCGTTTCCGCGCGCTCGGCCTCGGTGATTCTGCCTTCCACCTGATCGAACATTTCCTGCACAGCTTCGACCAATTCCTCCGGCGTGTTGTCGACCACCTCGACCCCTTCTGGAATGAGCTTGGTGAATTGCGCGTCAGCAGGGCCCAGCTTGAACATTTCTTCGAAGCTGAGCAGTGCCCCACTCATGGGACTACCCTCTTTCCAGCGGAACAACTTGGGGACCATAAGGTCCGTGCCATAGGGAAAAGGCACGGAGATGGGCGTGAAGTTTGAGAGTACGCAGGGCACGCCGAATGTCGGCGGCACCAGGCTCAAGCCGGAATTCACACCGATGAAAAAGCGGCCGCTGCCACAGAGAAATACATCCATCGCCTGGCTCTTGTGAGCGCTGTGGGCGTAGTCCACCCCCTGCGCCATAGCCGGCAGCTTGCTCATGCTGCTGTCGCCCAGACGAATCACCCAGCCGCCCCGCGCCGTGATTTCTCGGATCACCGCGTCGTAAGTGGCGATGACAGCCTCACGGATGCTCGGGTGGTGGCGATTCCATTTCCACCAATAGCCCAGTTCGCGCACATGCAGGCAGACGTACCAGGCGTCATCCGGTACGCCGAGCCGCCGCAATGTTTCGCGACCGAGCGCCACATGTTCGTCGGAAAGTTTCAGCAAGGGCGCGCGCCCTTCAGCCTCCCAGGCCCGCTGCACGGCGGCGGCGGTTTCCTGGTGCCACAGGAATTGATCTTTACCTGGCTTATTGGGCAAGAAATCGGCGAAGAAGTGGTCGGTAACGAAGCTTAATTGCTGTAGCGGCACACCGGTTTGTTCTGCCAGCGCCAGCACATTGCTACCGGCATTGTCCGGCGGCACAAGATGCAAATTCTCGCGGAAGTACTCAAGATAGCTGCGGTTTGGCACCTTGCAGCCGGGTACTTCGGTAAGCCACACTTCTTTCTTCGGTCGCCAGCCCAGGGCCATAGACTTGAAATAGGTGTCGAGCAGCGCGGTATGGCCGACGGCGAGATTCCAGGTGTTGTCGAGTATGCGATGTGGGCAATCGGCCAGGCCGAGCTGCTTCGCCAGCGCCTCTCGGCGCCGCAATCCCTCGGCCCATACGGCGGCGGCAGTCTTGAACTTGCCGTCGTGGTAATGGCAGATGCCCAGCCGTAAATAGCTGTGCAGAAAATCGGCGTCGAGGCGCACGGCTTCTTCGTGCAACCAGAGCTTGCCGGGATGATCGACCTCCATCAGGCGGCTGCCAAAGTTGAGCAGTTCTGTGACCAAGGTGCGGGCTGATTTCCCTTGTCTTTCCAGATCGGCCTTGACCATGCGGCTGATCGTCGCCAGCGCTTGCGCCACGTCGACCTGCGGCGCACGCTTATGACCCTTACCCTTATGCGCGGACCGGCCGGTCTTGAAATCCAGCATCGACAGCGCAGACAATTTATCCTGGTGGCCGAGCTTGTCATACCAGATCACCAACTCATAGCGCAAATGGTGCAGGCTGGTATCGCGCTCCAGCGCGCGCTCAAAGTGCGCCAACGCCTCTTCAGGACGCCCCTCCTCCAGCATGAGCCGCGCCAGATTTTCGTGCGGCTGAGCGAAGCTCGGCGCAAGCTGGCAGGCCGATTCGTACATCGCCCGCGCCTGCGCGACATCGCCCGCACGCTCGAGCGCGATGCCGTAGTTATTCACGACCTTGGCTTCGTTGCCGGCAAGCCTGAAGGCGCTTTCGCAGACGGTCAGCGCGCGCGCCGTGTTGTCTGTTTTGAGCAGTACGCAACCCAGGTTGAAGTGCGCCAGGGCGCTATCCGGCGCGAGTCCGACGGCATGGTCCAGCGCGTCTATGGCTTGACCATAGCGCATCGCTTCGGTCAGCACCGTGCCCAGGTCTATCCAGAAATCGACGCGCCCTGGGCTGGCAGCCAGTGCGCGCTGCAAGAACGCAATCGCAACGTCGAAGCGTCCGCTGCGAAATTCGCCCAAGGCCGCCAGATGCAAGGCGTCCGCGTCTTGGTCATCGGCAGCGAGCAGCGGCGCGAGCAAGGCGTCCACCGACTCACCGCCACTTCTGGCTAGCGCTTCGCGCGCCGCAGTCAGACGGCGCTCGCGCGAGGCGCGCAGCCCAACGCAAGCCTCGCGCCAAAACTCGCGGTAATGCGTTTCAACCTCGCGCACATAGTGTGCGGTGTCGCCTATCGGACTGGCCATGAGCTGCGCACGCAGCCCAGTGCGCAACCGGCGCAAAGCTTCAGTATCGCCGGCTTTCGCCACGGCAATGGCGACGAATTGTTCAGGTGTCGACGCTGCCCAGTCCGCCAAGCCCACCGCGGTAAGTAGCGCCGCGCCCAGGCGAGCCGGCGCCGTAGCGCCCGCCAGCGTGATGCTGGGCACCCCCATCGCCAGTCCATCGATGAGCGAAATACCGCCGCCGTGGGGATAGGGGTCGAGCAGCATGTCGACCTCGGAGAACGCCTGCATATGCGCCTGCCAGGGCGTATTGGGCTGGAAATCGAGGCGGGACGCGGCGATGCATAGCAATTCAAACTTGGTTTTGAGCTCATGGAAAAAATTGCCGTCGGTACGCTGCGAGGTTTTCACCAGCAGGCGCGAGGTCGGCAGCGCCTTGAGTACCTCGGCCCACAGGGCGATGGCGTAGTCGGTGATTTTTGACGATCGGCTGAAAGCACCGAAGGTAATGTGGCCGCGCGTCAGCGCCGGCAAGTCAGCTACCGGCGGCGGTGTATCAAACATGCGGTAGGGAATCACCGAAGGCACATAAGCCGGCTGCTCGGCGAAATGCGCCGCATCTTCCGGCGGGAGATAGACGCGATCGACAAACAGCGCGTCCATTTCCGGCATGCCCGTGCCGTTGGCATAGCCCCAGCCAGTCATCTGCACCGGCGCCGGTTTGTAGGCGAAGGCGCCGAGACGGTTGCCTTTCATATGGCCGGAGAGATCGACAAGCACATCGATGCCGTCGGCGGCGATGGTCGCCGCCAGCTCGCGATCCGTCATGCCGGCAACGATACGGAAGGCCTGCGCGGCGGCGCGCAGCGTGCCGGTGAATGCATCTTCCAGCGTGCTGTTGGCGTAGCAAACCACCTCGTATTGCTCGCGGTCGAATTCCAGGATGAGTGGTGCGAAACAGATGGCTGCCGAGGTGGCGCGAAAGTCCGCCGAGACGTAGCCGATCTTCAGCTTGCGCGCCGGGTCGGGCCGGCGATAGCTATCGAGACGCTGGATGCGCAGAGGCGCTATGCACCGCTCGTACCAGGCGCGCCGTGCCGCTTGCTGATCAGTGGTGGTGGCATCGTCGGCGAAATCGAGCGTGAAGATCAGCGCTGAGTGGGCGACGGGATTATCCGGCTTCAACTCAATCGCGCGACGCAAATGCGCAATACCTTCGGCGGTCTGCCCGATAGCGGCGAGTGCCGTACCAAGATTTGCGTGAATATCTGAGTAGAGCGGCGCTACAGTCAGCGCGCGACGATAGGTGGCGATGGCCTGATGAATCTCGCCAGATTCTTTTTGCACGAAGCCCAGATTGAGCAGTGCCTGCGCATTGTCGGGATTGATGCACAGCGCCTGCTCGAAACACCGGCGCGCTTCAGCCAGGCGGCCCATGTCGAGCAGCGCGAGACCGCTGTTGTTCCAGGCATTGCCATGGGCGGAGTCGCGTTGCAGCAGTTCGGCGTAAAGCTTCAGCGCTTCTGGCGCGCGGCCGGTGTGACGCAGCACGTTGGCCAGGTTGTACGTCGCCAGCGCATGTTGATCGTCCAGTCGCAAGGCTTCGCGATAGGCGGCCTCGGCCTGCGCGCTGGCGCTAGTGGAGCCATGGGCGTCATAAGCGGTTCCCAGGTCGCACCAGTAGTCTGGCAAAGTAGGTTGCGCCGCGACCGCCTGTTCCAGCAAGGGTATCGCCTCTGCGACCCGTCCCAGGCGCAGGCTGGCGACAGCGGCCAGATGCAAGGCTGCCGGTTCGCAAGGGCGACGCGCCACCAGCTTGTCGAGCAACCTTCTGGCCTCGGCGACTTTGCCGGCTTCCAGGGCACAACGCGCCCGGCCGAGGACGCCGCCGGTCTTGGTGGCGACGAGTTCGGATGCG
Source organism: Rhodocyclaceae bacterium (assembly GCA_043761745.1). Lineage (GTDB taxonomy): Bacteria > Pseudomonadota > Gammaproteobacteria > Burkholderiales > Rhodocyclaceae > Desulfobacillus. The sequence goes on from JAYUNL010000122.1 coordinate 8,995, forward strand.
ACGCTCATCGTGCCACCTCGTCCATGCAGTCAGCAAAGGCCTGTGGCGCAAGGCCGGTGAGTCCTTGGGTGCGAGCCATGCCCAGCGTGGGATGCGCGGGGCGGTAAGGCAAACTGATGCCTGCCTCCGCAATCGTGTGGGGATTCACGCGACGGGCCGGTTGTCCCCAGCGCGCAGCCAGCGCGCTGGCGCAATCGGCATAACTGACATCGCGCTCGCCGGATAAATGGAACACCCCGCCCTCACTTGCCAAACCTAGCGCGATCAAACCTTGCACCGCATAGCGTAGCGAGATGGGGCTGAGCCACAAATCCGAGAAAGGGTGGATGTCGCATTCACGCGCAAGCTGGTCGCGCCAATTGACGATGATGCCAGCGTCCGGCGTCAACACCTTGGATAAACGCACCACCGACGCCGTTGGACGCCGGCCAAGGTTGACACTGAGCAGCGCACTTTCCACTATGGCTTTCTGGCGCCCATAGTCCGTCGTCGGCGACGTCGGGGCGTCTTCAGCGGCTTGCGGTTGCTGACCGTCGAAAACCGCCGAGGTGGACGGAAAAACCAGGGCGCACCCCGCAGCGCGCAAGCGCTCGCAGAGACGCAAGGTGTGGTCGACATTCACGCGCCGCGCAGCCTCGCCTTCCTCGCTCTCCTCGCAGGCGGCAAAGGTGGACAGGCCCGCGCAGACATACGCAATGTCGTAGCCGGTGATATCGAGCGCATCGATACTGTTAATGTCCTGTAGATCAAGGAAGGACGTGCCGATGCCGAGTTTTCCCGCGCGCCGGGTGGTGGCGGTCACTAGCGCGCCACGCACACGCAGCGCCTCGCACAGCGCGGCGCCTAGGCGAGAGTCGCCGCCAATGATGAGGATGCGTTTGCGAGTCGCGTTTTTCGGCTTGGGCGGCATGTTTGCGCTCACTCGAAGTAGATGAATTCGTAATCGCCGTTGTAGCCAAATTCCTTGTAGAGCCAGACCCACTCTTCGTTGTCGAACAAGGACTCGGCCGTGAGCGCCCAGCATTCCAGGTTGATCATTTCCTGTTCGTTGCGATAGCTCTCGACCATCACATAGGCGTGACGACCAACGCGCTCGATTTCCTGCAAAGCTTTCTTCAGATCGAAAATGCGCAGGTTGTGCAAGCAGCCCAGCGAGATGACCAGATCGAATTGCTGATCGGCGTAGGGGTAAGGGTCTTGGGCACAGTGGTGGGATAGCGCGTCCCTGATGCCGTCCGGCGCATCGGCGAGGCCGTAGCGCGACATATCGAAGCCTATGCAGGTAGATTGCGGCAGCAGTAGCTTCAGCTCATAAAGCAGATGCGCCTTGCCGCAGCCGACGTCGAGGATTTTCGCGTCTTCCTTGAGGCCGTAAGTCTCGATCAACTTCTCGGCGACCGGCTTCCATCGGCCATCGTAGCGGTAACCGCCATAGCCGTAACGGCGGTCGCCGTCCCAGTAATCGAACTCGTACTCCTTGGCCTTCTTCATGCAAAGCACTTTGTCGTCGACCATGCGCGCAAGGTAGTCGCGCCTGGTCTGGCGGTGCAAAGGCGTGAAGAATTCCTGCAAGCGGCCCATGGCTACCCCCGTAGGGTGGGCAGCTTTGCTGCCCACGCTGTAGCACCGCGACCCGAGGACGCGTGGGCAGCAAAGCTGCCCACCCTACGAAGTTGGTGTGGAAATGGCGTCATGGTCGATACCGGCAAAAACTCACACAAACGCGCCGTGCTCTTCATCGATGGACACCAGATCCATGATGGCCATGTTCTTGCTGTGCGAAACGCAATGATGCGAACACTCCTTGGAAGGATTCAGGCCGAACAAGCGTTGCTTGTTTTCCTCGGAAAACCAGAAGTCCTTGAAGCGGCGCTCTTTGATGGAGCCCAGCGTGCCAGACACCGTGAAGGCCTTGTCCTGGCAGGTGTAGACCTTGCAATCAGCGCCAATGACGGTGAGGAACATCAGGTGCGGGCACTGCGTGTAATTCTTGTCGAAGCGCTCGTCGAGATCGTGATAGTGGTTGATGAGCGAGAAGCTGCCTTCCTCCAGCTCGCGCGCCTTGGCAATCTGCTCCGCGACGGTGTCACGGATGCGCTCGTGATAGGCATTGTTCTCCGCACCGGAATTGCTCACCACGACGCCGGAAAATTTGATGTGATTGGCGCCGGCTTCCTTGAGCACTTTGCAAGCATCGTAGAGGTGAGCACAGTTGTCTTCGCCGACGATATAGCTCACGCCCAGTACACATTTGGATTTGCGCGCGGAGAATTCGCTCATGTTGTGCAGCAGCTTGGAAAACTCGCCGAGCTGAATGCTGCGTGACTTGGCGTAACTGGCGTCGTCCCAGGCATCGGTCGACACGCGTACCCAGGTGCCGTATTCAGCGAAGGCATCAGCGACCTTACCCTTGAGATTCGAGCCGTTGGTCAGCGACGCCACACGCACGCCGCCCTCGGCAAGCCGTTTGATGACTTCGGGTAGCGGCTTATAAAGCAGCGGCTCACCGCCGCCCGAGAAAGTGACGGCCTTGACACCCATGGCGATGATGTCCTCGACGATTTCGAACATCTTGTCCGTCGGGATAGTGTCTTTGTAGTCGATGTCCTCACCCAGTTGCAGATTGCTGACGCGGTAAGCGCAATACCAGCAGTCGTGGTTGCAATGGTTGATGGGCTTGATGCGAATGTGCACCGGCGCCACCACGCGCTGGTCGCGGAAGGCGGCGACGTGATCGATGTAGCGCAGGAATTTTAGGTTGCTGTATATGGTGGACATCAGCGTACTCCGGTCGTTTGATTCATGAGGCTGCGCACATGCGAGGCGATGTGGCTGGCGGATATGCCGTAATGGTTGCGCATGCCGTCCTGCTTCTTGATGGCATGGATGTATTCGGGGGCAATGCCCAGGCAGCTCAGGCGCCAGCTTGGCCGGTGCGAGGCGTGCCAGAAAGCCAGGCGCGCTCCCAGACCGCTGTTCACAAAATGCTCTTCCACCGTAATCACTTCGCCCGTGCCTTCGGCCGCTTCGCTGATGAGGTCGTAAGGACAAGGCTCCACCTGCGGCAGCGAAACAACCCGCGCCGAAATGCCTTGCTCGCGCAGCAACTCATGCGCACTCATGGCTTCGTTGGCGACGGTGCCATGGAAAACGATGGTTACATCGCATCCCTCCGCCATGATGATGGGACGACTGGCATCGACGGTTGCCCCGGCGTGGATGCGCGGCTCGCCGCGCTTGGCCAGGCGCACATAAGTGGGCTGGCTTTCGGCCAGCGTGATGCGCGCCGCCGCTTCCGCTTCGGTCGGATCGGCCGGCGAAAATACGCGCAGATTCGGGAGCGTCTGGGCGATGCCCAAATCTTCCACCGAATAGTGTGTCATCCCCTGCGGCGCATAAGTTAGGCCGGCGCCGATACCAATCAGCGTGACCGGCAAATTCTGATAGCAGATGTCGTTGCGCACTTGTTCGTAGCAGCGGTAAAGCACGAAAGGCACGATGTTGTAGACATAGACGCGAAAACCCGCCAGCGCCATGCCGGCGGCCACACTGATGGTGTTCTGCTCCGCCACACCCAGATTCAAAAAGCGATCCGGATGCTGCTTCTGAAAATCATCGAAGACGCCCAGACCGGCATCGCCGCTGATGATGAAGATGTCCTCTTCCTTAAGGCAGGCGTCGATAATGGTATTGACGAAGGCGTTTCTCATCCCAATGCCTCCATGGCTTTCGCGCGTATGTCATCGGTGACGAGGTAGTAGTGCCACACCAGCTCGTCTTCCATGAAGGGCACGCCCTTGCCCTTGGTGGTGTGCGCAATCACGGCGCGTGGCTTGCCGCCGGTAGCCTCGCGCAACGCCTGTTCAATGGCGGTGTGATCATGGCCGTCCACCTCCACCGCGTGCCAGCCGAAGGCCAGCCATTTCTCGCGCAGCGGATAGAGTTCGCACAGCTCGCTGGGCCGTCCGTAGCCTTGAAGATTATTGGCGTCGACAATCACGCTGAAATTGTCTACGCCCATCTTGGGCGCGAACAGCGCGCCCTCCCAGATCGAGCCTTCCTGGTTTTCACCATCGCCGATGACGGCATAGACGCGGCGATCTTCGCCGCGCTTCTTGTAGGCGTAAGCCATGCCGATGCCGAGGTTGAAACCGTGACCGAGCGAGCCGGCGGAGACTTCGATGCCTTTGGCCGAGAAGCGATCCAGATGCGCCGGCAGCGTGCCGTCGTTCACGCAATAGCCTTTCAGCAAGGCACGGTCGATAATGCCGCGCTCGGCCAGCGTGGCGTAAAGCGCCATGGCGGCGTGGCCCTTGCTGAGTATGGCAATGTCGCGATGTTCCCAATCATCCAGGCGCAACATCCTGAAATACAGCGTGGCGAGGATGTCGGTGCAGGACAGTGCCGAGCCGACATGCGGCCCTTGCGAGATATGCGCCAGATCAATGATGCTGTGGCGGATGCGGCGCGCAAGCTCCACAATATCCATGGCGGCTTTCGATGATGGGGCCTGCCCGACGAAGCGATCGTTCATTTGAGCAAAGTCCCCACATATTTCATCAAGGTCGATGCCGTGATCGGCTCACGGTTACAGACAATCTGCACATCGATGGCTGCTGCCGCGCTACCGATGAAGGCCGCGACTTCGGCTTGCAACCCGCGCCCAAGTGAAATACCGGCAAGCGACAGGAAAGCGTCGCCGGCGCCGATGCGGTCCACCACCTTGGTGGAGAGTGCTGGAATCTTGTGTACCGCGCCGCCGCACTCTCGGTCTATCAGCATGACGCCCTTGGTGCCGCGCGTGACCGCGAGCTGGCGCGCCTTGACGATGCCGCCCACACTTTCGGCAATGGATTCCAAGGGATCGTGGCGGCGATGCGCGGCCATGCGCAGCTCCGGTTCGTTGAGTGAAACAAAGTCGGCGCGCGGATAGCGGGTGATGACGTGGTAGCCGCGATTGCCGCTGTTGATCTGCGTATTCACGGCGAGAAACTTGGCCTTGTCGCTCAGCACCGAGACCATGTTCTGGGTGATGAAACCGTTCCCAAAGTCGGGCACCACCACCACGTCGAAGGACGCGGCATAGCTAGATAGCCAGCGGCAGGCCTTTTCTTCCGACTCGCCCAAGGCGGGATCTTCCTGGAAGAAATACACCTCGAAGAGCTTGCCCAGATCGGAATCGACGAAGCGCCGTTTGGTTACGGTCGGCGCATCGCGGAAATAGAAGAACACCGGGTCGACATTGGGCAGCAGCTTGTCGTGAATGAACTGCTCGTGGCTATTCACCCGCCCCAGCCCGGTGACCAGCGTCACGCTCTCGGCAAAGCCGGCGATGTGGTTAGCCACGGCGATGGCCCCGCCGGCGAACTGCTCTTCGGAGTCATAGCGCACGGCGAAAATATTGCCCTTGCCGCTCTGCCCCAGCGGCGTGGAGTAATGGTATTGATCGATGATGGCGTCGCCGATGACCAGCACGCGTAGATCGGCCAATGAGCTGATCTGGTTCTGGATGTCCTTGTCGGACCAGCGGCTGCGGAAATTGCGCAGAAACTCCTTGGTTTCCAGAGGGAAGACGCCGAAGTGTTCGTTGAGCAGATTGCTCGAGCTGAAAGTCAGCTCGTCGGTGTAGAACATGCGTCCGCCGTGGGCTTCGACGGCTTGCTGCTCCAGGGCGATATTGCCCGTCACATCGTCGCTCGCCGCTCGGTAATCGCTGCCCTTGGCATAGACGCTGGGCTGGATCTGATGCAGCGCCTCGACGGCAGTCACGGCGTGATTGACAGCGACATAGTCTACGCAGGCCAGTGCCGCAAGATTTTCTGTGCGCAACTGTTCGTTGAAGACCGGCCGACCCGGGCCTTTATTCACATAGGCATCGGCAGTCACCGTCACCAGCAGCACGTCGCCCTCTTCACGCGCTCGTTGCAGATAGCGGATGTGGCCGGTATGCATGAGATCGAAGGTGCCATGACACAGCACCACCGTCTTGCCTTCGGCGCGCAGCGTGCGAGCGACCTCTGCCAGCGCGCCAACATCGAGCAGCTTTTGATTCGGCTTGAGTGTTGGCGTGGTGATCACGTCGCTGGCGCCCATCAGTCCGCCCCGAAGCGGTCGGAGATGTTGTGCAGGACAAACTGGTGCCCGACCTCCACCAGACCATAATCGCTGGAATCCAGCCAGACGTTGATGTCGCCCAGTGTACGCAATGGATTGTCGGCGTCGAAACCACTCAAGGTAATCACCGTGCCGCCAATGTCGGCCACCTGTGCGGCCGCATTGCGGATGTTCTTCGAACGACCGGAGCTGCTGACGCCGATCAGCACATCGCCCGGCTTGGCCATTTTGCTGAGCATGCGCGCATAGGCGTTCTCGTAGCCGTAGTCGTTGGCCATGCAAGTCAGCAGCGCGCTGTCATGCAAGGTGAAGGCGCGCAACATGGCGACATTGACGAAGTCATTGACCGCATGGCTGGCAATGCTGGCGCTGCCGCCATTGCCAATAACGAACACGCTGGCGCGACTCTCTCGCGCCTGACTGAGCACGCGCATGATGGCGGACAGCCCGGGTTCGAGGTTGAAGCGCTTGCCGTGCATGCCGGTGATTTCGCAGTGCTCCAGCACCGCACCGAATTGAGCCGCGCGCGCGGCCAGGGATAATTGCAGAACTTCAGTGGTCATACTTGCGCTCCTCCGAGATAACGGAACCAGGACGCGGTGGCCTGGTTGATGGTCGCCGGATTCCAAACCGGCGCGTCTTTCCAGTCTTCAATGTGATCCAGCATGCGGGCCACGCCCTCCTCCAACGACACGCATGCCTGCCAGCCGATGAGGTTTTCGATCTTGCGCACATCGGCAAAAGTGCAATCCGGCTCGCCCGGACGTTTTGGAATGTATTCGACGTCGCCACCCAGCAATTCAACCAGGCGATTTACGCTGTAGTGATCGCCGCTGCCGACGTTGCAAGCCTCACCTGCGACATTCGATTCAGCGGCACAAAGGAAGGCCTGGGCGACATCGGTGACATAGGTGAAGTCGCGCGTCTGCAGGCCATCGCCCACCACCGTATAAGGACGGCCACCGAGCTTCTGCGCGAGAAAGACCCCGAACACCGCGCCATAAGCGCCGCTGGTGCGCGAGCGCAGACCATAGACATTGAACAGCCGCAGTGAAATCGCCGGCAGCTTATAGACCTGCGCCCAGTGCAGCACCAGTTCCTCGCCCACGTATTTGGTCAGGGCGTAGGGATACTGCGGCTGGATGGGCGAGCTCTCCGGCGTCGGATAAACCGCCGGGATACCATAGCTGGAGGACGAAGCCGCATATAGAAAGCGCCGCACCCCGGCGGCGCGCGCGCACTCGAGTACGTTGAACGTGCCGGTGACATTGGTGCTGTAGTACTGCGCCGGCAGCTCGATGGAAGGCACAATGTCGGCCAGACCCGCCAGATGGAATACCCAGTCGATGCCCTTGAATAAAGGCGCCAGCGCGACCTGATCGCGGATATCGACTTCCGCGAAACGGAAGTTTGGGTGATCGACGACGCTCGCCAGATTCTTCATGCGACCAGAAAGCAGATTGTCCACCACGATGACTTCATGGCCTTGCGCGATGAGCAGCTCGGCGAGATGACTGCCGATAAAGCCCGCGCCGCCGGTAACCAGGGTTTTCATAATGTCAGCCGTTAGATGAAATTCACATGCCGCACGAGGTTTTCGCGCAGTGGAAAGAGGTAACGATTCACTTCATCCATACGGCAGTTCTTGCGGCAGTCTTTGATGTCGAGATCGTTGCGGACGTAGTAGAAATTGGTTTTGCGCTTCTCGCCTTCCCAGATGTCCCGGAAGGATAGCTCGTTGAGATTGCCGTAATCGAAGCGCTGGTCGAGCAGATAGGCGCTACAGCCATACACCGCGCCGTCGGCCATGACATAGGCCCAGAAGAAGGGCGTGGCATTGCACTTGGTGTAGCGCTGACTGGGATCTTCCATGTGCTTCTTCATGGTGTTCTCGCGGAACACCACCTGGAATTTGTCCGTGTTAAGCGGCTCCAGCGCCTCGGCCATGGCTAGATAAGCGCGGTAATCCACATTTTCGTAAACGTGGGTTTCGCTGAAGAGGTGCTGCGAGTAAGGCTTGACGACCAGATAGTCGAGACCGATCTCGTCGCGGCACAAGCGTGCCAGCGTTTCCATCTCATGGGCGTTTTCCGGCAACAGCAGGGATTGCGCGCCGATGGTGCAAGCCAGCCCGCGCTGGCGTTTGGCGGCGACGGCACGTTTGAGGTTCTCGATCACCCGGCCAAAGTCGCTCTCTTTCGTGCGATGGATTTTGGCGTAGGTCTCCGCCGTGCCGGCATTCATGGAAACCTTGATCCACGAAGTCAGCGGCAGCGAGCGCTCGACGAATGCCTCGTTGAGCACAGTGGCGTTGGTGGTGAATGAAACATCGATGCCGGCATCAACGGTCGCGCGGACAATCTCGTTGATGCCTTTATGCAGCAGCGGCTCGCCCTCGCCGGCGTACATGATGCTCTTGATGCCCAGCCGCCCCATTTCCTCCAGACGTTTGGAAAAGAGCGCCACATCGAGCATGCGGCTCTTGTAACCGATGTAATCGACGGCACAGAAGGTGCAGCGGTGGTTGCAGGCACCCACCGGCGACACTTCGACGTAGATCGGATAGACCTGCTTGGCTTTTTCCCAGTCATCGCCGGCGTCGAGAAACTGCCCGACACGCGCGGGGTGGTAGATCAGTTTGTGACTGTCGATGCGAAAGATGTCTGCCATGAGCAAGGGAGCCCCTCGTTACTGACAATCCGCCGGCTCGGCGCATACCGAGCCGGCGAATCGCCCTATCGCGAGCGGTTGCGCGCAACTTTCGCGCCGCAACCGCCCACCTCTTGTCCTGCTTGTCCACGTTTTCCGTCACCTGGCTTAGTACAAAACTACGACCGATAACCGGAAAGCTTTAACCGCGAGTCATTGTCGGTGCTGAGCGCTGGCCGCAATGCGGGGATAAGCAGTGAAAAAAGGCGGTAATTCCGGGCCAGTCAGATAGGCCACATTCAAGTTTCTCGGGTTTTTTACCGATAAAACACTTGAGCACGGCGGTTGCCCTACCCAACAGCGTCCTCTCGCTGTTGAGGTGAGGAGTTTTGAGCACGTATGACGTCTGGTACTGCGTTGTCGCTGCTGCCAGACACCTTGACCTGGAATATCGCCCGCATTGAGCGAGCTGCTCAAACTGTTTCAGTTTCATAGCGGAAATCCGCATCAACAATGTGAGGGCGAAGGTCGGCAAACCGATCATCGCCCTCAAGTTTTTCGCACTTCCTCCGTTAATACTCTTGACCGCGGCAGCTTCGCCCAACGATCGAAAAATCGCCAGGGCGAAGCAGTTTAAAAGCACCGCGTTCCGAACCTTTAAATGCAAGGAGAAACGAAATGGCTTCAATCATTAATACCAACATAGCGTCGCTGAATGCGCAACGTAACCTGAGCCAATCCCAGATGTCCCTGGCGACATCGTTGCAGCGCCTGTCTTCAGGCCTGCGCATCAACAGCGCAAAAGACGACGCTGCGGGTCTGGCAATTTCGGAACGGATGACTGCCCAAATCCGCGGTCTGGATCAAGCCTCAAGAAATGCCAATGACGGCATCTCGCTGGCGCAGACGGCGGAAGGCGCACTGGCACAGTCCGGGGATATTTTGCAACGTATCCGCGAACTGGCCGTTCAGTCCGCCAATGCGACGAACTCCTCCAATGACCGGCAAGCGCTGAACTCCGAAGTCAACCAGTTGGTGACGGAGCTTTCACGTATCGCCAATACGACGGCCTTCAACGGTCTGAAAATGTTGGACGGCACCTACCAGGGCCAGCAGTTCCAGGTGGGCGCGGATGCCAACCAGACCATCGGCGTATCCATCGGCGGCGCTCGCGCTACCGATCTTAAGAACAACTCAGTCACCCTCGAGTCGAACACCGCCAGCACGGGCCTCGGCGAAGCCACCGCAGCGGCCAACGCGGCTGCAGCCGGCAACGGCGTGGCGGCACAAACGCTGACCATTGCGGGTTCTTCGGGCAGCACCACCGTTGCTGTGGCAGGCAATGATTCGGCCAGCACCATCGCGGCCAACATCAACAACGTGTCGGGCTCGACCGGCGTTTCCGCCAACGCCAGCACCACCGCGACGCTGCAAAGCATCTCGGCCGCCGGCACCATCAGCTTCACTATCAACGGCGGCGGCACCTCAACGGCGATTTCGGCACAGATCTCTTCGACGTCCGATCTGACCGCCATCGCTACGGCCGTGAATGCCATCAGCGGCAAAACCGGGGTTACCGCCACGCTGAACTCGACCAAAACAGCCGTCGTCATGAACCAGGCGGACGGCAAGGACATCACGCTCGATGACTTCCTCAATAGCGGTGGTGGCACGTCCGCCATCAAGGGCGCCGGTCAGCTCGCCACTGCGGTCACACTAACCAGTGGCGCGGCGGACAGTTCTCGCGTCGCTGGTACCGTCACGCTGGCCTCTTCGGCCGGCTTCACTTCCGTGTCTGGCACGGGCAATACGGCCAACTTCACCGGCACCACGGCAAAAGCGTCCTCTTCGGTCGACATGACCACGGTGGATATCTCGACCGTCACCGGGGCCAACGCCGCGCTGTCCATCATCGATGCCGCGTTGAACCAGATCAACAAGATTCGCGCTGATCTGGGCGCCATGCAAAACCGTTTTGGCAACACCATCGCCAACCTGAAAAGCACGTCGGAGAACCTCAACGGCGCCCGTAGTCGCATACGCGATGCGGACTTCGCCGCTGAAACAGCCAACTTGAGTCGCGCACAAATCCTGCAGCAGGCCGGTACCGCGATGCTGGCACAGGCGAATGTCTTGCCGAACAGCGTTCTCTCGCTGTTGAGGTAAGAAGTTGTTTGAGTAACGCAATGCGGAGCGGCCTAAACACCGCTCCGCGTTGTCACAATCTTCAAGGAGTAAGGTCATGGCGATACAACCCGTATCAGGAATGGACCAAGGACTACAGCCGGCGGCGATCTCGCGCGCGACACCGAAGCCTGTGCCTGCGTTCGAGCCCGTTGTTACCCCACCTTCGGCTACACCCAGCACCGAGCAATTACAGAAGGCAATGCGCGAAATTCAGCGCGTGGTCGCCCCCGTGGCACAGAATTTGCAGTTCTCGATCGATGATGAAACCGGCAAAACCGTGGTGAAGGTCGTCGATGTGGCAACCAAAGAAATAGTGCGTCAGATCCCCAGCGAAGAAGTGCTGGCCATCACGCATGCGCTCGACCGGTTCAAGGGCATACTGCTGAGACAGAAGGCTTAACGGAATATTGACTAGAGGGTAGAGGGTAGAAGGTAGATATGGCGATCTCGTCCCCTGGCATCGGCTCCGGCCTCAACATCAACAGCATCGTGTCGCAGTTGATGGCGGTAGAACGACGTCCTCTTACCCTGCTCGATCAAAACGAGGCGGGCCTGCAAGCCAAGCTCACCGCCTACGGCACGGTGAAGGGCGCACTGGCCAACCTGCAAACGGCCGTGTCGGCGCTTGCCACCACGGCAAAATTTACCGCGAACACGGCAACGGCTGCCGACCAGACTGTGCTCACCGCCAGCGCTTCCAGCGTAGCCGACGTAGGCGCCTACACCATAGACGTGACGACGCTGGCCAAGGCCCACACCATCGCCAGCAGCACCGCATTCACCACGACCACCAGCGCACTGGGCAGCGGCTCACTCACCATCCAGTTCGGCACCTACAGCGCCGGCGTATTCACGGTCAATCCGAACAAGGGCGCCCAAACCATCACCATTGACCCGACGCAAAACACCCTCGCCGCCGTGCGCGACAAAATCAACGCCGCAGGCGCCGGGGTCAGCGCGAACATCATCAACGACGGTAGCGGCTTCCGTCTGGTGATCACCTCCAAGGATTCGGGCACCGCCAACGCGCTGCGCATTACCAGCGTCGATGACGACGGCAACAACACCAACAACGCCGGACTGTCGCAACTCATTTACGACGCCAGCACCGGTGGCATCTCGAACATGACACAGACAACACCGCCAACCGACGCGGTCTTCGCGATCAACGGTCTGCCCATCACCAAGTCATCGAACACGGTGACTGACGCTATCCCTGGCGTCACCCTCAATCTGCTCAAAGCCGCAGCGTCGACCACCTTCACCGTGGCGCGCGACTCGGCCGGCATACAGACGGCGGTGCAAGCTTTCGTCAAAGGCTACAACGATGCGCGCAAGGCGATGGCGGATCTCTCGTCCTACAACGCCACCACCAAACAAGCGGCGCAGTTGCAGGGCGACGCCACCGTACGCATGGCGCAATCGGCATTGCGCAACATTTTGAACGGCGCCCTATCGACCTCAGGCGGCGGTTTCACCACGCTCTCCGATATCGGCATCTCCTTTCAGAAAGATGGCTCGCTGGCGCTCAACACGCCCAAGCTGCAAGCCGCCATCGCCGACCAGACGAAAGACATCTCGACGCTTTTTGCCTCGGTCGGAAAATCAGCCGATAGCCTGATCTCCTTCGCCGCCTCGACCGCCAACACCAAGCCCGGCAGTTATGCCGTTAACATCACCCAGTTGGCGACCCAAGGCACGGCGGTCGGCTCCGGCATCGCCGCCACCACCATCACCAGCGGCGTGAATGACACGCTGACCTTCACGGTCGATGGCAATGCCGCCACGGTGACACTCGCCGCCGGCGCCTATACCGCCGCCACACTGGCAGCCGAAGTGCAGTCCAAGATGAATGGCGCCAGCGCGCTGACCGTCGCCGCCAGCAGCGTCACCGTTACCCAGTCTGGAGGCGTGCTCACCGTCACCTCCGCCCGCTACGGCGGCACATCCAGCGTTGCCATCAATGGCGGCAGCGCAGCCACGGGTTTGTTCGGCACACCTACTTTGACTGCCGGCGTGAACGTCGCCGGCACCCTGGGCGGTGCACTCGCCAGCGGCTCCGGCAAAACGCTCACGGCCAGCGGCGGCGATGCCGACGGCCTGGCCATCACGGTAGTAGGCGGCCTCACTGGCAACCGTGGCAACGTGAGTTTTGCCAACGGCTACGCCTACCAGATGAACAACCTGCTCACCAACATGCTAGGTTCCTCGGGCCTGATCAACGCCCGCACCAGTGGCATCAACAACACTATCGCCGACATCGGGAAACAGCGCGAGGCACTCAATCGCCGCATGACCCAGATCGAAGCGCGCTACCGCCAGCAATTCACCTCGCTCGATGTCGCGGTGTCAAACATGAACCAAACCAGCTCGTATCTGACGCAACAACTGGCCAATCTGGCAAAACTCTAAAAAAACTCTAAAGGCTCTACCACCAAAGGCTTTACCACAAGGAGAAGCACATGTTCGCCGTCATGAGTAACGCAAAACAAGCCTATAGCACCGTCGCTGTGGAAACGGGCATCGAGTCGGCGGATCCGCATCAGTTGGTGCTTATGCTGTTCGATGGCGCACTACTCTCGGTTTCCTCGGCCTCGCTGCATATGCAGCGCAAGGAAATCGCGCAGAAAGGCGAAGCCGTCTCGCGCGCCATCAACATCATTGCCAACGGGCTCAAAGCCAGTCTCAACATGGATGTCGGCGGCGATCTGGCGGAAAAACTCTCCGCGCTGTACGATTATATGTGCAGCCGCCTGCTGCAAGCGAATCTGCACAACAGCCCGGCAATGCTGGAGGAAGTCAGTCATCTTCTGGCCGAATTGAAAAGCGCCTGGGAAACCATCGCCGACGCGCCGGAAGTCAAAAATGTCAGGGCGGCCGCCGCCGCTTGAAGCTTGGCTGAACCCGATCCCATGAGCGCACTCGCCCTCTACGAAACCATGAGCGACATCTCGGGAAAGATGGCCGAGGCGGCGCGCAACTGCGACTGGGATCGTCTGGTCGCCCTCGAAGCGGAATGCAGCGGCGTCGCGCGTCATTTGGAAGCGAACGAAGCCGGCATGCCGGCACCGCCAGAACTGCGCGCGCGCAAGGTCGAACTCATCCGCAAGATCCTCGCCGACGACGCCGAAGTGCGCCGCCACACCCAGCCGTGGATGGAACAGGTCAAGCAGTTCCTCGGCGCCGGCGTAATTGCGCGCGATCTGCGCCGCGCCTACGGGACGCCAGGGCGTATGAGCGGCCAGTAGTAGCGGGGGCTACGTACAGATGACGACCATGATCCCCAGCGAACTGGCCGTGCGCATGCGCCTGCTGAACGACTCGCTCATCCAGCCCATCGCGCCGATACAGGAAGTCTCTGCCGATCTGCCGGAATTTCAACTCGGTCAACGCTTCACCGCACGCATAGAAGCGGCGCTGCCCGATGGCACTTTTCGCGCGCTGGTGGCGGGACAAAGCATGACACTCGCCCTGCCCCAAGCAGCCAAGCCCGGTGACACCCTGGAGCTCGTCGTGCTCGAGCGCAGCAACAACACCATCGTGGCCAGCCGCCTCGTCGCCACCGCCATAACCCCAGCGCCGGCTACAACCCTCTCGCAGACTGGCCAACTCATCAGTAATCTGCTGGCGCATAGCGAAGAAGCGCCGCAAAGTCTCGCCACCACACGCGCCGCGCCCTTACTGTTGCAGCCCAGCGCCAGCGCGGCGCCCCTGGCGACCGCCTTGCAACAGGCCGTCAGCGAAAGTGGTTTGTTTTACGAAGCGCATCAAGCGCAATGGATCGCCGGCCGCTTGCCGCTTGAATCGCTGCTGCGCGAACCGCAAGGCAAGCCGCGCCCCACGCTTACGCCCGCAGCCAGCCCGGCCACACTGGTGCAAAGCGCCTCTGGGCTTGAAAAGGCTGAGGCGGCCACGGCGCCGCGCGCCAACGAACCGCTGGCAAAACAGCCCGGCGCGGCGACGCCGCTGCCCGCCGATCTGCAACCGCTGGTGCAACGGCAACTCGACGCGGCGGCCACGCAGCAAATCGTCTGGCGCGGCGAGCTGTGGCCCGGCCAAACCCTGCACTGGGAGATTGAAGAAGAGCGCCGCAATACGTCGAGCGCCGCGACCGAGGAAGCCGCGCAGTGGCGCACGCACTTGCGCTTGATGTTGCCGCATTTAGGCGATGTTGCCGCTACCTTGAAGCTCGGGCCCGGCGGCCTCGCCATCGAACTCTCGGCCGCCGATAACGCCAGCGCCAATCGCTTGCGGCGGGGGCAAGCCGAGCTCGCCAACGCGCTGGCCGCTGCGGGCGTGCCGGTCGCCGTCATGAAGGTGGGGCAATATGAGCCCGCGTGAATCACGCCAGACGGCCGTCGCGCTGGCCTATACCACCGCCGACCGTGCGCCGCGCGTTGTCGCCAAAGGACGCGGCCTCATCGCTGAAGAAATCATCTCACGCGCCCGCGAGCATGGCGTGTATGTGCATGAGTCGCCGGAACTGGTGGCGCTACTCATGCAAGTCGATCTCGACGAGCGCATCCCACCGCAACTCTATGTCGCGGTCGCCGAGCTGCTCGCCTGGTTTTACCGCATGGAACAAGGCATCGCCGAACCGGCGCCCGTGCCTACTTTAGCGTGAAATACAGCCATCGGAGCGCCGTGTGATATCGAGCGTAGCGAGCCAATTGGGAACCCCCCGCGAGGGGGGTGAGGGGGGCGAAGGGGCGGGCGTTTGAAAAGGGCTGACTTTCATGATGCGGGATGCTGTTCCCGCATCATGAAAGTTAGGACAGGGCGCGTAGTGATTGTTTGTCGATGTGGTGTTTTGCGCGGCTTGATTCGTGGCTATTGAGCTTTGCATGACTTGCGACACTCACCACAATTCCGTTTACCCTGAGCTTGTCGAAGGGCTTCGACGGGCTCAGCCCGAACGGTGCTTGTCATGAATTTTGGAAATATCAATAATACTAATTCGCGTTCAATGATATAGATGTTATCCATTTGAATCCGGCCAAGCTTTGCATACGAGAAGGATCGGATTCGAGTGCCAATAATCCTG
>JAYUNL010000123.1:0-28066 GCA_043761745.1 Rhodocyclaceae bacterium
GATGACCCACCATCGCCCGATCATCGCAATAGGGGGTGTATCAGTTTTAAATCGGCAACCGTAAGAAAAGTGTGTCAGTTTTAAATCGGCGTTGACACCAGTAGCGAGACGCCGACCTGTTCGCCGATCTTGAGCGCATTGCGCACTGCCACGTGAGTGGGAATGCTGAAGGTCAGCGGACGATGCGGTTCTTTATAAAATTAAAGTGGCCCGGTTCGATATGTTATCGAGATAAAACGGTATCATCCTTAAAGAGCTCGCGAATGCGCGAGCCGATCGGAAGGCTGGCGGCGTAGTTAGGTGGCGTATCACCACGACTGACTTTGATAAAAAGACCGAGCCTGGCTACTGTAATTCCAAACGTTAAACGCAAGTGTTTTTGAATTTCAGTTTTTCATGATCTGACGGGGGACCTATGACATCCGAAAACAAGATTTTCTACGGCTGGTACGTCGCCATTGGCTGCGGTATCGGTATGGGTTGCGGCATGGCCAGCATTCTCACCTCGACCTTCCAAGTGTTTCTTTCCCCGCTGATGTCGGAGTTCGGCTGGACGCGGCCGCAGCTGTTTCTCGGTCTGACGATCACCTTGTTGGTGGTCACCGGCTGCGCGCCGTTCTTTGGGGCGCTGGTCGACCGCGTGGGGGCACGTAAACTGATTCTGAGCGGTCTGCTGCTGGAAGCGGCGGTGATCGCTTCCTTTTATTACCAGACCGCCTCGATCCCAATGCTCTACGCCCGCTATGTGGCGATAGCGCTGCTCGCTATGGGCACCACCCATGTCGGCTTCGCGCGTGTCATCACCGTGTGGTTCGACAAACGACGGGGGCTCGCGCTCGGCATCATGCTGGCCGGCCTCGGTTTCGGCAACATGGTCTGGCCGGTGCTGACGCAGTGGGGCATCGACACCTGGGGCTGGCGCGGTGCGTATGTGATGCTCGGGGTGCTGATCGCCGTCATCGGTTTCGGCACGGTCGCCGCCGTCGTGCGGGAATCCCCGCAGTCCATGGGCCTGACCGTGGACGGCCTGCCCGCCGACAATACAAAAGCCGCCACCGAAAAGCCCGATTACGGCATGTCCCGTCGCGAGGCGATGCGCACCTCCACGTTCTGGATCATGCTGTTCGCCTTCCTGCTAATTGGGGTGTCGGTCTCCAGCGTACAGAGTCACATGATCCCGATCCTTACCGATCGCGGCATCGATGCCAAGACAGCGGCGACCGTGCTCTCCGTGGTCGGCGGTGCGCTGGTCGTAGGACGCCTCTCCGCCGGCTGGCTGATGGACCACTACTTTGCGCCGCGCGTGGCGATCGGTTTTCTCGCCGGCCCTATTGTCGCGATTGCGCTGCTCGCCGCTGGCGTCACTGGCGTATGGGCCTTCGTCGCCGGCATCCTTACCGGGCTAGCCGTCGGCGCGGAGATGGACGTGACGACCTATCTCGCCAGCCGCTACTTCGGCGTGCGCAACTTCAGCGCAATCTTCGCCTTTTTCTACGCCGCTTTCACGCTCGGCGGTGCCTTCGGCCCACTCGGCACCGCCATTGCCCAAGGCAAGACCGGCAGCTACAATGGCCCCCTCATGGTGCACGCCGGCCTGCTGCTCATAGGCGGAACGCTACTCCTCATTTTGCCGCGGTTCCCGAACTGGAATACGAGACAGATCTCGGCATAAACACCGGTGCCCACTGCCTCCCTAGCCGTTACGAAAACGTGTTGATACAAAAGCCAAACGGCCTACCATGCCTTGTTCTATAACCGATTTCGCCCAAGGAAATTTCTTCTTGACGAAAAAGAGCCGCAAGCCCTGGTGAGCTGCGGCTCTGAGGTGAATCATCAACACGTTTTCGTAACGGCTAGCACTGCCTCCGGCGCCTTTGATCAGTCGCCGCGCCGTTCTTCGAGTGCTTCCCAGGGCATCAAATGGATGCCGGCAGCCAGCAGTGAGACGCCGACGCGCTCACCGACTTTCAGCGCATTGCGCGCCGCTACGTGGGTGGGAATGCTGAAGGTCAGCGGACGCTGCGGCTCTTCATCAATCGCAATCGACAGACTGGTGGTTTCACCCAGCGGCGTGCAGTCGTTCAAGGCGCCGCTGACGGCGTTCTCACGCTCGCCATGCGAGGGCCGCACACGTTGGTGCAATAGCAGGTAACGCGGCGGAATCGCCCAGCAGACGCGGCTTCCCGGCACATAGCCACCATCGTTTTCGATATCGAAACTATAGTTGTGCCAAGTCAGGCGGGCCTTGCCGCCGGGTGCCAGCGGCGCCCCCACCGTGCCTTCGAAGACATTCGTCATTTGCACCAGGCGCGCTACACCGGCGTCGCGCGGGCGCGTCAGCACCTCATCGGGCGCGCCGCTTTGCAGTGTCACACCGCGATGCAGAATGGTGATGCGATCGGCCATCGCGCGCGCTTCGTCGAGATCGTGCGTCACCAGGATGATGGGAATATTCAGTGTGCGACGCAGACGCACCAGCTCGCTTTGCAATTTGCGCCGCGTCACCTGATCGACGGCCGAGAAAGGTTCGTCGAGCAGCAGCACGGCCGAGTCGTGATCGAGCACCCGCGCCAGCGCGCGGGCGACGGCCACGCGTTGTTGCTGGCCGCCGGAGAGTGCGGCGGGACGGCGCGCTTCGAGTCCCTGCAAATGCACTCGCTCCAGCAATTCGGCCGCGCGCTCGCGTCGCAGTGTAAGCGGCAAGTGGCCCAGCGCGGTGGCGACATTCTCCACGGCGCTAAGGTGCGGAAACAATCCGTAGTGCTGAAACACCATGCCGACGCGGCGCGCTTGCGGTGCGAGATTGATGCGCTCGTCGAACCAGGTCTCGTCGCCACAAGTTACTTTCCCTCGCGCCGGGCGATGCAGCCCGGCGATGCAGCGCAGGATGGTGGTCTTGCCACTGCCGGAAGGGCCGACCAGCGCCAGCAGTTCGCCCGGTGCGCAGCGCAATTCGGCGTTGAGCGAAATCGGCGCGTCTTGTTGCAGGCGGATGTGCAAGCCGTCATTCATGGCGGCCACCGACGCGCTTGCTCAAACTGTGGATCAGGCTGATGGACAAAAATGAAAACGCCACCAGCGCCGCCGACATGATGCCGGCGCCGCGATCATCGAAGGCTTGCACCTTGTCGTAGATGGCGATGGCGACGGTGCGTGTTTCCCCAACGATGTTGCCGCCGACCATCAACACCACGCCGAACTCGCCCAGCGTATGCGCGAAAGTCAGGACGATGGCGCCGAGTATGCCGGGCCAGGCGAGCGGCAACTCGATGCGCCACAAGGCCTGCCAGCGCGTCAGGCCGCAACACCAGGCGGCGTCGCGCACATCGCGCGGAATCGCCTCGAAGGCGCGCTGCACCGGCTGCACGGCAAACGGCAGATTGAAGACCAACGAGGCAAGCAGCAAGCCATCAAAGCTGAACACCAGCGCCCGGCCAGTGAGCGCGTGATAGGCCTGCCCCAGCGTGGATGAAGCGCCAAAAACCACCAGCAGATAAAAGCCCAGCACCGTGGGCGGCAACACCAGCGGCAAAGAGACCAGCGCCTCGATGAAGCTCTTGCCGCGAAATTGCCGCGACGACAAAGTCCGCGCCAGCGCCACCGCCAGCGGCACCAGAATCAGCGTCGTCGCGAGCGCTAGCAACAGCGAAAGTTTTAGCGCGGGCCAGTCCATTTTTAGTTTCGAGTGGTGGGCTTCGGGTGTCGAGTTGGGAAACTTTAAGCCGAAATGCGCTGCTTGCAGGCAACGTTACGCGTCGAGGCTAACAGGCCTGACGGGAAAAAACCTTAAACTCTTCGTTGCGTATCTCTACGAGTGGTCAAGGTTGCTCCGGTCCATGTGCATCCAAATAGCGTAGGTACAGTTCAATTAGTTGAACGCAAATTTCTTGAGCCTCTTTTAGCTCAACATGTGTAGCGTCTCTTAGCAAAGTCCCTGCTTTGCCGCGATGCCTTCCCTGTCGCAGATTCTTGTCATTGCAGAGATCGCCCAACCTATTCCACGCCGAGGGTGGTGCGCCAATCGCAGATCTCGCCTCCATTTTGCCACCGAAGCGAAGATGGAGCGCCTCACGAACTTCGTAGAGGTGAATCAACTCATTCTGCGGTTCTCGTATGGCGTTATCGTAGCTGTCTATCATAGCTCGAAGAGGTTGGGCTTTCTCTCGGTGTTTTGCTATTTGCTCGCCGACATGCATTATGCGTTCAGCTCTAACTTGCTTGGAGTCATAAATTATTTCACCATTGGGCGAAGTGACTCGAATGTCGGGACTGTACCCAGTTACGGTCAGTACCCCCGTTTTGCAATCGATGAAGAAGTCTCGTCGCCCGTCAGGGTGTGTCAGTACGCGGGTTGGTCCAGACAGATCATAAGCTTGATGCGAAACAAGCATTGCGCCGTCAAAACGGTCCCTCAGCGAGACCTCAATTTCATCGTGTAGTTTTGGATCTGAGTCGTAAATGTGGCGGTCAATTGACGCAGTTATCTTGCCGTGCCGAATTGAAGCTATGTAGTCATCTCTGACTATTTCAATGTCGCAACCGAAATAGTCGGCGGGTATAAACGACCACTCGAGCAAATAAATGCTTTCCATGGCTAGATTGTATGACTGCTAGGTTGGTTAAAGAAAGACCATCTTCATTGCCGCATTTCGAGGTTAACCAGGTTCGATGCCTATGGTGATGAGCCGCTGGCTCCCCGCGTTCACGAGGATGACGGACAATTTCCAGGCTCAATTGTTCGGCACGACAAAGGCGTGCTTGGCGAAGATTGCGCGTGCTTCTTTTTGTTGCAGGTAGCGATAGAACTGCCGAGCCGTTTCGCCCGCACCCTTGATCAGCACCATGCGCTGTTTGAGCGGCGCGTATGCACTTTCGGGCATGGCGACGTAAGTGCCGTGCGTGGCCAGTTCTGGCGAGATCGCGAGCGAATAAGGTAGCAGGGCGGCTTCGGCCGAGCCGCTGCTGGCGAAGCGCGCGGCTTGGGCAACGTTTTCGCCGAGCACCAATTTACTTTGCAATTGATCCCAGGCGCCGACATGCTGCAGGACTTCGCGTGCGGCGCGGCCATAGGGCGCGTGCTCGGGGTTGGCGATGGCAAGGTGTTTGAGTCGGCCGTCTTTGGCGGCCGCGATGACGTCGCGCAATTCCGTGTCCGCCTTCACCGGCGAGCCTTGCGGCACGTAGAGCACCAGGCGGCCTATCGCGTACAGCAAGCCGCCATCTTCCGTGCGGCCATCCTTGCGCAGCGCGTCCACATAGGCTTCGTCGGCGGAGAGATACAGCTCGAAGGGCGCACCTTCGGTGATCTGGCGGCGGAAGATGCCGGATGAGCCGTAGCTGATATTCACGCGCTTGCCGCTGGTTTGCGTGTAAGCCTCGGCAATCTCGCTCAGCGCAAATTTGAGATCGGATGCGGCGGCGATATTGGGGATGCCCGCAGCGCTGGCCGCGCCGGGGAGTAAGCCTGCGCAAAGTAAAAGCAGTGGCGACAGCAAGGCGCAACGCGGTTTCATTTTCCCTCCGGGGTTAAGTTTTATCTGCCCGCGCACACCGCCGGGCCCGCAGAGGTGAACACTATCGGTCCGAGATGGAAAGCGGAATAGGCAGCGGCGGACACATTTGGCGAGCGCTGATACCTTTTGCCCTGGGCCTATCTATTTTCTGGTGGTATTGCCCTGATCGTCGCTGCAAACCGCGCATGCGCCGACGGATCAATCGGCCTGTCTATGGCGGTGGTCCTGGCCGGGTTCGTGCCGAGAAAGTTGCCATCCTTCCAGTTCTTAGCCGGCCGGATCGGCCGAGGCACAAAGCCGCCGCCGCAATTGGGACAGACGTTGGACAGAATATGCTCGACGCAGCTCGCACAGAAGGTGCACTCATAGCTACAGATGCGTGCTTCGCGTGAGTTGGGCGGCAAGGGTGTGTTGCAGTGTTCGCAGCTTGGGCGAATTTCAAGCATGAGTGTGGTCGTCGAAATCAGTGGACGTCTCTAACTAGGCGGCAATTGGACTTTTTTGGCATTGGGCATGGCTTAAAAAACTGCCAGCGCGAAGCGACCTAACATGAACCAGAGCATCAGCGAAGAAAGCAGATAAGCGGCGAAGCGGCGTTCGACCACGTTACGGGTGCATTGAATGAGACTGTGCAAGGCGCGCAGGGCAACAAAAGCCCAGGCGGTGTAGAGGAAGACGCTGTCGACCTTTTGCGTGAGCAGGAGCAGTACGCACAGGGCATAAAAGAGCACCGGCAGCTCGAAAAGATTTTTCAGGTTGTTGGAGGAGTAGCTCAGTTCCTGGGGCAGGCGGGCGTTGAGCAGCTCAGGTGTGGCGATGAGCTTGCCAGAAATTTTGTGGCCGACGATGTAGGGGATGCGTTTGGCGTACATGTAAAGCCACACAATCAGCGTCAATAGCATCAAAGCGACTACCGGCTGCAGGATGAGTTGCTGATTCATTTTTTCTCCCCAAGAAATTACACCACTGTTCCAAACAGCGCACCGACGCCGGCGGTTAACCCCATCGCCAACGCACCCCAGAAAGTCACGCGCAGTGTGCCCGCCCACAACGGTGCGCCGCCTGTGCGGGCCGCCAGACCGCCCAGTGCCGCGAGACACACCAGCGAGCTTCCTGCCACGAGTGAAATAAGCATGACTTCAGGCGCAAGTGCGGTGGCGAGCAGGGGCAGGGCCGCGCCCACGGCGAAGCTGGCGGCTGAGGTGAGCGCCGCCTGTATCGGGCGTGCGCTGAAGGTTGCGGAAATGCCGAGTTCATCGCGGGCATGTGCACCGAGCGCGTCGTGCGCCATGAGCTGGCTGGCGACTTGCGTTGCCAGCGCCGGCGCTATGCCGCGTGCGACATAGATGGCCGTGAGTTCCTTGTGCTCACCGACGCTGTCTGTTTCGAGTTCCTTGCGTTCGAGCTCCAGCGCCGCGTTTTCGGAATCGGCCTGCGATTGCACCGACACATATTCGCCGGCGGCCATCGACATTGCCCCGGCAACCAGCCCAGCAACGCCGGCGATCAGCACATCGCCACGCGCCGCATGGGCTGCCGCCACGCCGAGTACCAGGCTCGCTGTCGATACGATGCCGTCATTCGCACCCAGCACCGCCGCACGCATCCAACCGATGCGATCCGTGCGATGCTTTTCTCGGTGGCGTGGGGGCATTAAGTATTTTTGCGGTGGTGAGTGATCAAGCTTGTGGGTCGCTGTCGCGAGCAAGCCGGACACCGGAAAACTGCCAGCAGGTGTGGGCCGGAAAGAAATTGCGGTAACTGGCGCGTAGGTGATTTTCTGGCGTTGCGCAGGAGCCGCCGCGCAATACGTATTGATTCACCATGAATTTGCCGTTGTATTCGCCCACCGCGCCGGCCGCCGGGCGAAAGCCGGGATAAGGCGCGTAGCTGGATTGCGTCCATTGCCAGACATCGCCGAAGAGTTGTTGCAGGCCTGTTCCGCTGGCTGCAGTGGGATGCAGGCGACCGCTGTCGAGAGAATTGTCGTGCGTGTGTTGCGGTGTCGTTGGCTGCATTGTGGCGGCATGCTCCCACTCGCCTTCGGTCGGAAGGCGCACGCCGGCCCAGCGCGCGTAGGCATCGGCTTCGTAGTAGGAAACATGTACCAGCGGCAAACCGGGATCGAGTGGGCGCAGTCCGGCGAGGGTGAACTCCATCCATGTCTCCTGTACACGCCGCCAGTAGAGCGGATGCGCACGGCCGTTGGCGCGCATCCAGTCCCAGCCTTCGGCGAGCCAGTGGGAGGGCTCTGCGTAGCCGCCGCTCTCGATAAACTGCAGATACTCGCCGTTGGTCACCAGGCGGGAGGCCAGCTCATAGGCGTGAAGATAAATTTTGTGGCGCGGCGTTTCGTTGTCGAATGCGAAGCCTTCGCCGGCTTGGCCGATCAGTGTCTCGCCACCGGCAAAGGTAAGCCAGTGCAAAGCCAGTGGCAACGTATGCGCTGCGGTATCCGTGGCACGATAGGCAGGCGCTTGCGGGTTGAGCGAGAGCAGATGCTTGATGTCGGTGAGTAACAATTCCTGGTGTTGTTGCTCGTGGTGAATGCCCAGCCGCGTAAGCGTTAGCGCCGCCGCATCGATGTTGCGCATCGTCAGCAGGCGCGCCATGCGCTGGTCGACATCGCGACGATAGTCGAGCACCTGCCCAAGAGAAGGCCGCGTCAACAGGCCGCGTTGGGCGCGCGGATGCTTGTCGCCGACGGCGTTGTAGTAGGAGTTGAAGAGAGTGCGAAAGCTTGCGTCGTAGGCGACGTAGTCCGGCTCGAATGGCGCCAGCAAAAAGGTTTCGAAAAACCAAGTGGTATGGGCGAGATGCCATTTGGCTGGGCTGGCGTCGGGCATGGATTGCACGCAGCAATCCTCCGCCGAAAGCGGCGCGATCAGCGTGGTGCTGAGTACGCGCGTGTCGTTATAAGCATCGAGGAGCGCGGTGGCTAGCGCTATGGTTGGATTGCTTGTTGTAACGGCGACGGCGTGCATCACAGGCTGGCGTAAAAAACGGCGAACCATTGCCGCGCATCGCTCCAGCAATGCGTATAAGCGAAGCCGGCTTCGGTGAGCATCGCACCGAACTGTGCGGCGGTGTATTTGTGGCTGTTCTCGGTGTGGATGCATTCGCCCTGCGCGAAAGCACGGCCGCCGCCGGGCCAGCAGACCTCGATATCGCACAGCGCTTCGAGATGCATTTCAATGCGTTGATGGGCGCTGTCGTAGTGCGCGCGGTGGCGCCAGTCGCGAATGTCAAAATCACTGCCGATCAACGTATTGAGATGGTTGAGCACATTCAGGTTGAAGGCCGCCGTGATGCCTAGCGTGTCGTCATAGGCGGCCTCGATGCGCTGCGGGTCTTTGACGAGATCGACGCCGATGAGCAGACCACCACCACTGCTGCCCTCGCCGCACAGTTCACGCACATGAGTGAGCAGCGCCAACGCCTCGTGCGGCTCGAAATTGCCGATGGACGAGCCGGGATAGAAGAAAAGTCGGCGCTCGCGGGCGACCGCTTCGGTTAACGCAAAGTCGGTCGTCAGGTCGGCGCTGAGCGCCAGCATGTCGATATCTGGAAAGTCAGTTTGCAAGCGATTCAGCGCAGCGGCGACAAAATCCGCCGAGATATCCACCGCCACATACTGGCGTGGCTGTAGCGCGTCAAACAGCGCAGGCGCCTTCGCGCAATTGCCCGCACCCAGATCGATCAGCGTGCCGGGTCGCCCGATTGCATTGGCAATCGCCGGCAACTGCGAATTCATCAATGCTTGCTCGATGCGCGTCAAATAATATTCCGGTAGGCAGGTAATGGCTTCGAACAGCCGACTACCGAGTGTGTCGTAAAAAAACTTAGGGGCGATGGCGGCCGGGTCGCGCATCAGGCCCGCGAGGATTTCCTGCCTGGGTTGTCTGTTGTCGAGAAGCATGTCGTCTCCCTGCATGGTGTGACAACTTCCTACAATGAAGCAGGTGGAAAATAAGTGAATTGGTGATGCCTATATTCAGAAGCGGCGGGGGCCGCTGTGCCGTTCAGGAAAGCGGGATTAAACGCCAGTTCCCGTTTTGGGGCAAGCGGGCGGGGAAACAAACAGGGAAACAAACAGACACTCAGGCGATGCGTATGGCTTGCGCCGGGCAGGGTGCCTCACAGGCGCCGCAGCCGGTGCAGATTTCGGGATCGACTTCCGGTTGCGCGGCGTCCATCACTTGCGGATGGAAGCGTATGGCGAAGGTGGGGCAGGCGTCGCCGCAGGTGCGACAGACCACGTGCTGTTTGGCGATGCAGGTGTCGAGAATTTCTGCTTTTATCTGCCAGGGCGCGGCGCCTTCTTCGCGGCGCAGGGCGTGCGGTTTGCAGACTTCCTCACACCTACCGCAAAAAGTGCAGGCAGCGACGGCGAAGCTCACGGTAGGTCGGCCTTCCGCGTCTTCGACAATGATGCGTTCCGGGCAGGCGCGAACGCAGTCGCCGCAGCGGGTGCAAGCCGCCATGAAGGCCGCCTCGGCTAGCGCCCAGGGCGGGCGCGGTGTGGCAGGCTTGCGCTTGCTGAAGTTGCCGCGCAGGAAATCTCTACGGGTGGTCATTTTCAGGGGACAGAGGATAGGGGACAGAAGTTCGCGCGCGGCTTCTGTCACTTCATCTTTGTCTTGGCTTTCTTGATGCTGTTGGCGAGCATTTTGGCGTCGTCGGAATCGGGGGCGAGTTGTTGTTGCAGGCGCTCCCAATATTGCACGGCGGCGGCGTAGTCTTCGCGCTCATAGGCGGCTGTGCCGGCGAGCACCAGCGCTTGGGGATGATCAGGGTTGAGTTGCAGGGCGCGTTCGATGAGTTGGGTGGGCTTGCCCTTGAGCGAGCGGTCGGCGGCAAAAGCCAGTGACTCGGCGTAGTCGGCAAGCAACTGCGGGTCGTTGGCCACGAAGTTGCCGGCCCGCTCATAAGCCTTGTTCGCTTCGGCATAGCGGCCGAGCATTTTGTAGGAACGCGCCAACGTCACCCAGCCCTGCGTATCTTCCGGGTTGCGCTCCAGCTTGGCGGCGAGCTGGCCCACCATGTTCTCAACTTGCTGCGCGGAAACCTTGGGCGCTGCGGTTTCTGCCACGGAAACGGGCGTTAAGGCTGGAAGATTTCCCAGCGCAAAATAAAGCAGCAATGCGCCCAGCGGCACGATAATGCCAATTATCCAGGCGCTGCGCCGGGCCATGAGCTTGCGGCTGGGTACGGTTACCGCAGAGGCATCTTCCAGCAGCCGCTTTTGCAGTTCGATGCGCGCTTGCGGCAGGTCGTCGGTGCTCAGCGTGCCATTGGCCTGGTCACGTTCCAGTTCGGCCAGTTGGTCCTTGATGATGTCCGCATTGACAGCAACGGCCGATGTGCTCGATGAGGCTTTGCGGCGTTTGATCAGCGTGGGCAACAACAAGAGCAGGACGGCGATGACGCAGGCCGCTGCGAGGGCGAAAAAGAGCGTCAAGACTTAACCTTGGCAGAATCGGTTGTGCCTTTCAACAATAGGTCGACCTTGTGTTGCTCGTCCGGTGTGAGGTTGACCTCGACCAGCCGCGCATTGCGACGCCGCAGATAAATCAGCAGCACGACAATGCCGATAACCAGCAACAGCCCCGGCCCAAACCACAAGAGCAGCGTGGTGGCTTTCAACGGTGGCCGGTAGCGCACGAAGTCGCCATAGCGACTCACCATGAAGGTCATGATGTCTTCGTTGGACTTGCCTTGCTTGATCTGCTCGCGAATTTCCCGACGCAAGTCTTCAGCCAGCTCGGCGTGCGAGCCGGCGAGCGATTCGTTCTGACAGACCAGGCAGCGCATCTCTTCGGAAATCGAGATCAGCCGCTGCTCCACCTGCTCATCGGCCGCCATGGGCACAGCCTCCTTGGCGAGGCTTGCGGCGGACATGAAGGCAAAAAACACAAATAATAAAAGCAGCCGCGGATGAACACGGATGAATGCGGATAGGACTTGATTGTTCGCTGGGTTTGTCATATTTTTAATCCGCGTTCCTCCGCGCCTATCCAAAATAAGCCGCGGCTATAGATTTTGAAGTTGCAATTCCTTCACCATCGGCAAAATCTTGTCGTTCAGCGCTTCGCGTGTGATGGGCCCGATTTGTTTGTAGCGGATGGTGCCGGCTTTGTCGATGAGATAGGTTTCCGGCACGCCATACACGCCGTAGTCGATGCCGACGCGGCCGTCGCTATCCGAAATGCTCATGGTATAGGGGTCGCCGAAATCGTGCAGCCACTTGAGCGCGTCTCCACGCTGGTCTTTGTAATCGAGGCCATAGATAGGCAGCACCTTGGCTTCGGCCAGCTCGACCAGCAGCGGATGCTCTTGCCGGCAGGAAACGCACCACGAGGCCCAGACGTTGAGCAACCAGACTTTGCCGCGCATCTCGGCGGGCGAGAACTTGAGTTCCGGCTGGTGCAATTGCGGTCGCTCGAATGCCGGCGCCGGCTTGCCCACCAGAGGAGAGGGCACTTCGTGCGGATCAAGGCTAAGGCCGAGGGCGAGGAACACCACCAGCACAATGAAGACGCCCAGGGGTAGCAAGTATCGACTCATGCTCTCGCTCCTTCAGCGACAGTCGTCGAAACGCCAGCATTGGCGGCGTTCTTCAGGCGATAGCGCCGGTCGCTGAGGGCGACTGCACCGCCCAGCGCCATGAGCAGGCAGCCACTCCATATCCAGTCGACAAAGGGTTTGTAGTACACCCGCACACTCCAGGCGCGCTCGTCGACCGGTTCGCCCAGCGAGACATAGACGTCGCGCGTCAGCCCGGTGTCGATGGCCGCTTCCGTCATGGGCATGGCCGAGGAGAGATAAGTGCGCTTTTCCGGGTTCAGCATGCGCAACACCTTGCCGTCTTTCGACAGTTCGACTTCGCCTTTCACCGCGCGGTAGTTGGGGCCCATTTCTTCACGCACGCCGACAAAGCGGAAGGTGTAGCCGCCAACGGTGACCGTGTCGTCCGGTTCCATACGCACGTCTTTTTCGACTTCGTAACCTTTCACCAGGGTCACGCCAATTACGAAAATCGCAATGCCCAGATGCGCCAGGTGCATGGCGTACCAGCTACGCGGCTGGCCCGCGAGCCCGCCGGCGGTGGTGCGTGCGCGATCTATCACGTTGGTGACGATGCTGGCGATGAGCCAGAACGCCAACAGCAAGCCCAACGCCACCAGTGGCGACCAGGCGCCGAGCGCGAAAGGCACGGTGATGGCGGCCAATATTGCGACGACCAGGGCGGCGCGCAAACGTTTGGCCATGTCGGCCACGCTGGCATTCTTCCAGCGCGCGATGGGGCCTAGCGCCATGAGAAACAGCAAGGGCGCCATGATGGGCACGAAGACCGAATTGAAATAAGGCGGGCCGACGGAAAGTTTGCCCAGACCCAGCGCGTCGATAAAGAGCGGATAGAGCGTGCCCAGCAGCACGCTGCCGGCAGCCACCACCAGCAACACGTTGTTCATCAACAACAGCGATTCGCGCGAGATCAGGCCGAAGGCGCCGCCCAGTCCGACCTTGGGCGCCCGCCACGCA
Organism: Rhodocyclaceae bacterium; assembly: GCA_043761745.1. Lineage (GTDB taxonomy): Bacteria > Pseudomonadota > Gammaproteobacteria > Burkholderiales > Rhodocyclaceae > Desulfobacillus. The sequence continues at coordinate 13,059 of JAYUNL010000123.1, forward strand.
AAGAGAAAGAGCGAACCGCCGATGACGATGGCGAGCAGCACCAGAATGAAAATGCCGCGGCGCGGATCGGTGGCGAAAGCATGTACAGAGGTCAGTACGCCCGAGCGCACCAGGAAAGTGCCGAGTAGCGAAAGCGAAAACGTGGCGATGGCGAGCAGCACGGTCCAGTTCTTGAAGCAGCCGCGCTTTTCGGTGACGGCCAGCGAATGCAACAACGCCGTGCCCACCAGCCACGGCATGAAGGAAGCATTTTCTACCGGATCCCAAAACCACCAGCCGCCCCAGCCCAGCACGTAGTAAGCCCAGTAGCTGCCCATGGCGATGCCCAGGGTGAGGAATATCCATGCCGCCATCGTCCATGGCCGAGACCAGCGCGCCCAGGCGGCGTCGAGCTGGCCTGAAATCAGCGCGGCAATGGCGAAGGCGAAGGCCACCGAGAAGCCGACATAGCCCATGTAGAGCATGGGCGGATGGAAGATTAGTCCTGGGTCTTGCAGCATGGGGTTGAGGTCGCGCCCTTCTGCCGCGCCCGGCAGCAAGCGCTCGAAAGGATTGGAGGTGAACAAGATGAACAGCAGCAAGCCCACAGAAACCAGACCGAGTACCGCCAGTACACGCGCCGTCATGCTGGCCGGCAGATGGCGCGAAAAAAGACTCACTGCGGCACCCCAGCCGGTCAGCATCAGCATCCACAACAAGAGCGAGCCCTCATGGCCGCCCCACACGGCGCCGATGCGATAGGCCAGCGGCAATTGCGAGTTGGAATGTTCGGCGACATAAACTACCGAGAAGTCGTTGTTGATGAAGGCGTAGGCGAGGCAGCCGAAGGCCGTGGCGATCAGCAGGAATTGCGCGCGCGCCGCCGGTTTCGCCAGCGCGATCCACGGCGTGCTGTTTCGTGCTGCGCCGATGAGCGGCAGCACACCCTGAATCAGCGCGACGAGCAGCGCAAGTATCAATGCGAAGTGGCCGAGTTCTGGGATCATGGTTGCTTCACCGTTTTTGCTGTCTTGTGGGCTTTGTCTATCGCGTCCTTGGCTTCGGGCGGCATGTAGTTTTCGTCGTGCTTGGCCAGTACTTCGGAGGCGACAAACAGGCCGTCGCCGCCCAGCTTGCCCTGCGCCACCACGCCTTTACCCTCGCGGAAAAGATCCGGCAGGATACCGGTGTAGGCAACCGTCATGTCCTTTGCCGTGTCAGTGACCACAAACTGCACGGTGACACCATCGGCCTGCCGTTTCATGCTGCCTTCGCGCACCAGGCCGCCGATGCGGAAGGTACGGCCTTGCGGGGCTTCGCCAGCCGCCACTTGCGTGGGCGTGAAAAAGAACACCAGATTACTCTGGAAAGCGTTGAGCACCAGCGCGGCGGCAATACCCAGTGCGGCCAGTGCACCACCGATGATGGCAAAGCGTTTGTGTCTAGGCTTCATTTTGCGGTGTCACCTTCGGTTTGCGCAGCGAATTCGCGTTTGAGTTGTAGCAAGGCGTGCTTTCGACGTCGGCCCAGCAGCAAAGGTTCCAGGGCCAAGGCGACGGCACAAACTCCGAACGACCCCCAGACGTAGAGCGCATAGCCCCCCATGGCGAAGAATTCGGCAGGACTGTTCCAGTTCATGATTGCACCTCTTTCAGGTTTTCTATCCAGCCGGCGTGGCGCTCGCGCTCGAGGATAATGGCGCGCACGCGTTGCAGCACCACGGCGATGGCATACATCCAGAAGCACAAGGCCATGAGCAGCATGCCCAGCAGCATGGTGTGCGCCATCGACGGCGACTTGGTCAGGCTGACCGAGGAACCCTGGTGCAAGGTGTTCCACCACGTCACCGAAAAATAGATGATGGGCACGTTGATCACGCCGACGATAGCGAGTACGGCGCCGGCCTTATCCGCGCGGCGCGGATCGTCGATGGCCGATTGCAAGGCGATGAAACCGAGGTAGAGAAACAGCAGGATCAGTTCGGAGGTCAGTCGCGCGTCCCATACCCACCATGCGCCCCACATGGGTTTGCCCCACAGCGCGCCGGTCCACAAAGACAGAAACGCAAACAGCGCGCCGGTCGGTGCGATGGCCGAGGCCATCATGCCGGAAAGCCGTGTGTTGAAGCCTAGGCACAGCGCCGCCCAGAAGGCCATGGTTACGTAGAGAAACATGGACATCCACGAGGCCGCCACATGCACAAAGATGATGCGGTAGCCCTCGCCCTGCTGAGCGTCGGTGGGCGCAACGAAGAAGCCAATGTAGAGGGCGGCGATGCCCAGCAATGCCGCTAGCATGGCGAACCAGGGAATCAGTTTTCCCGCCAGCGGATAAAAGGTTTGCGGCGAGGCGAAGTGAAACCAGTTGATCAGTCGATTATCCATTCCACTCATTCCAGTGCAATCCTTAACGCCACCGTGGTCGCCCACGGCCCGAAAAATGCTGTTGCGGCCAGGATGGCGGCCAACAACGACAAGTGTGCCGCCGGCCCCAGGCCGGTGATGTCCGCTTCCACTGCGCCAGCGCCGAAGATCAGCACCGGAATATACAGCGGCAGAACCAGTAGCGACACCAGTACGCCACCACCGCGCACGCCCAGTGTCAGCCCTGCCCCGATGGCGCCAATGATCGACAACACCGGCGTGCCTATGGCCAATGCCACCATGAGCACGCCCAGCGTACGCGGCGCAAGATCAAATTGCAGGCCCAGCACCGGCGCCAGCAGCACCAGCGGCAGGCCCGACAACAGCCAATGCGCCAGCACCTTGCCGACCACCAGCACGCCCAGCGGCACGGCGGAAAGCGCCATTTGCTCCAAGGTGCCGTCAGCGAAATCGGTCGCGAAGAGCCGGTTCAGCGACAGCATGGTTGCCAACAACGCCGCTACCCACAATACACCCGGTGCAATCTGGCGCAGCATATCCATTTCCGGGCCGATGCCCAGCGGAAACAGGCTAACGACGATGACGAAAAAAAACAGTGTGGTCAGTACGTCCGACTTGCGCCGAGCGGCAAGCAGAATGTCGCGGCGGATGACGCCGAGCAGGGCGGCGAACCAGTGAGGTTGGGCCATCAGTCTAGCCGCAGTTGTTCGATGCGGCCCGCCGCGAGGGGCAGGTCTTGATGGCTGGTCAACATCGCCATGCCGCCTTGCGCCAGGTGCGCGTCGATCAGACCGCAGAGGTTGATGACGGCGGCTTTGTCCAGCGCCGTCAGCGGTTCATCCAGCACCCACAGCCGGCGTTTTTCCAGCAGCAGGCGCGACAGCGCGACGCGACGTTTTTGCCCGGCAGAGAGCACGCGCGCCGGCAAATCTTCGCGGCCTTTCAGGCCCAGACTGCGCAGGGCGGCACGCGCTTCTTCCTCCTGCACCGGCTGGCCCGCCAAGGCGGCGGTGATGCGGGCGTTTTCCAGGGCGGTGAGGTCTTCCTTCACGGCGCCGGCGTGGCCGCAATACAACAGCTCGCTACGGTACTCCTCGTCGAGATCGCCTATTGGCGTGCCTTTCCAGCGGATTTCACCCTCTGCCGGCATGGAAAGTCCACACACCATGCGTAACAAACTCGTCTTGCCGCTGCCATTCGCCCCTTGCACCATGAGGCAGACGCCATCCTCGAGACGAAAGGATAAATCGCGGAACAACGTTTTTTCGCCGCGCTGGCATTCGAGGTGGCTGGCTTCTAGCATCGAGGCGATTGTGCGCTAAGCCGGTTGCCGGTGGTTTAATCTGGATCAAAAGCTGCGCAGGTTGGATCCTATCGGTTCGAGGGTCCCATGCGCTCGCGCAGCGCGGCCAGCACACGCGAGGGTGCGAATTGCTCAGGGGAGAGTCTTGGCAGCTCGACCGCATCCAGCGTATTTTTAACCAGCAGACCCAGATCGGTATCGCCTTCCATGACCAGGCGACGGTTGAAGAACAGCGTGTCCGGGTCTTCCTGGCGCAAGGCCAGCGCGAGAAAGTCGCTGGCCTTGGCGCTGATGGTCAGATCCGCCGGATTGGAGCTCACCACCGGCCGAAAGCCGCGTGCCGTAAGCGTGAAGCGCAGGGTGAGCCCCGCGTCCAGCACCTTCAATGAGACCAGGCGACCGACGAGCGGCGCGAGGTTGTCGCGCGGCAGCAGGCGGTCGAGCGCCAGATTGAGTGCGGTGACCAGGCCCAGCGTGGGCGGCCATTGCGGCAGGCGGGCGGCCAGTGCGCCTAAGGGGGCGGGGATTTCACGCTGGCTAAAATCGGTCAGGCGCGGCGATTTTAAATTTGCGCCAAGAGTATTGGCGAGTTTGCCGGCTTCAAGCGCGACGGTTTTGGCCAAGGACTTGGCGACGTTTTTGGCAAAGGAGTTGGCCAGGGTCGTGACGTTGGGCTGGTCGTGGGTATTCATGCCGCCGATTTTACCAGCTTGACGCCAGCCGGTTCGGCTCAAATGGCGCCCAGGGTGAAGGAAAAGCGCGAGCCTTGGTCGACCACACTATCCGCCCAAACGCGGCCACCGTGGCGCGTGATGATGCGCTTGACGGAGGCGAGGCCGATGCCCGAGCCTTCAAATTCGCTGGGCCCGTGCATGCGCTGGAAAGCGCCGAAGAGATTGCTGGCGTATTTCATATCGAAGCCGACGCCGTTGTCGCTGACGAAATAAACCTTGCGATCGTCTTGCTCGACGCAGCCAAACTCGATGCGTGCCGACGCGCCGTTGCGGCTGTATTTCCAGGCGTTGCCGAGCAGGTTTTCCAGCGCGATGCGCAACAATCCAGCGTCACCCTCGCCACGCACGTTCGGCGCGATGACGAACTCGGCGCTGCGATTCGGGGCGCTCTCGCGCAGCGTGCGCGCGACGTCGGCGGCGATGTCGGAGAGGTCGACATCCTGCTGGCGGATTACGGCGCGGGCGACGCGCGCTAGATTGAGCAGGTCGTCGATCAACTGCGCCATGCGCTGGGTGTTCACGCGCACGCGTTCGAGCAGGCGCAACTCGTCTGGATTGAGTTTTTCGGCGCACTGCTCGCTGATGATTTTCGAATAGCCATCGATGGCGCGCAACGGCGCGCGCAGGTCGTGCGACACGGAATAGCTGAAGGATTCCAGTTCCGCATTCACGTCCTTCAGTTCAGCGGTGCGCTGGGCGACGCGCTGTTCCAGCGATCTGTTGAGTTCGAACAACTCTTCTTCGATGCGCTTGCGCTCGGTGACGTCTTCCCTCACAGCGAGGAAATGCGTCACTGCGCCTTCCGCCGAGACGATGGGCAGGATGCGCACAAATTCCCAATAGAGCGAACCATCCTTTTTTTTGTTGCGGAATTCGCCGGTCCACATGCCGCCGGCCCGAATAGTGCGCCACAGCTCGGCGTATTCGTCGGGTGAAGTGTGGCCAGATTTCACGATACTGGGATTTCTGCCGCGCGCTTCCTCGATGGTGTAGCCGGTGACTTTGGTGAACCTCGGGTTTACGTATTCGATGTTGCCGTCGAGATCAGTGATGATGATAGACACCGGGCTTTGCTCGACAGCTTGCGACAGATAGCGCAGTTTGTGCTCGGCGACAATGCGGTCGGTGACGTCGTTCATCACCAGCGCCACCTGTCCGGCCTGGGGAGAGAAGGCCCAGATGTCGAGATGCTTGCCGACGACGGGCGAGTAATACATGGCCTTGATCGGTGCGCTGCCCAGAGCGACCTGCCCGAAAGTTTTGATCCAGTAGTCTTCGCTGCCGCCGGAAATTTCGCGCACTGATTTGCCGATGACCATCTCCTGCGACATACCGGTGACTCGCGTGAAGGCGGGATTCACTTCGAGGAAACGGAAGTCGACGGGCTGGCCTCGCTCGTCGCAAATCAATTCATGCAGCGCGAAGCCGTTGGTCATGTTGAGGAACAGATCGCGGTAGCGCACCTGGCTTTCGCGCAATCGCACCTCGGTTTCCCGGCGCGCGGCGGTGAGCTGATTGAAACTCGCCGCCAGTTTGCCCAATTCGTCGCGCGTGTCGACGGGCGCTTCCACCTGGGCATCCGGCCGGCCCAGCAGGGTGGTGATGGCGTGTTGCAATTTCGCCAATGGTCGCATCAAATACCAGGCCGACAGCCAAGCCAACAACGGGACGGCGAGCAGCAGGAGCGCGGTCGGCCGCATGGCGTTTCGCATGGTATCCACTGTCGCCTCGATCTCAGCGAGCGGCAGCACGCTGACCAGCGCCCAGTCCGTCCCGGCGATGGCCGTGGTGCTAATCAGTGCGGGACGGCCCAGCACGGCGCTGACGCCGTTTTCCAGGGCGAGCGAGGGTGTTGGCAGCCGGGTCATGACGCGGCGTGGGTCTGGGTGCATGATGATCTGACCATCCTTCGTCGCCACCATGGTGAACCCCGAGCCGCCCACCGACAAATTGGCGACTTCGCCTAGAAAATTACTGTCCAGCAGCCTGATCTGCCCACCAACGACATAACGGAGCTTACCTGCATCATCCGTCATCGGTACTGTCAGCATGACGGTGGGCGCGCTATCCATCAGGCTGGCGATAGGTTGCGACACGATAGGCCGCAGCGTGTCGCGCGTGCGCTTGAAGTATTCGCGGTCGGCGGCGGAAGCGGGGATAGGCCCGGTGATGATACCGTTTAGGCCCAGTACTTCGCCATCGGCGGATAACACGATGAGGTTGGAAAACAGTGCCAGCGCGGCTTTTTCGCTGTCGAGAAACGGCTTCACCGCCGAGCGTGGCGCATTGGCGGGCAGGGCAGCGGCTGCATTCAGCAGGGCGTGTTGCCGGGTTTCCAGCTTGCGGGTGATCTCAGCGGCGAGGCGAGTGGTGAGAGCCTGCTGTTGCTCATCGATCTGGCGCCGGAATTCGCGGTCGGCGATCTCCAGCATGATCCATGACGAGATCAGCATCAGTGCGATGGCGCCAACCGTGCCTAGCAGGGTGGTTTTGCTTTTTAGATTCACGCGTTCAAGCTCCCTGCGGCAGTTTGCCACAAAGACTGTTAGCACTTGTTACCGAGTTGCCGCCCCGTGGGGATGACATGGTTGCCAAGGGTACGCCATCGCTTGCCAGGCGGCATCAATCTTCCTGGCAGGCCAGTATCTACGGCAAGGGTTGCCGATTCTTGAGCGACAGGGGGGATTTGTTGGCGGCTCAGGCGCCCCGTATTTCGGACGCGACCTTATCGAGGCCGGCCTGGCCGTGCCAAAAGCCGTTGCAGGATTTGCCCACGCCCAGCAGGGCTAGCCGCGCCTCTGCGCCCTGCGCGGTGATATCGTCCGCCACTCGGGCGCGGAAAATATCGATCAGCTCGACGGTATGCGCGGACTGTGGGCTGATGCGCAGCACATCGACACCCAGCCGACGCATGTCGTCGACCTCGCCCGACAGATTGCAGACTTGTGCGGACTGCGTCTGGATGCCGTTCAAGGTGAGGAACTCCTGGCCCTCGCGCGTTTGCATGTCCAGGCCATCCGGGAACTCTAGGCATTTGAACTGACAATCGTCTTTCTGCAAATTGAAGTGGCGCGCCGTAAAGCAGCGTGCCGAAAACGCCAGCGGCAAGCGGCCGTAAGCGAACACTTCGGTCTGCATACCCTGCGGTCGTTGCGCTTGCAGCGCAGCGAGTGCCGTCGCTGCCAGTTCTACCGGCACCACCCAGCGCTTGGCGCCCTGGCGGGCCATGAGTTGCAGCGTGGCCGAGTTGAAAATATTCAGAAATGGTCCGGCCACGAAGGGGCGCCCTGCAGCAGCAAGCAATTGCACCGCGCCCATGTCGTTGGCTTCAACGGTATAGCCCTCTTCGGCGACGATTTTGCGCAGTGTTCTGAGATCGGCCTCCGACTCCATCAGAGTTTGCGTGCTGAGTACCACCTCCTTGCCGGCATCTGCCAGCCGCGCGGCCATATCTATCCAGTCCGGCAGGCGCAATTCATGGCGGCGCGAGCAGACCGTTTCACCGACATGGACAATATCGACAGTGCTTTGCGCGATGCCTTCGTAAAAATCGAAAATCTGCTGGCGGGGCCAGTAGTAGAGCAAGGGGCCGAGGGAGAGTTTCATGGTTTCAGGTTTCAGATTTCGCGTTGCCGGTCGCGTCGCGGTTTTCCAACCCGAAACCCGCAACCGGCCTTCATTTCCAAGGCCGATGATAGGCGCCGAGGGTATGCATGTGTCCTTCTGAGACCTTGTTCAGCGCGGCCATCCAACCGTCGCGCACCACGTATTGCGTATTGGCGTTCCCTCGCGCCTTCAGTGCGCTGTCTATGGCTTCGCGCCAGACGCGCGTCACTTGGGCCACGTAAGACGGGCTGCGTTGCCGCCCCTCGATCTTGATGGCCTTGACGCCGATGTCCATGAGCTGTGGCAGCAACTCCAATGTGTTGAGGCTGGTAGGTTCTTCGATGGCGTAATAGGTTTCGCCTTCCGCCACGAAGCGGCCTTTGCAGAGTGTGGGATAGCCAGTTTTCTCACCGTCAGCAAAGCGGTCTATGAGCACCCCGTTCAATCGCGTCTCCATCCCCTGCGGCGTCTGCTCGTAGCGCACCGCCTTGGCCGGCGAGCAAACGCCCACCGTGTTGGGCGACTCGCCCGTGACATAAGCGGAAAGCGCGCAACGGCCTTCCACCATGATGCACAGCCCGCCGAAACCGAAGACTTCAATCTCCACCGGCGTGTTCTTGACGACGTTTTCAACCTGCGCCATGGCCAGCACGCGCGGCAGCACGGCGCGCTGTATGCCGAAGCGCTCGTAATAAAAGCGGATCGCCTCGTAGGTGGTGGCCGAGCCTTGCACCGAGAGATGCAGGCGCAGTTGTGGGTATTTCGTCTTGGTGTATTCCATCAGACCGGGATCGGCCATGATGACCGCATCCACGCCCAAGTCAGCCGCCTTGTCGACCGCCGCTGTCCAACGCGACCAGGTTTCAACCTGCGGATAAGTATTGAGCGCCAGCAGCACTTTGGCGCCGCGTGCGTGAGCGTAGCGAAGGCCCTCGCGCAAGGACGCGTCGTCGAAATTCAGCCCGCTGAAATTACGTGCGTTGGTGTTGTCCTTGAGGCCGGTATAGACGCAGTCTGCGCCGTTATCGACCGCCGCTTTCAGCGCAGGCAGCGCGCCGGCGGGGCAGACGAGTTCGAAAGGCTTGTTGGTCAGCATGTGATGGTGCAGCGATAAACGATGCCGCACTTTAAGCGAGCGCGTGTTGGCTGGCGTTGATGTGGGTCAAGCGGGGCGCGGCAACGAAAATCTCGACGCGGATTAACGCGGATGGGCGCGGATCAAGAGTATGTTCGCATGCCTTTGTAGGGTGGGCAGCTTTGCTGCCCACGCCGAGGTGGGTCGAATGACGGAACGCGTGGGCAGCAAAGCTGCCCACCCTAGGGCATTGGCGCCCTTTGAAAATATTTTCAGCCTTGCGCCACCGCACCCCGTATCTGCTCGATCCCCGCCGCATCGTCCAGCGTGGTGAGGTCGCCTGGATCGCGGCCTTCGGCGATGGCTTGTATCGAGCGGCGTAGCACCTTGCCCGAGCGCGTCTTCGGCAGTTGCGCGATGAAATACACCTGCTTGGGCCGACCGATGGCGCCGAGCTGCTTGTCTACCATAGCCATCACTTCCTTCTCCAGCGCCGCCTTGAGTTCCGGTGTAGCGATCAGCGCCGGGTCCTTCACCACGGCGAAAGCCAGCGGCATCTGGCCCTTGAGCGCATCGGCGACGCCTACCACCGCGACCTCGGCAATGGCCGGATGCGCGCTCACCGCCTCTTCGATTTCGCGCGTGCCGAGGCGGTGTCCGGCGACGTTGATCACATCATCCGTGCGGCCGAGGATGAAGTAATAGCCATCGTCGTCGCGTATGCCCCAATCGAAAGTCGTATAGACCTGCCGATTGGCAAAACTGGTGAAGTAGGTTTGCACGAAGCGCGCGTCCTGGCCCCACACTGTCGTCATGCAACCGGGCGGCAAGGGCGGCACGACGGTGACTACGCCTTTCTCATTGGCGCCGACTTCTTCGCCGGTGGCTTCATGCAGTAGCCGCACGTCGTAACCATAAGCTGGGAAGGACGGGCTGCCGAATTTGGTGGCGTGATGCTCCACGCCGGGCAGGCCGGTGAGTAGCGCCCAGCCCGTCTCGGTTTGCCAGTAATGGTCGTAGATCGGCTTGTTTAGGGCTTCTGCGATCCATTGCGCCGTCGTTTCGTCGAGTGGCTCGCCGGCCAGAAACACATGGCGCAAGGACGACAGATCGTATTTTTTAAGGAAGGCCGGGTCTTGTTTCTTCAGCACGCGGATAGCCGTCGGCGCCGAGAACATCACCGTGACTTTGTAGTCCTGCACAATTTTCCACCAGATGCCCGCATCCGGCCGCAGCGGCGTGCCTTCATACACGACCGTCGCCATGCCGTGGATCAACGGGCCATAGACGATGTAGCTGTGCCCCACCACCCAGCCGATGTCGGAAGTCGAAAAATAAGTCTCGCCGGGCTGCGCGTCGTAGATGTGCTTCATGGAGGCGGCGAGTGCCACGGCATAGCCGCCGGTATCGCGCTCCACACCCTTGGGTTTGCCCGTCGTGCCCGAGGTGTAGAGGATGTAGGAAGGGTGCGACGATTCCACCCAGACGCAGGGCACCTGGGTGTTCATGTGCTGCGCGCGCAGCGTGACGTAATCGACATCGCGGCCGGCGGTGAGCGGCATTTGCATATCGATGCCGCGATTCACAATTAACACCTTGGCCGGCGGCGTTTGCGCCAGGCGCAGCGCTTCATCCACCAGATGCTTGTAAGGCACGGCCTTGCCCGCACGCATGCCGGCATCCGCCGTCACCATCACCTTGGGTTGCGCATCGTCGATGCGCGTCGCCAGCGAACTCGCCGCGAAGCCGCCGAATACCACCGAATGAATGGCGCCTATGCGCACCGTCGCCAGCATGGCGAAGATGGCTTCGGCAATCATCGGCATGTAGATCAATACACGGTCGCCTTTGCCCACACCCAGCCCTTGCAGCACAGCCGCCATGCGCTGCACTTCGGCATGCAATTCGGTATAGCTGTAAGTCTTTTCGGCGCCGGTTTCGGTGGAGATGTAGATCAGGGCCGGTTGATCGCCGCGCGTCTTGAGATGGCGGTCGACGGCGTTGTGGCAGAGATTGGTTTCCCCGCCCACAAACCATTTGGCGAAGGGCGGCTTGCTGTAATCGAGCACCTGGGTAAATGGCTTTTGCCAATCTATCAGCGCGCTTTGCTCGCCCCAGAAGGCGTCGCGCTGCTCGATGGAACGACGATGAAACGCTGCGTACTTTTCGTCCATGCCACCCTCCCAGAACGCTCCCAACGCACAGTGTACGAAGCCAGCTTACGCAGCCCTGACGCGCAATAAGAGCCCGGATTATGGAGCGGGAATTTCCTCGCCGCTTTGACTTGCGTCATAGCCGGCGAGGGCATCGACGGCGCGGCGAAACGCGTCGCCGCGTGCCAAAGCCAGCACTGCGCCGACACCGGGCTGTTGCAGCAGGCTGCGGCGGGTGAGTAGAAAATAGTTCTCGCGCAAGAGCGGAATGAAGTCCAGCCCGAATTGCCGCGCCACGGTTTCCACGCCCAGGCCCACATCGGCGTGGCCGCTGGCAATCATGGCGGCCACCGCCGAGTGCGTAAGTTCCACTTCGCCATAGCCCGCCACCGCTTTAGTCGCGATGCCGTTCTCCCGCAGCAGCCAGTCGAGCAAGAGGCGCGTGCCGGCGCCGCTCTGGCGATTGAGAAAATGCACGCCGCGCTTGGTGATATCGCGGATGCCGCGCAATTTCTTGGGGTTGCCCGCCGCCACAATCATGCCTTGCGTGCGTCGCACCAGATGAATCAGCGCATGCTGGCGCGGCTTGAGAAATGGTCGGTACTGCCGCCACAGCGTTTCGCCTACCGGGCCTTCCGGGCAGTGAAAGCCGGCGATTTCGCAGCGGCCTTCGGCGAAGGAGGTGAGGCTTTCTAAGCTACCCAGATAGCGGATATCAAGCGCGTTGCCGCCCGCCAGCATTTCGCAGAGTTTGGCCAGTGCCAGGTCATGGCTGGCGTGGATGCGTAGGGTAGCCGGCTCGGGCTCGATGGCGCCGGCCAGCGCCTGGCGCATCTCTGCCACCGCCTCGGCGAGATGCGGGGCGAGGTTCTCGCGGATACGCGTATCGGTCTTGATGAGTTGCTCGGCGAAGGGTGTGAGTCGCGTGCCGCGTCCGCGCGCCGGCGCCAGCAAGGCGTGGCCTAGCCGCTGCTCCCACTGCGCCAGCACGCCCCACACGTTGCGATACGAGTTGCCGGTCTCCCGCGCCGCTTCGGCAATGGAGCCGCTGCGGGCGATGCGCGCCAGCGTATCCAGCAGCCGGCTTTCGTCCAGCCGCGTCTCGCCGCGCCCCAGCAGCCAGTGGCAGGCGAGGTCTACGTCAAATAGGTCATGCTGAGACATATTTTGTCTGATGGGCATTGCGGGTAGTCTGCGTGGCCAATATTCAATCGCCTTGCCGCCCAGCAGCCTCATTATTTCGAATAGGCAATGTTGAACATATTACAAGATAAATGGAATCGCTGACGCAAAGCTTTATCACCGCGCTGGCCTTGATTGTGGGCGTGGACGAATCGTTGTTGACGGTCATGGGGCTGAGCCTGCAAGTCAGCCTCGGCGCGGTGGTGTGCGCCTCGCTCATCGGCTTTCCGGTGGGCGCGTTGGTTGCGGTAGGCGATTTCCCCGGCCGCCGCCTCGCCACGGTTACGCTGAACGCCTTGATCGGCTTGCCGGCCGTGGTGGTGGGCCTGCTCGTCTATCTCATGCTGTCGCGCTCAGGCCCTCTCGGCAGTCTCGGCCTGTTGTTCACGCCCACCGCCATGGTCATCGCCCAAACGGTGCTGATTGCGCCGCTAGTGGCCGCATTAGCGCGGCAAGTCATCGAAGACGCCTGGCGCGAATACCACGAGCAACTTGTCTCATTGGGCGCGCGTCGCCCGCGCGCCTCGCTCACCTTGATGTGGGACACGCGCTTCTCGCTGGCCACTGTGGTGCTGGTCGGTTTCGGCCGCGCCGTGGCCGAGGTCGGCACGGTGATGATCGTCGGCGGCAACATTGCCGGCGTCACCCGCACCATGACCACCACCATCGCACTGGAAACCAGCAAAGGCGATCTGCCCCTAGCCATGGCGCTGGGCATCGTACTGGTCGCAGTCGTGTTCCTCATGAATGGCCTGGCCTATCTCATGCGCGAATGGTCGATGAAGCACTATGGCTGATTCGATATTTCCGCTAATGATGCAGCGCGTCTCGTTCAGCCACGACAAGCACCTCATCATCGATGACCTGACGCTGCATCTGGACGGTGAAGCGCGCACGGTGATCCTCGGCGCCAACGGCGCGGGCAAAAGCGTCACCATGCGGCTGCTACACGGCCTGCTCAAGCCGACCGCAGGGCGCGTGACCTGGGCCGGGCACGAAACGCGGCCCGCCAGCCAGGCCATGGTGTTTCAGAAGCCGGTGATGTTGCGCACTTCAGCGCTGCGTAATGTCGCATACGGTCTCAAGTTGGCAGGTGTGCCGCAGGCAGAGCGCTTGACTCTCGCCCGCGCGGCCTTGGCACGAGTCGGGCTCGCGCACTTGGAGAAGCGCGCCGCGCGCGTGCTCTCGGGTGGCGAGCAGCAACGCTTGGCCCTCGCACGCGCCTGGGCGCTGGAGCCGCGCGTGCTGTTTCTCGATGAGCCGACCGCCAGTCTCGACCCTGGCGCCGCGCGCGAAATCGAAAACATCATCGCCGAGATCGCCGCCATCGGCACCAAGATCGTCATGACCACCCACAGCCTCGGTCAGGCGCAGCGCCTCGCCGATGAAATTATTTTCCTGCATCTGGGCCGTGTGGTCGAACAGACGCCGGCTGCTGAATTCTTTCGCCTACCGAGGTCGCCCGAAGCGGCGGCCTTCATCAAAGGAGAATTGCCGTGGGTGTGATCCGCACATGGGTGCTGGTCGCCGTTGCGCTGTTGTCCGTCTCTAGCGCCAGCCTAGCTGCCGATAAATTCATTGTCGTGTCGTCGACCACCTCGACAGAACAGTCCGGCCTGTTCGCTTACCTCCTGCCCATCTTCCAGAAAAAGACCGGCATCGAAGTGCGCGTCGTCGCCCAAGGTACCGGCCAGGCGCTGGATCAGGGCCGTCGCGGCGATGCCGATGTGGTGTTCGTGCACGACAAGCTCGCCGAAGAGAAATTCCTCGCCGAGGGTTGGGGCGTGCAGCGTTATGAAGTGATGTACAACGACTTCGTCCTGGTTGGTCCCAAGGACGACCCCGCCAAGGTTGACGGCGGCAAAGACATCGCGGCGGCGTTCCAGAAGATCGAAAAGTCGCAAGCGCCCTTCGTCTCGCGCGGTGACAAGAGCGGCACGCACTCCGCCGAGCTGCGCATCTGGAAGGTGGCCGGTGTTGATCTCGACAAAGCCAAAGGCCCCTGGTATCGCGACACCGGCTCGGGCATGGGCCCGGCGCTCAACACGGCCGCTTCGATGAACGCCTACATCCTATCGGATCGCGGCACCTGGCTCGCCTTCAAAAATCGCCGCGATCTGAAAATCGTCGTCGAAGGCGATGTGCGTCTCTTCAATCAATACGGCGTCATGCTGGTGAATCCCGCCAAGCATGCGCATGTGAAGAAAGAGCTGGGGCAGAAATTCATCGACTGGCTGATTTCCGATGAAGGTCAAAAGACCATCGGCGAGTACAAGATCGATGGCCAGCAACTGTTCTTCCCGAACGCCAAGAGGTAAGGGGCCGCCCATTAGCCGGCCCGAGTCAAGTGGCAAAAACACGCCTTGCATGGCGAGTTGAACGCGATGCACATTAAATAGCCTTCTTGCTGCATAAACTGCGATCGCCTCGAACTGGTAATGCCCCATCGCCATGTGGATGAGTGGATCAAGCTCGGTCTCGTTGTGCAGAAAGCGTGATCCTGTAAGCTTTTCGTTGAGTACTTAACGAAGGCAAAACCATGACATCAGGTAAGAAGAACAATGTACTCGAAGGCATCAAGAAAGAGCAACT
>JAYUNL010000124.1:0-3463 GCA_043761745.1 Rhodocyclaceae bacterium
GGAGAATCAAATGCAACTTGGAATGATAGGCTTGGGTCGAATGGGTTCGAACATGGTCCGACGTCTATTGACAAATGGTCACCACTGCGTTGTCTATGACCGGCAGTCGGCGGCAATAACCAGCCTTCAGAATGTAGGTGCCAGCGCAGCTGCATCACTTGCCGAGATGGTGTCAAAGTTAACCCCGCCGCGAGCCATATGGCTGATGGTGCCTGCTGGCGCGGTGGACCAGGCACTCGATGATTTAGTGCCCCATTTGGACGCGGGCGACATCGTGATTGATGGCGGAAATTCCTACTACCGGGACGACATTCGACGAGCCGGTCGTCTGGCTAATGCGGGTCTTCACTATATCGATGTCGGCACCAGTGGTGGCGTTGCCGGTCAGGCGCGTGGTTACTGCTTGATGATCGGCGGGGAAGTCGATGTCGTCAACCGATTGCAACCCGTATTTATGGCGCTGGCGCCAGGTGCAGGCACTGCGCCGCGCACTCCCGGGCGCACCGGCAGCCATGCCAGTGCCGAGCAAGGCTTCTTACATTGCGGGCGGCACGGCGCTGGCCACTTCGTCAAAATGGTTCACAACGGCATCGAATATGGCGTTATGGCGGCCTATGCCGAAGGGCTCAACATTCTGCGCAATGCCAATATTGGCAAGAGCACCGAAAATTCCGATGCCGAGACCACGCCGCTGCGCGACCCCGAGTTTTACCAATATCAGATGAACCTACCCGACATCACTGAAGTCTGGCGCCGCGGCAGCGTCATCGGGTCGTGGTTGCTCGATTTGACCGCGGGCGCGCTGTTGCGGGACCCTCAGCTCGAAGCCTTTGGCGGAAGTGTCTCCGATTCGGGGGAAGGTCGCTGGACGCTCCAGGCAGCCATCGACGAAGCAGTGCCCACTCCGGTGCTTAGCGCCGCTGTGTACCAACGTTTCTCGTCGCGTGGCGAAGCCGACTTCGCCAACCAGGTGCTGTCGGCCATGCGCCATGAATTTGGTGGACACGCCGAGAAAGCTGCAGGAGGCTCGACATGATCCACGTCGTAATTACGGAGGCAGCCAAGGAGACACAATGAACGCCAATACTCAAAAACTACACGATGCGGGTCAAAGCGTATGGGTCGACAACATCAGTCGCGACATGCTGCGCGATGGCGTGCTTATACGCTATATCGCCGACTGGTCGGTGACTGGACTGACCTCGAACCCGACAACCTATGAACACGCAATCGGCCACGGCAACGCCTACGACGAAGCAATCGCGCGACTAGCGCACAGCGGCAAGTCTGCTGAAGAGATATTTTTTTCCCTCGCGCTCCATGACCTAAAGGCGGCGGCAGATTTGTTTCGGCCGGTCTTCGACGCTTCGAAGGGTATCGACGGCTGGGTTTCGATTGAGGTATCTCCCTTGCTTGCCGACAACGTAGCCAAGACGATCCGTGCCGCGGCGTGGTTGCATGAGTCCGCCGATCGGCCGAATCTGTTCGTCAAGATTCCGGGTACGCTCGCAGGCATCGAAGCTATTGAGGAATCGATCTTCGCGGGCGTACATGTCAACGTGACCTTACTATTTTCGCGTGAGCACTACATCGCGGCGGCTGAAGCCTACCTTCGCGGAATGGAACGCCGCCTCGCGGCCGGTCTAGACTTGAACGTGTCATCGGTCGCCTCACTATTTATCAGCCGCTGGGACGTGGCGGCACGGGATGCCGTTGCGCCGGCCTTTTACAACCGTCTGGGCATTGCGATCGCTATGCGTACTTACAAGGCCCATTACGATCTACTGGCCACACCCCGCTGGCAAAGGCTTGCGCTAGCCGGGGCACGGCCGCAGCGGATGCTGTGGGCGAGCACCGGCACCAAAGACCCGGCTGCACCCGACACACTGTACGTCGAGGCGTTGGTGGCACCGGGCACTATCAACACAATTCCCGAGAAGACGCTGAAGGCCTTTGCCGACCACGGAAAGGTCGGCGCTTTTTTGCCGATCGATGGGGGCTACGCCGAGGCGGTGTTGGAAGAGATCAGGCGCGAGGGTATCGATGACGAAACTCTAGCTACGGACCTGCAGCGCGAGGGCGCCGAAGCCTTCGCCGCTTCTTGGCATTTGCTGCTATCACGTATCCACGAAAAAAGCGTCACCCTGGGCGGGAACGGAAATTAACAAAAATTCGTTATTGAATATGTAGCTACCGAGAGCGCCACTACTAATGCTAACGACAGTATTCGCAATGAGCCTGCGGTTACCCAATACGCCGCATGTCGTTCAATAACAAGTGTGCCCTTGACACGACATTGTCGACGGAGAAGCCGTATTCGCGCATCAGTACTTCGACCGGCGCGGACGCGCCAAAACTTTCAACGCTGAGCACGTCGCCTCGGTCACCAACGTAGCGATGCCAGCCCTGCCCCACTCCCAGTTCCACCGCCAGCCGTGCTAATACCGTTGGCGGCAACACTCCGTCGCGATAGCTCTGCGGCTGGACGTCGAACAAGTCCCAACTGGGCATTGATACACAGCGCACGCCGATGCCCTCGCTTTGCAGCCGCTCGGCGGCGGCCAGGGTCAGGGCGACCTCTGAGCCGCTGGCAATGAGGATGATCACTATTGGCTGGTCACTCGCGCTGTTGAGCACATAGCCCCCGCGGCGCAGCTCTTCTGCGCTGGTATAGCGACTGCGGTCCAGCGTGGGCACTTCCTGACGGGTCAGTGCCAGCACCACCGGGCGCTGGCGGCACTCTAAGGCCCACTTCCAAGCGACCGCAGTTTCGTTAGCGTCGGCCGGGCGTATCACGGTGAGCCCCGGAATCGCGCGCAGGCTGGCCAGTTGCTCCACAGGCTGGTGCGTAGGGCCGTCTTCACCAACGGCTAGGCTATCGTGCGTGAACACGTAAACGACATGCAGTTTCATCAACGCCGCCAGACGGATCGCTGGTCGCATGTAATCGCTAAAAATTAAGAAGGTAGCACCAAACGGTATGAAGCCTCCGTGCGCGGACAAGCCGTTAACGATCGCGCCCATCGCGTGTTCGCGCACGCCAAAGTGCAGGTTGCGACCCGCCCGGCTCCAACCTCCGCCATTCGAACCCTGAGTGTCATCGGATTCAGTTAACGGTAGATTGAAATCGCCTAGGCCTCTTAGTGCAGTTTTGGTCGAGGTATCCAAGTCGGCCGAACCGCCGGTCAAACCGGGAAGGCGCTGGGCTATCGCGTTCATCACTTTGCCTGACGCCGCCCGCGTAGCAATGCCTTTGTCATCGGCAGGGAATGTCGGGATATCGGCGTCCCATCCGCAGGGCAACTCACCGCGTAAGCGGCACTGCAGTTCTGCAGCCAGATCGGGAAAATCCAGCGTGTAGGTCCGCATCCGCGCGTCCCATGCAGCCTCGTCGCGTGCCCCCCGAGCCAGCGCCTGCCGCATATGCGCAAGAGCGGCATCGGGAATCAGAAACGGCGGTTCG
>JAYUNL010000125.1:0-27981 GCA_043761745.1 Rhodocyclaceae bacterium
CACCGCGTCTCTGGAAGCAACACTTCGCCGACAAGCCGCTCCGCTCGGCCTTGCATACGCTTCGAGCGCAGACATGTACGCCGGTGGGCTAACGGTTACGTAGGTTCGCCCTACACGGCCCACCAGAATTCTCTCAGAGTTGCATTGCGGCCCTTTTTTGCTGGCGGGCCGCGCAAACAGTCAGCACCCAATCACCTTGAATTCAACGCGACGGTCCAGAGCATCCGTCGCGTTGTCCTTGCCATTACCAACCATGCTCTGGCGTGAACCAACGCCGTTGGCGATGATGCGTTTGCCGAGCGCGGGCGCGAGCTTTTCCAGGCGGCTCTTGACGTATTCGGCGCGCAGTTGCGATAGGCGCTCGTTCATCGGTTCCGGACCGGTTGCGCTGGTATGCCCGGTGATTTCGAGGCAGCTTTGTCGCCGCGCCGTGCGGGCGGCAATCTCGCTCAGCCAGATCGGATAAGGCTCGGTGAGGTTCTTGTCCGGCCAGAAGGCCGTCGATCCCGGCCGAAAGAGGAACTTCACGCCCAGGCGCTTGTGTTCCAGCCCGAAGTCGATGACCTGGCCGAACGCCTGGGTGGCCGCTTCGCGGCGCCCGAGCTTCCAGTTGGCGAGGTACATGCCGGTGAACACGCGAAACTGGTTGCCGTCGGGCATCCGCAGTGCGCTCTCATAGAAGCTGAGGGCGTCAGCATATTTGCCGGCGCCATAGGCATCAATGGCCTCACTGATGATAGACGCGGCAAGGATGCGATCAACATATTGCGGATTGATCGGATCGCCGGCCTTGGTGCCCTGGCAGGTCTTGATGTAGCCGACGGTGGAAGGATCTTCCGTCCACGCCGGGCTGTCGCGGAAATAGGCGGTTGGCGTCGTGTCGACCCCGGTCATCTGTGCAAACGCCAGCCCCTTGCTCACCAGCTTGCCAGACTTCAGATCCGCCAGGGCCAGGCAAATGCGATAGGACTCGCGCGCACCTTCTGTCTTGCGCTCCTTGTTCACGCCGGTAAACGTTCCCACCAGCACCAGCGGCGACTTGGCGACGTTTGCCGCCGAGAACGGCTGCACATCGTATTGCGGATATTTTTCGCGGATCAGGCTGACGATGCGTGCGCCCATAGACTGGGTGGCAGCCGATTGGGCGCCGGTCATGCCGTCGATAAGCGGGTCGATGACTACTACATAGCGGGCCAACGGCGCACCCGCTGCCGGCGCCGGCAACTGCGCCTTGCTGAGCAGTGCGTTGGCGGCGCTGAGAACGGCCTCTTCATAGGGCAGCGCCGGCGGCGGCGCGGGCGCAGGTGTGGACGACGGCGCGGCGGCGGCGGGTGGCGGCGCGGCTCCGGTTGCTTCGGGCTTGGCGGGCGATGAGCTTTCCGGCATGCCGCCGCAAGCGCCCACGAGGACTGCAAACACCATCGCAACAATCATCGTCGGGGAAAAATTTTTGTGGGGCATGCATTTGGAGCCGGTCATTTTTTACACTCCTTCTGAAAAGTCGTGAGGTCTTCCGGAGACAACGCTTCACCAAGCTGGAAACGTTGCAGAAAATCGGCGCAGCGTGCACTTGCCGCTGATTTGGCGCCCGATGCGGCCGGCCTTTGTACGGCTATCGGTTTCGCCGCCGGCATCATCTTGGCTACTTTCGTTTCTTCTATGCTAGCAGGGCTCGGCGTCGGCGCGACGACCTGAGGTGTAACAGCGGGAGGCTGTGGTGCGGACACTTGGGGTACGGACACTTGCGGTGTGAACACTAGTGGTGCGGACACTAGTGGTACTGAGCTCAATTGGGCGGGCCGCTGAAACATCCACAGATAGGTAGCGCCCGCCGTGACAGCGACTGCCAGGCTGGCACCCAGCAGCCATCGCGCGCTGCGGGTAGCCGGACGCTGCGCTACCGAGGCGTGGGCCGGCACCTCGCGGATGGTTTTCTCCTCGCCACCCGGCATAGGCTGCGTTACGTCTTCGGCGCCCCGCTTGACGGTTGGCGCCATCAAGGTGATATCGTCGCTTGAGTTGGGTGGCTCCACAGAACGCAGTTCCACCGACGGCACCGTACGAACCGGAACAGCACTCCCCGCCTCGCTCTCTTCGCCGCCTAGCGACTCGCCGGCAACGGCACGCTTCAGGTCGGCGGCGAATGCTGCCGCGCTGGCATAGCGCTGCGCAGGATCTTTGGCCAGCGCGCGCTCGATGATGCGGTCGAAGACGGGCGGAATCTGGCTGTTCTTGTAGGAGGGCGGTGCGGGATCGTCGTGGACGATCTGCTTCAAAATGCTCCACTGCCCCGGACCGGGGAAAGGCTTGGTCCGGGTGAGGAATTGATAGAGGATGATGCCGGCCGCAAACAGGTCGGTGCGCGATCCAACGGGCAAGCCCTGAATCTGCTCCGGCGACATGTAACTAGGCGTGCCAACCATGGTGCCGGCAAGCGTGCGGTCGAGATTCGAATCAACGAGGCGCGCCACGCCAAAGTCGGTGAGCTTGACCCGCCCGGCGGCGTCTAGCATCACATTGGCCGGCTTGATGTCGCGGTGTACGACACCCTGGCCGTGCGCGTAGTCGAGCGCCTCAAGCAATTCCGTCATGACGCGAATCGCTTTCGGCAACTCGAAAAAATCGTCGGCATCAAAATACTCTTTGAGCTCCCGGCCACGGATGAACTCCATGACGATGTAGGCAATCTCGTCCTCTTCGCCGAAGTCGAAGACGGTGACAATATGCGGGTGGTTTAACCGCGCTACGGCCTGAGCTTCGCGGATAAACCGCGCGGACGAATCCGCCGCCACGGTCGGGTCCAGCAGTTGGTTGCGCAAGATCGTCTTGACCGCCACCTGCCGATTCAGCACGGGGTCCGTGGCCGCATAGACCCTGCCCATCGCGCCCTGCCCAAGCACCTTGGAAAGCTCATAGCGACCGAGCCGGGTCAATGTGTGGGTAACGGTCATGGCCTTATCCTAACGACCGTGTTCGCGGGGTGACGAACGGCATTGAATATTGCCTGCCTCTCTCGGTGATAGCCGGTCGAATCCTACTCCATTCGGCCGCGACGGCGCAGACTTCCGGTCCTCGGTTTTCGAACGGTGCCCAACAGCACAAAGCTCGGTAGTAAACTCCGCAGCTTCAGATTCCCCCAAGAAAATCCCCTGGGGCCGCGAAATGCGGCCTTCATTGGCACCTCCTTGCGTACATCCATGAACTCATCCCAAGCAGATACCGACATTCCCAAGCGACCGGCGCGCGTGCTCTTCGGCTGGCTGGCGGCGGACGAAGCCGGGCTGTGGCTGACCGGCCAACAAGCCGGTGTGCGGCCCTCTGAGACACAAATAGCGCAGGCGGCGCATGCCCGTGCGGCCGTGGCGGCGAGAGCGCCTGGCGTGGATCAGCATGAAGTCGTCACGGCTCTGCCCGACGAACTGACCGCGTATCTGAACCAGCTCGAACAAACGCGCGATTTCGCCGACATGCTGCGCGAGGGTTTTCGCCCCGCCATGGCCGATCTGACCAAGCTCTGCGCGCTACAACCCTACATCTATACCGACCACACCATGGCGCGTGTCGCCATGCTTGATGTGGGCGACCTGCCGGCCCTTGCCGAGATGACGCTGCCCATGCCCAGCGTGACGCCGCCGCCGGCCATACACTTCGATGAAGCGACGCAATCCTGGGTGCTGCCCGCCGCCAATCCCAATCTGCGCATCATCGGGCCATTCAACGCCGAGTTGCAACCGAGTGGCCATGCCTTCGGCTTCATTGTCGGTGTCACCACTTCGTTTCTGCAGGTGAGTTCTTTCAACGGACGCTACTTTCTGCGCGACGGTTATCACCGCGCCTATGGCTTGCTGGCGCGTGGCATCAAGCACGCGCCGGTGATGTTGCGCGATTGCGCCACGCCTGAGGAATTCTGCCCCCCGCCCGGCATGTTGCCGCCGGAAGTGTGCCTGGGCGAGCGACCGCCGCGTCTGCCCGACTACCTCGATAACCGCGTCTCCGGCGCGGTCGACATGGCGGGAAGTCGCAAGCTCGTCGTCATCCAGGGCAGCGAACGCAATTTCATTCCGCAGTAGGCAGAAACACACCCATAAAATAAATCGGCCCCCATACCAGTGAAGCTGGCGTGGGGGCCGACTGCTTTGCGCCATTTACACTTGCTCGTGGATTTCCTTCTTCCACAGCCCGACTTGCCCAGGATGAACCGCATACGCCTGGCCAATCTCGTTGACGGTCTTCATCCCCCTCAATGCTTCCAGACCAACCTTCGCCTTGAATTCCGGCGAGTAGACATTCCGCTTCTTCGCTGTTTTCATCGCGACGCGTTCCTCATGACAGCGCACAGCTTAAACCGCTGTCTTGAAACCGGGGACCACTATAGCCATGACACTATGCACAGAATCGCATCTGCATATACAAAACATGAGCGTCTTGGTGTGTTCCTGTGTGCCTCCTGGCATGCCACGAAACGCTTGCTCTGATCGGCAGGCGCCAACGCGAAGAGTTATTTCTCGGCGGTCACCAGAACCTGCTGAACAAATAACACTGCGGGGAAGGTGCGATTCAGTGACTTGCTGTAGAAGTTGCGCATCATTGCGCCTTCATCGAAGCGAACACGATTGCCTGGCTTGACCTTGACCAATGGGGAGGCAAGCCAGACATTCTTGCCATTCTGGGATACCTCGACATAAGTGTAGCTTGCCGTATTGATGGAACTGACGACCTTGCCTTCGTTGGCTTCGGCGGCATTCACTGCGGACATCATGATCGTGGAAAAGGCGATTCCAAAGACCAGTCGAGAGATGGATTTCATTGAAGTTCCTTCTGGGCATTAAAACTATAAAGGTGCAGCAAGTATCGTGCTCAGGATATCGCCGCATTCGCATTGCTGCATTGTCCGTGAACGCCGCTAAAAAGGTGGGCCGTCTCCGAATCCGGCTTTCGCCTTTGTGCTTATCAGAGCCTGTTTCTCTTGTTACAAAACAGTAACGTTTATCGCGTTGGTAATCATTGGGCGTTACCAAAACGAAACAGCGCCAAGTAGTGGCTTGAATATTTCACCCGACGCATTGGGTTTGCTACCAAGCCCCGGTTAATCGAGGCTTTCTTCCTGCATGAGCCAGATGAAAGTGACGCATTCCTTTCTCCTGTATTCGGTTATTGACCATCTTTTGTCGTCAAGTTGGATTGAAGGTTTCCAACTCGTAACGCCTGAGGTTTTTTGAACCTGCCAACAGGCTTGTCCAGGTTGATATGTGTCAATACAACAGTCCCGTAACTAAGGCATCTTGCCAATTTTCGCGAGGTGCTTACATGGAACCCAATAATCAAGAGTTTAGCCGTCTGACCCGCGCAGTTGCCGCGGTGGCGGTGGCCGTGCTGGTGGCTGTACTGGCCGGTTGCGCGACCGCCCCTCCTCCAGCCAAGGAAGTCCGCCTGGCCTGGCCTGAGTCTCCCGAGCAGGCCCGCATCGAATTCGTCCGCTCCATCGTCAACGACGACGATTTGAACAAGGACACCACGACGACTCAGTCGATACTTAAATTTCTGGAAGGCGAAAAGCCGGCGGCCAACCGCATCGTCGAGCCGATGGGACTCGCCGTCTCCGACGACGGCAACCGGCTCTATATCTCTGATCATAGTCAGAATGCGGTATTCGTCTTCGACTACGCCAAAAAGACCTCGCTAAAGATCGGCGCGGATAAGCCGCTGGCGACACCGATGGGAATCGCGCTCGATGCGCAGGAAAACCTCTATGTCGTCGAACAGGAGAAAAAAGGCGTCAGCGTCTACAACCGGGAAGGCAAGCAGTTGCGCTTCATCACCGATGCCTCGATCTCCCGGCCGACCGGCGTGGCGATCGACAGCGCACGCAACAAACTCTATGTCGCCGATACTTCCCATAGCAAGAACCTGGAGCATACGGTCAAGATATTCGACCTGGAGGGCAAGCTGCTGGGCCAGCTCGGCAAGGGCAAGGGCGATGCTCCAGGGTCGTTTCTATTCCCGACTTACCTGAGCGTTGATGCCAAGGGCAATCTCTATGTGGCCGATACGCTCAATTCGCGCGTGCAGATGTTCGACCCGGAGGGCACGTTCGTCCGCCAGTTCGGCAAGATGGGCACTGCCTGGGGCCAGTTCGACAAGCCAAAAGGCGTGGCGGTCGACAGTTTCGGCAATGTCTATGTGGCGGACTCAGGCTGGAGCAACACCCAAATTTTCAATTCCCAGGGGCAGATACTGTTGTTCTTTGGCGGCCGCGGCACGTTTCCCGGGTTGATGCAGAACCCGGCGGCGCTGGCCATCGACAAGCAGAACCGCATTTATGTCGGCGACCTGCTCAATCACCGGGTCAATGTTTACCAGCTAGTCAATACGACCGCGGCGGATAGCATTCCTGCGGTCAATGCCGCCGAGAATTCAAAATCGAAAGTAGATGGAGAGCAGCCAGCGAAGAGAGAAAGTGCAGCAAAAAAATAACTGGCATCGATTTTGCATAGAGTTGTACGCAATCCTTGTACGCAGTCCATTTTAAACTTTTAGGAGAATTATCATGAAAAGCATCATTAAAGCGTTGGCAGTCAGTCTTGCCCTGACGCTTCCGGCAGTTGCGCTGGCGGCGGTCGTGCCCGGGGCTGGGGTCATCGGCACCGATCACGATTTCACGACGAACGCCACCAACACGACGACCATCGGTCTGTGCACGTTTTGCCACACGCCGCACTCGGCGATTACGACGGCGTTGCTATGGAATCACAAGCTTTCGGGCAATACTTTTGCATGGGATGATGCAAAGACCACCGGCGGTACCAACTACCCGAGCATTCTTGGCGCTACCTACAAGGGCCCCACCGTGAAGTGCTTGTCGTGCCATGATGGCTCGGTGGCAATCGGTGACGTTGCTGTATACAAAGGTGCGCCGGGAGAATATAGCGGCAATAAAAAGGTTGGCGATGACATCCCCCTCACCCCCGCCATGGCAGCCAAGGTTATCGGCGCCGCTGGTAACATGAAAGGCAACCACCCGGTCGGCATGCCTTATCCATTCGGATCAGCGTCGAATACCTACAATGGCATAACCACCGGTGCTAACGTGGTGCTAGCAGAGTTCGATCCTGCGCCTACTTCGAGCGGAGCTCTTGCCACAATCAACCTGTTCACCCAAACGGCTACCGCCCCCACACGCGGCGCGACTGCGGGGATAACGGGCATGGAATGTTCTACCTGCCATGATCCGCACAACAAGGCGGCAACCGATGACTTCTTCCTGCGCGCGAAGATTGCAGGTAAGAGCAAAGCGGATGGCTACATCTGCACGCAATGCCACATTAAGTAAGAGCAAGGCGGTTTTTTAAACCGCCCAAAGGGGCGCCGACTTTCGGGTCGGCGCCTTTTTTTGTGCTTGCTAAGTCGGGTGGCGCAGCGTCGTGGAACCGTAGCAAAGGGGCGCTTTGTTTGCGCAACCGGTTATAGCTCAACTTGTGCCAGCGGCAAGAGCGCTTGCAGCTTAAGCCTCATTCATCCAGAGTGAACAGGGCTTAATCCATCAGGTAGTCTGCCCGCTTACTCGGGCCTTCAATGTCGATTTTGGGGAAGGCCGGGTTGGCAAGCTAATCCGGTGTTTGAAGTGTTCCCTCCGTCAATCTCTGGCATCTCGGGGCTATGTTAGAATTTATAACTAATTTAGTTCTTGTTAGCCCGTGTTCTGTCCCTTAGGTTTACTTGATAGCTCACGGTGTCCGGTGTCTTTGGCTGCCGAATCCACTCGCTCTGTTGTGGGCGGAACTTGTAGGACAGGTCACGGGCCGGACAGGTCACAGGCCAAAAATACGTTTCCTGCCAGTGAATATTCAGTGAACAAAAGAAAACTGTGAGACTGCGTTTCCTGAGTCATTGCGCGCCAGGAATTGGGTTCGCCTTGAGTTCATGCGCTCGTTTGCGCCCTGCACGGTGGCTGCTTGTCATCCTGTGTGGCGGCATGATCGCCGCTTGCAGCACCCAAAGCCACTTAATGGAAATGCTGTTCGATATTCCTCCACCGGGGAAAGATCCGGCCGATATGCCTATGGTACGCCTCCCCAGACGCGTACCATTCGTGGAAGCGCCGCCTCCCACTGCCTCCAAGGAGTATCAGGAGTTGATGGAGTTTAAGGCCAAGTCAGGGCCACCACCCGACTGGCCGGCGATTTTCAAGAAGCTGCCAAAAGACGACGATGACAACATCGACTGGATGGCCGCGCTGGCGGACAAGGCCATCCAGCCCAGAGGGGCCATCGATCCCAATGCGCCCGACCCAGGCAAGACATCGGACGATGAAATCGAACTCTCCACGTCGGGCAGACCGGACAAAATGGTGGTGTTTCCTCACGCGACGCATACCCAATGGCTGACTTGCACGAACTGCCACCCGGCGATTTTCAAGAAAGAGGCGGGCAGCAGCAAAATCACCATGGACGCCATGGACGATGGCAAGTATTGCGGTGTGTGCCACGACAAGGTGGCGATCACCCAGCCTAATGGCTGCAAAGGCTGTCATAAGGTGAAAAAGAAAACATGATGCGCATGAGATATTACCCCGTTGTTTGCGCCTTGCTGAGCGTACTGGCGCCTACGGCCATGGGTGCTCCTGTCGTCGGCGACGTGAAGTTTGTGCGCAAGAGCAAGGGTAGCGAAGATATCGCACCCGCGATATTTCCCCATTGGGTGCATCGGGTGAATTTCAAGTGCTATGTCTGTCACAACAAAAGCGTCGGCTTCGAGATGAAAGCCGGAACCACCTCGATCACCATGGACGCGATCGAGGTGGGGCAATACTGCGGCGTATGTCACAACCACGGCAAAACGGCTTTTGCCGTGAGCTTTGAAACCTGCAATCGATGTCATCGAAAATGATGCGGCGACGAGCACGCGTCATGACGACGCTGGCGCTGATCACTTTAATCACGCCCATCGGCTCGGCATGGGCACAGTCCGCGGAGGCCCCATCCTCGAAACTACCGTCCTTGCAACTACCGAGCTGGGAACAGCTATCGTCCTGGGAGTTGCCATCCGCCGGACTTGGAACCTGGTCAGGCTCGCTGGAACTGAGCTTTGCGAGTGAGCGTCAAGCCCAGCATTCCGCCAATGCGGCAGCATCGACATCCTCGAATCTTCTATTTAAAGAAACGTTCAAGATTGCCAACGATGGATTCTATGTGGTCAGTCCGCGTCTGTGGACCGGAAGACTCGGGCTCGTACTGGGTCTGGATCAGAATAAAAACAGCAGCACTGGAACCAGCACGGCATCCCGGGACCAACTCATCGGCTACTCTTTCTATTCGACCTTCCTCGCCGAAAAACCCTATACGGCCTCCGTGTTTGCCAATCGCAACCAGAGCCAGTATCTACAGCCTTTTGGCGGGCATCGGGAAGCAACCCTGGAGAACCGTGGCGCCAATTTCAGTCTGCGCGAGAATAGCGTATTGAAGGACTGGGGCTTCCTCTGGTTCGAATCCAGGCTGAGCCTGACTAGCGGACACAACACCAGCACGACGACGATCTTCGGCCAGAGCCTGAAAACCGACGAGACCAGCAAGAAGCTTGAATTCCATGCGAGCAAGGGCTTCGAGACTGCCGATCTCGGGCTGGGTTTTCAGGTCAATGACCAGCACAACCAGGAGTTCAGTTACGGGAACTTCCAGTCCAAGGCAGCCAACCTGGTCTACAGCCTCGACTTCGGGCCCAACCTGACCCGTCGCTTCGATTCCTACCTGGGCTATTTGACGCGCAATGGCAGTTCGCCTTCTACCACGACCTCCGCCAGAGAACATCTGCACATCGACCATTCCCGGAATCTCAACACCGATTATGATTATGGTTTCACCCAGCAAGATTTAGGCGGAACCACCAGCACACGGCAGAACGGGACCCTTACGTTAGCGCACCAGTTGTACACGAACTTGAATACCACCGCCGCGCTGAATGGCAGCAGTAGCACGCTGGCAAACGGTTCGACCACTTTCTACGGCGGTAGGTTAAACCAGGTTTACCATCACAGCCTGCCCGGAAAAGGGAGCTTCTTCGCGAGCTGGTCCGGCAGCTATCAACTCACCGACAACAAGCTGAGCACATCGAGCATCAGCGTCTTCGAAGAGGCGCACAACGCCCCTTCGCCGCTTGTTGCCGGCGCCGGTTTCCTGATCGATCATTCCTTCGTCGTCGCTGCCAGCATCGTTGTGTGGGATGCCAGAGGCGGCGGACGAATTCCCGTCACGGCCGGGGTCGATTACGATGCCGTCACGGAAGGCAGCCAGATACGGATTGTGCCCCGGGTATCGAGCCTGTTGATTCTTGCCGGTGATCCGCTGGTAGTGGATTACAACTATCAGGTAGATCGAAATCTCAAGTATGAAACGAAGGGCTCGGGTTTCGGCATAGGGGTGGACTACCGCTGGATAGCGGTTGCATATAACCATCAGCAATCGGATCAGACGCCACTGAGCGGCACAAGTCAGTTTCTTGACAGCCGCAGTTTGAATAACCTGCGGATCAGCTCGCGCGGCTCTTTGCTGGCGATGGATGCGAATGCGAGCCTGGATTTTGATAACTATAAATCGAACATTACCGCCTATCGCGGACGCAAGTTCGCGTCGTCGCTGTTCTGGGATGTCAATTCCTATATGAAGATGATGTTCGGCCTGAATGCCAGCGAAACGCAATACACGCTGCCCATACAACACAAGAGTGATTCGCGTTCGGCGCGTACTTCTCTTGATTGGTATACGCCGGGTGGCTGGGACAACTCGGCTTCATTGGATTGGAGCAGAAACAGCGACAGCGGAATCCCTTCGCAGACCCTCATGCAGGCGCGCCTGCAAAGCAAACTGGCGGTTGGTCAACTGACGCTGACTAGCGGTCTGAACTACAGCGAATGGTTGCGTGGCGGGAGCCGCTCAACCAGTCTGAATCTATTCATCAACGCAGTGAGGCAATTCTGATGACGCGAATATACAAGTATAAAGCTTGGCTTGCCTTGGCTGCAGCGTTGCTGCTGGCGGGTGCGTGTGCCGGATCCGCTCCGGTAGCGGATAGGGATGAGGCCACGGCCGCGGCCACAGATGTAGCACCTCTGGTATGGCCGAAGCCCCCGGCACCAGCGCGCATTCGCTACTTGCGCAGCGTAACCGGGCCTAGTGACTGGGGCATCAGCAGATCGTTCTTGCGCAGACTGGCCGATGCCCTGAGCGGACGCGGCGAGGGCATCTTTGAGCAACCGAGCGCCGTGGTCGAGCGCGACGGCGTGCTTTACGTGGCCGATCCGGGCGCACAATCGCTGTGGATTCTGGATGCGCCGCGCAGCCGTTTTGTCCGGGTGATGCACGTCGGCGAGCAGGCACTGGTTTCGCCGGTGGCGCTCGCACTGGGTCCGGACGGCGCGGTGTTTGTTGCCGATACCAGTCTGAAAACGGTCTTCCAGCTTGATCGCGAGGGTTCGCTGATCCGCTCGTTCGCAACCCAGGGACTGGAGCGCCCGGCGGGGATAGTCTGGGACGAGCCGTCGCATCGGCTTTACGTGCTCGATTCACTCAGGCACCGCATTGCGGTATTCGAAGCCAATGGCACACTAGTGCGCAACATGGGCGAAAGCGGCAACGGGGAAGGGCAGTTCAACCATCCGACGCACCTGGCGCTGGATGCCAGTGGAGTACTGCTGGTGACCGATGCGCTTAACTTTCGCATCCAGTTTATCGATCGGGACGGCCGCTTTCTGCGCAAGTTTGGCAAGGCCGGCAACGGTGCCGGGGATTTTGCCGCACCCAAAGGGATCGCGGCCGATAGCGAGGGTCACTATTATGTCGTCGATGCGCTTTTCGATGCCGTACAGATTTTCGATCAGCAGGGCAGATTGTTGCTCGCATTCGGCGAACACGGTAGCCAGCCCGGCCAGTTCCAACTGCCTAGAGGGATTTTTATCTCGGCTGACGACAAGGTCTATGTGGCCGATGCTTACAACCGTCGCGTGCAGGTCTTTCTGGGGGCTATCGCGACTGGAAAGGAATTACCAAAATGACAAGCAACTCTGAAAGAGGTCCACTGCCCGACTACTTAAACAGTGGCTTGACTCGAATATTTTCCCGCGTCCATGCCAGGCTGTTTATCGGTGTTGTAGTTATAGGGATTGTCACCCTGGCCCCTCCAGCCGAGGCAATGACATCGATTGCCAACACCGTACACAATCTCACGCCGACTGGCCCCGGCACTTTTCGTGCCCCGGAAACCACTGGCTTGTGCGTTTATTGCCACACACCACACAACGCCAGTCCGCAAAGCGCGCTATGGAACCGGGAACTCTCCGGCGTAATCTACCAGCTTTACGAAAGCACGACGCTCAAGGCGCAGGTCAAGCAGCCGACGGGCAGTTCGCGTTTGTGCCTGTCCTGCCACGATGGTTCGCTGGCGATGGGTAACCTACGGGTTCCGCCGAAAGGCGGGCAACCCACGCTCGGCGTGCTCACCGGCAAGGCAGTGCTCGGCACCAACCTATCCGGCGATCATCCGATCTCCTTTGTCTATGACGGTGCACTAACCGCTAATCGTGGCGAACTGGTTGATCCGCTGAGTTTGACGAAGACGACGCCCCTCGACCGCAATGGCGAACTCCAATGCAACAGTTGTCATGATGCGCATGAGGACAGGCGGCCGAACTTTTTGCGCATGGATACGCGCTACGGTGCGCTGTGTACTACCTGTCATAAAATGAACGGATGGAGCGGCGCGACCCATGCCAACTCGCTCGCCACCTGGAACGGCATTGGCACCAGCCCGTGGCCCACCAGCAGCTACGCGACGGTTGCCGATAATGCTTGCGAGAGTTGCCATCGCCCGCATGCCGCCGGCCATGGCAAAGCGCTGCTGGCACAAAGCGGCGAGGCGGCGAATTGCAGTGTTTGCCATGCCGGTACGGTCGCCACCCTTAATATACAAATGGAATTCTCCAAGCCTTCCCACCATCCAATCGAGAACGCCGAATGGACCCACACGCCGAATGAAGCTGCTACGCTGATGCCACGCCACGTTACCTGCGCGGACTGCCACAATGCCCACGTTGCGGATACGAGCACGGCCAGTGTTCCCGCTGTCTCCGGGAAATTGAAGGGGGTGCGGGGCATCAATCAAAGCGGTGCGCCGGTAACCACGGCAAGCTTCGAATATGAGGTTTGCTATAAATGCCACGGCATGAATACTGCGGCCACCGCCGGCATCCAGCGCCAGGATAACGTGCGCAACGCGCGCCTGCAGTTTGACCCGGTCAACCCGTCCTATCATCCCGTGGTGGCGATGGGGAAAAATCCGACGATCCAGAACCTGGTGCCGGGATACACCGCCTCGAGCCAGATCGGCTGCATGAGCTGTCACAACAATAACGCGTGGATATCGGGCGGCACGCAGCCGGCGGGAGCGCACGGCTCCATTTACCAGCCGATCCTTGAGCGCGAATACCGCACGGAAAGCACGGCGGTCGAGTCGCTGCAAAACTTCGCTCTTTGCTACAAGTGCCACGACCGCAACGCACTGACCATCGATAGCCCGGGGCAATTCCCACATGCGAAGCATTTGTCCAACCCGCTGACGCAGACCTCCTGCGCCGCCTGCCACGATCCGCATGGCTCGCGTCAGCAGCCCCACCTGATCAACTTCATGCTTTTTGACCGGATGGGCATCGCCGTCGTCACCCGCTCCACCGTGCAGAATCGTCTTGAATATATTCCGGGGGCCGGCGGTGGGCAGTGCTACCTGATGTGCCACGGCGTGAACCACGAGCCGAAGAGCTACCCCTGAGGGCAGCTTTTAAACTACTTTAGCTTGTTATCTTTGATAGGTGGCAGTCGGGACAGGTGGCGCGTAGGCCGGTGCGGTTGGTATCGTGAATGGAACCCTGATATTCCTTTGCCACGTTATCGGTCATCTCGTGGCAGGTGGCGGAACAAAATTTTTCCGTACTGGTGTACACCAGCGTTGAGGTGAAGCCAATGACCAATAACACCTGCGAACAGTCCCCATACCCAGAACGGCCATGTGGCCACCGGGAGTTTTCTCAACCAACCTGCCGATGGCGGCCAAAATCCTCTTGAACAAACTTTTCATTTAATTCCGTCTTCCGGTTACAGATGTTAAAGCACAAGGCGCCGTATAAAAGCGCCTTGTGCTGTGGTCTGCAATTGAACGTCTACTTATTTCGTCGACAGAATCCAATTAACCACGTTGTGAATTTCGTCGTCGCTGCCCTTCATGATTTTGTGTTTCTCTTCCTGGTCGTCGATCTTCACGGTCGGACCGGTCGTGATATGTTTGTACACCTTGTCTACGCCATCTGGCTTGTTCCTGTATTTGTCCGCCGTTTCCTTGAAGGCAGGGCCGTCCTTCTTCTTGTCAACAGAATGGCACTTGAAGCAGTTATTCTGTTTCAATGTCGCCCTCGCCGCTTCTTCATCCACCGCAGCAGCATGCAGTGTAAGGGGAAGAGCAGCCATACCTAGAATCACGCAAAATCTTTTCATCATTTAAGTCTCTCCATCGGGTTAAAAGGGTTAAAAAAGCAACTCGCTTACAGGTGTTTCCTATTGCCGCATCGCCGGTCATCCATGTGGCTTATTCCAGATCATGGGCGGTCATGGCCGGAAACATCGAAACGGAGAATACCTGGGGTAACGCTGAACAAGTAGCCGCAGAGCGCGACATCAAGTTCAGATTCGGAGGCACCTCCAGTTATCGAAGTTCAGCAAGATATGCGCCAGAACCACAAGTCTTACTTTCCGTATCCTCGTGATGATTAACTTGGGTGAATCTTATTTTCTAAAATGCCCACGGACAAAGGTCTCGAGGCCTTTCTGGGATTTAGAAAACTAACAGGCAACCGAAGCGTTTTCGAGAGAAAATGGCTTGCCTTATGACGACTAAGTACATCAAATGTCAATATAACGTTACCATACGGTAACGTTATATTATGGATGAGATAGCCGACCATTTTCACATTCTTGATTTACCCGAAGAAAGTCATTTTAGGAAACGGGAAATACATAATAGAAAGTTCCAATGTTGAACAGAACACGGAACGTTAGTGTGAAATAGGCTCACGTTCCCTTAGTTTTCAGGGCGCTTTAAGATAAATGGAAGCAGTACCGGCCGCATGCTTTTGTCGTGACTGAGTTCGCCTTGAAGATGGATCGTTTAGTGCTTTGCTTTGCATAAGTAGCGTTTATTGCTGCCACTCCAGGAAAATACTTAAAGGAGTTCTGATAGATAAGTTGCTGTATTAAAAAGAACAAATATCGGCAATCAAAGAAACTGCCATCCACTTCGATTCCATAACTTTTGGATTTGGTATTGATGAGTTACTTTTTTGTAACATCAGATCAAAATGAATCAATTAACGTTACCTTATCGTAACAAAGCTTGCCGGTATGGGTGGATGCTTTTATGTGTAGGCATGCTGCTCGTTGCAGTCCCGGTTTGGGCCGAACAGAGGAATTCGACGATCCGTATTGGCTTGCCAAATAGCCTATTTAGCGGTCAGCATGTTCTGGTTTCTGAGTGGGGTCAATATTTTCAGAACAAGCTACATCGCCCGGTAAAAATCGTCACGCTGCGAATGTCGAAAGACGCCTTTGTGGAGCAACACATGGGGAGAATGGATTTTGCTTGGATAAGGGACTACCCAGATACACAGATCAGGAGCCGAATTCACCTACTCGCCATACCCCTATACAAGGGACAACCCTACTTTAACTCCTATCTGATAGTACCTGCCACTGACACCGGGACTACTTCTTTGTTGCAATTGGAAACAGCCGTGTTCGTCTTTGCTGATCCAAGCGCCAACGGAAGCTACCTTGAAACCCGCTATGAATTGCTGATGGCTGGAAAAAACCCGGCGCATTTTTTCCGCAAGATTTTTTTTACTCACTCTGAGCGTGAGGTTATTGAAGCCGTGGCATTGCAACTTGCCAATGCAGGTTCGGTCGATGGTTCGGTCTGGGACTCACTGGCGAAAGCCCGTCCCGACCTGACGGGACAAACCCGCATCATTGCCAAATCACATAAATATAGCGCCCCACCGCTGGTTGCCAGTAATTCCGTTAGCAAGGAGGATTACAAAGCTATGCAGGATGCGCTCATCGGTATGGCGCAGGATCCTAAGGGAGTTGAGCTGTTGAAACGACTGAACCTTGACGGATTTATCCCCGGTGATGTGAAAATGTACGAGCAAGTGGTCAAAATGAAGCAGGCATTGGGCGAATAATGAAAAGTATTTTTGACCTGAGCCTCCGCTACAAGCTCCCCTTGTGGGGCGCTTTCCTGATCAGCATAACTGTACTCATGGTGACAGGCTCACTAATAATGGGCTCCTATCAAGATATACAGGAAGACTTGAAGGTCAGTTCTTCCAACCTGGCGCGCAAACTGGCCGGATCCTTGTATATGCCCTTGATGGAGGACGATATCTGGTACGTTTATGCGATGATAAACGCGCAACTTGACGATACCAATATTAAAAAATTGTTGCTGCCAAAGGCCTTATTGATTCTCGATAATGAT
Source organism: Rhodocyclaceae bacterium (assembly GCA_043761745.1). Lineage (GTDB taxonomy): Bacteria > Pseudomonadota > Gammaproteobacteria > Burkholderiales > Rhodocyclaceae > Desulfobacillus. Next base: position 16,570 of record JAYUNL010000125.1, read on the forward strand.
CTCAGGGTTGTTGTATCCACCAGCCCGAAAACCATACCCATGTTCACAGAAGTTAGCCGGCTTACGCCGGAATATGGCGTGTGGGTAAAACGCATTGCCGATTCGCAAAACGAAAATGTGCCAACCTTTGATATGCAGGATGAGAAGAATTTATATTTCGCAGCGCCAATTATTAAAGATGGATACCGCCTTGGTACGCTGATCGTGGTTAATTCCAAGGATGTACTGTGGCCGAATTTCCATCACGTCGCCCAGCAGGGTGGATTGATGGGCTTGTTGGTTCTGGTAATTCTTTTGCCGATCACCTGGTATTGGGGGCAGCGCCTGTCGCGTCCGCTGGTGCTGATTACTGAGCGTATGAAAATGCTCGATTCTAGTGATCCTAGAGATCTAGATATGGACCTTTATTCCTATCATGACGAGGTTGGCCAACTCTTCGAGACTTATCGGCGCATGTTGACCGAACAGGAAACTAAAAAGGTTCTGGAGGCGCAAATTGTTCATTCGGAACGACTCGCAGCTGTCGGCCATATGGCGGCGGGTGTGGCTCATGAGATCAACAATCCGCTGGGGGGCATGCTCACCGCCCTCGATACCTTGAAGAGCCATGGCGAGGTGGATCCTCGCACCGCCAAGACGATTTATCTTGTCGAGCGCGGCCTTCTCCAGATCAAGGAGACTGTGGGGGCGTTGCTGGTTGAGGCACGCGCGAGAAGTCGTGATCTTGAGCCCCAGGATTTTGAGGATATTCGCAGTCTGGTCCTTCCCCAGGCGCAGAAAAAAGAACTGCGCTTGGACTGGCGGTCCAGTATTGCCCAGTCAGTGCCGCTACAGGCCAATCAGGTGAGACAGATTCTGATCAATTTACTGCTCAACGCCATTCAAGCAGCTAATCAAAAGGGGCTGGTCGCCTGTTCCATCGAAGTGAATGCTGCTGTATTGCACATGGTCGTTGAAAATGACGGAAAACAACTGACACCGGAACAAATATCGCATCTCTTCGAACCGTTTTCTCCGCTTAGCGAAAACGGACATGGGCTCGGCCTCTGGGTAACCTACCAGATCGTGCAGCAAATAGGCGGCCGCATTTTGCTGGAACGAAACAATGAGCATGTGAGTTTTTCGGTAACGATACCATTTAGTGAAAGCACTTCAGCATGAATTCCTATCGTCTTTGTCTGATCGAGGACGATGTAATCATGGGCGAAGCGGTCTCAGATCGGTTTGGTCTTGAAGGTTTTGAGTGTGTCTGGTTCAAGACCGGGGAAGCGGCGCGCAAGTCTCTCAGCCAGGATAAATATAGCCTTGTCATCAGCGACATCATGCTGCCGGATATCGACGGCGAAACGTTGTTCGAGGAATTAAGAGGCGCTGGCTTTGAACTTCCGCCCTACATATTTATTACCGGCCATGGTGCCATCGATCGTGCCGTTCGCCTGCTCAAGCTTGGTGCTGAGGACTATCTCACCAAACCTCTCGATATCCGGGTTCTGATCGAGAAAGTTCGAACCATATGCGCAAAGATAACACTTGGCAGTGGGGATCATTCGGGAGCAGGTGTACTGGGCATTTCAAGCGCCATGCGCAATATCGAAGCGATTCTGCCTAGGCTAGCGCTCGACAACACCACAGTGTTGATCACCGGAGAATCCGGTGTTGGCAAGGAGGAAGTAGCGCGTGCTTTGCATCGGCAGCGCGACCCGGAATGGCGTCTGCCATTCATCACCGTCAATTGCGGCGCGCTAACGGAGACGCTGCTGGAAGCAGAGATGTTTGGCTACGTAAAGGGCGCGTACACGGGAGCGCTGCGCGACAAGAAAGGCTACTTCGAACAGGCCGACGGCGGCACATTGTTCCTTGATGAAATCGGCGACATGCCGCTTTCAATGCAGGTGAAATTGTTGCGCGCCATCCAGGAACGGAAGGTGGTACGTGTTGGCGGTGAGGCGCCAATCCCCGTTGACATTCATCTAGTCTGTGCAACCAACAAGGTACTCAAGAAAATGGTCGAGGCTGGCGAGTTTCGCGAGGATTTATACTATCGCATCCATGTGCTTGAACTGCATGTGCCGCCGCTGCGCGAACGCAAAGAGGATATTTTGTGGCTGGCAGGGTTGCTTTTGGATGCAGAGGCCATTCAACATAGCAGGGCTCGGCGAGAAATTAGCGCTACTGCCGAGCAGGCGTTGCTTGAACATCCATGGCCCGGCAATATACGAGAGCTGAAACACTGTTTGGAGCGAGCATGCATCCTGTCAAGCCAGGCGGTTCTGACACCGGATCTACTCTTCAATATTCCACATGAGGTCGAGAAATCGACAACCTCAAGTTTCCTCAACGATTATCTCGGTGGTTACGAGCGCCGCTACATCGAACAGATACTTAAAAGCAAGGATGGTCGCATTGCCGAGACGGCGGCCGTGCTTGGAATTAGCCGCAAAAACCTCTGGGAAAAAATGAGGAAACTGAACATAGATGGGAAGGAATAGATGTGGTTTTGTGAACAGACCGGACCATCAATTGTTGTTTAGATGCTTGTAGAAGTGTGCAAAAGAACTAGCCTGTTTATAAATACGAACTAAGGGATGCGAGAAATTTAAAAGGCTCATTTAGCGAGCCGTAATGACAGGCTCACGTACTGAGCTACCGACCATTCAACGAGGAAAAATCATGGGCGAAAAAGTTGAAAAGAAATCCAGATTGCGCGCGCTGCTCGACATCTTGAGGAAACCGAGCGCGAAGTATTCACTCCTGACCCTGCTTCTGGTCGGCTTCTTCGGCGGCATCATTTTCTGGGGTGGCTTCAACACCGGCCTGGAAGCGACCAACACGCTGGCGTTCTGCACCTCCTGCCACGAGATGCGCGACACCGTGTATCAGGAATACAAGGAAACCATCCACTACAGCAACCGTACCGGCGTGCGCGCCATCTGTTCGGATTGTCATGTGCCCAAGGACTGGGTGCATAAAATGATCCGCAAATCGAAAGCGAGCTTCGAGGTGTGGGGCAAGCTCACCGGCAGCATCGACACTAAGGAAAAATTCGAAGCCAAGCGCATGGAACTGGCGACGCACGAGTGGGACAGAATGAAAGCCACCAACTCGATCGAATGCCGCAACTGCCACAATTACGAGGCAATGAGTGCGGAGCTCCAGAAGAAAACCCCCTATAAAAAGCACATGCAGGCGAAGGCTGAAGGGAAAACCTGCATCGACTGTCACAAAGGCATCGCTCACAAGCTGCCGAAGGAATACGTCGATCCGGACGAATAGGGCCGCAGGTCAACCGTGATAATGAAGCGGGGCGACTATCCGGCCCCGTTTTCTTTTGACCAACCAACCGTCGCACCCATCTGTATGGGGCGACATACGTGCGTGGAATCGGGTACCCTGCGCACCGTGACAAATGTAATCTAAGGAGAAAGAATGATCGCCTTCCTGGTGGGTGCAGGTCTGTTGCTCGTTGCGGCCTTGGCTTTATTGTTGCCGCCGTTGTTGCGCAAAGACCGTAGCAAAAATGCTGCGATTTCGCAGGACGACGTGAATCTCGCCGTAGTGCGGGATCAAATCGCGGAACTGGATGCCGATCTGGCGGCGCGTAATCTCGATCCGGCGCAGCATGAGCACGCCCGCAAGGAACTGGAAAAGCGTCTGTTAAGCGAGGTGAGCACCACCGCGCCTATCGCCACGGCCAAAGGCGGCGGACGCATCATGGTGGTATTGATCAGTGTCGCACTACCACTCATCGCCATTGGCCTTTATCTTCTGCTCGGTACTCCGCAAGCCACGTCACCTGAAGCTGCGGCAACTGCAGGGAAAAATCCGCACGCGGTCACGCCGGATCAAATCGAAGGCATGGTCGCCAAGTTGGCGGCACGTTTGGAAACCACGCCGGATGACGCGCAAGGTTGGTCCATGCTGGCGCAATCCTATGGCGTCATGGGCCGCTACCAGGATTCCGAGAAGGCCTACGCGCGGCTAGCCAAGCTGGTGCCGGATAACGCCCAGATACTCGCCGATTGGGCCTATGTGTCGGCCATGGCGCAGCAAGGCCGCTTTGATGGCGCGCCGGTAAAGATCATCGGTCGCGCCCTGGCGCTGGATCCGAACAACGTCAAGGCACTCGCTCTGGCGGGGAGCGCCGCTTTCGACAAGCAGGATTACGTCGGCGCGCGCACTCACTGGCGGCGCATGCAGACGCTGCTGCCGGCTGATTCCGAACTCGCCAAGGCGCTGTCAGCGGAAATTCTTCAAGCGGAAAAGCTCGCCGGTGGCAGCGCATCCATACCCGCTTCGCTCGCCGCAAAGGCCGGCGCGCCGCAAGCGCCATCCTCATCGGCTATAGCGCCAGCGCCCTCTGGTGGCAAACCTATCGTCAGCGGTACAGTGGATATCGACCCGGCCTTGAAGACGCAAGTGGCCGCCACCGACACCGTGTTCGTGTTCGTACGTGCGGCAGATGGCTCGCGTATGCCGCTGGCCGCGCTGCGCAAGCAGGTGCGCGACCTCCCCTTGCCGTTTTCCTTTGACGATGCCGCCAGTCTGTCGCCGGAACGCAAAATCTCTTCCGTGCCCAAACTTCTTGTCGTTGCGCGCATTTCCAAGAGCGGCGATGCAATCGCTAAGCCGGGCGATATCGAGGTAGCCTCCAACGCGCTCGCGCCCGGCGCCAAAGGCATCACACTGCGTTTGGGCCAGCACTGACGCGATCTTGACTTAGCGCAATAGCGGGCGCTGCCGGCGCGCCTAAACTTTTCTGTCGGGTGTTCGACGGGAGAACGCAGCATGCTATTTCAGGTCAGAATTCATGGCCGGGGCGGGCAAGGTGTGGTGTCGGCGGCAGAAATGCTGTCCGTTGCGGCGTTTCTTGAAGACAAATTTGCCCAGGCCTTCCCCAGCTTCGGGTCCGAGCGTATGGGTGCGCCGGTGATGGCCTTCTGCCGCATAGCCAACAAGGAAATCCGTTTGCGCGAGCCGGTCATGCAACCGGACGCACTTATCATTCAAGACCCGACGCTGCTGCATCAGGTTGACCTGTTCAGCGGCGTGCCGCCCGACGGTTACATCCTCATCAATTCCACGCGCAGCTTCGATGAACTGGGTCTGAGCGATTTCTGTAAAGGCTTGCGCCACGAGCGGCTGTGCACTGTGCCGGCCAGCGAACTCGCCTTGAAGCATGTCGGTCGACCACTACCGAATGCCGCGCTGCTGGGCGGCTTTGCCGCTATTTCCGAGGTGGTGAAGCTCGAATCGGTGTTCGCCGCCATCCGCGAGAAATTTCCCGCCAAGATTGCCGAAGGCAATTGCGCGGCGGCTCAGGAGGCTTACGACTTCGTGCTGAAAGAAAAGCAGGAGGCAGCCAGTGCTTAAGCAAACAGAAGGTTCTCACGCCGTCGCCGAGTGCGTGGCCTTGTGCCGCCCCGAAGTGATCTGCGCCTATCCAATCACGCCTCAGACGCATATCGTCGAAGGCCTGGGCGCGATGGTAAAAAGCGGCGAGTTACAGCACTGCGAATTCATCAATGTCGAATCCGAATTCGCCGCGATGTCCGTGGCCATCGGCGCTTCAGCCGCTGGCGCGCGCAGCTATACGGCCACCGCCAGTCAGGGCTTGCTCTTCATGGCCGAAGCCGTCTACAACGCCGCAGGGCTGGGCCTGCCCATCGTCATGACCATAGGCAATCGCTCCATCGGCGCGCCCATCAATATCTGGAACGACCATACGGATTCCATGTCCATGCGCGATGCCGGGTGGATACAACTCTACGCTGAGACCAACCAGGAAGCCGCCGATCTGCACATTCAAGCCTTCCGTCTCGCCGAAGAACTCTCGCTGCCGGTGATGGTGTGCGTGGATGGCTTCATCCTCACTCACGCCTATGAGCGCGTGGACATCCCCACGCAGGAACAGGTTGACCGCTATCTGCCGCCCTTCGAGCCGCGTCAGGTGCTCGACCCTGCCGAGCCGGTGAGCATAGGCGCGATGGTGGGGCCGGACGCCTTCATGGAAGTGCGTTACCTCGCTCATCACCGCCAGGTGCGCGCGCTGGAATTGATCCCGCAATTGTCCGAAGAGTTCAAGCAGGTGTTTGGCCGCGAAGCCGGCGGGCTGATACGCCGCTATCGTACCGAGGACGCCGATACCATTGTCATTGCACTGGGTTCGGTGATTGGCACCATCAAGGACGTGATTGACGACATGCGCGAAGCCGGCATCGCCATCGGCGCGGTCTCGATCTGCTCTTTCCGCCCTTTTCCCGGCGATGCGCTGCATGAAGTGCTGTCGCATGTGCGGCGTGTAGTGGTCATCGAGAAGTCGCTCGCGGTGGGCATAGGCGGCATCGTCTCGCACGACCTAAATATGGCGCTCTCAGGGATTTCGATAAAGACCTACACCGTCGTCGCTGGGCTGGGCGGACGCGCCATCACCAAGACTAGCCTGCGTGCGCTGTTCGACCAGGTCCTGCGCGACGAACTGGAGCCGCTGACCTTCCTCGATCTCAATCACAAAGCCGTTGATCGCGAATTGGAACGCGAAAGAGCGCGCCGCCGCTCCGGCCCATCGGCGGAAAATATATTGCGCGATATCGGCAACCTGACTGGCAAGGTGGCGTGAGGCGATGACACGAACGTATTGCACCAGCGACAAGCTCGTAGGATGGGTGGAGCCTTATTTACGTTTTGGCAACCCATCTTCCAAGCGATGCCGATGGGTTACGGCGCAAGCGCCTCCACCCATCCTACAAAATCGCCACGGTAGCCCTCGTAGGATGGGTGGAGGCGTTCTTTGCCGTAACCCATCAATCAACGGCTGATGGGTTACCCAAGACGCAAATGAGGCCCCCCATCCTACGGGTCCTTGGGTAGTTTGAGGAGACGGTGATGGAATTACAACCTATCAAGTTCTACCAGACCGGCACCTTCACCGTTGGCAATCGCCTGCTCGACGAGCAGCAGCGCAGCGTGCAAGCGAATATGGAGCGCACCAACTCGCTCAACTCCGGCCATCGCGCCTGCCAGGGTTGCGGCGAGGCCCTGGGCGCGCGCTACGCCATCGACGCCGCCATGCGCGCCACCAACAACCAGCTTATCGCCACCAACGCCACCGGCTGCCTAGAGGTTTTCTCCACGCCCTATCCGGAAAGCTCCTGGCAGATTCCGTGGATCCATTCCCTCTTCGGCAATGCGGCAGCCGTGGCAACGGGCGTGGCGGCAGCCATGAAAGTGAAGGGCCGCAACGAAGTGCGCGTCATCGCCCAGGGTGGCGATGGCGGCACCGCCGACATCGGCTTCGGTTGCCTCTCCGGCATGTTCGAGCGCAACGACGACGTGCTCTACATCTGCTACGACAACGAGGCCTACATGAATACCGGCGTGCAGCGTTCCTCCGCCACACCACCGGCGGCGCGCACCGCCACCACCATGGCCATCGGCCCCGAGCCGGGTGCCAGCTTTGGCCAGGGTAAGAACGTGCCGCAAATCGCCATGGCGCACAACATCCCCTATGTGGCAACGGCGTCCGTCGCTTATCTGCATGACCTCGAAGACAAAGTGAAGCACGCCATGAGTCTGCACGGGGCGCGCTACATCCACATCCTGGTGCCGTGTCCGCTAGGCTGGGGCGCGGCACCCGAAGACACTATCAAACTGGCGCGGCTGGCCGTGGAGACGGGGCTGTTTCCCCTCTATGAAGCCGAGCATGGTGAAGTGGTGCGCTCGCAGAAAATCCGCCGCCATGTGCCGGTGGAGGAATACCTCAAACCGCAAAAACGCTTCGCCCATCTTTTCGGCAAATCTCCCGCGACGGACACCATCGCGCGGATTCAAGCGATCGCCGATAAGAACATCCGCAAGTTCGGGCTGCTGGAGGCTGAGCGGTGAGTAAGGCGAGCGACTTGGAATTTGTCGTCCCCGCGAAAGCGGGGATCCAGTGGTGTGTGAGCAAGGCGCTGGATTCCCGCATGCGCGGGAATGACCGCACTTGCGGAACCAGCGTCACTGACTTACCTGAGAGTCTTTAATGGAAAAGCCATTTGCGATCACCCTCGATCCCGGCTCTTCTCTGGCCAACCACACCGGTTCGTGGCGTACGGTGCGGCCGGTGTATATCGACCGACTGCCCCCTTGCAACAACGCCTGTCCGGCTGGCGAAAATATTCAGGTCTGGTTGTTTCATGCGGAGTCCGGCAACTACGAGGCGGCTTGGCGCGAGCTGGTGAAGCACAACCCCATGCCCGCCATCATGGGCCGTGTCTGTTATCACCCTTGCGAAACATCATGCAATCGCGGCCAGTTGGATGAGACGGTGAGCATCCATGCCGTCGAACGCTTTCTCGGCGACGAGGCCGTCAAGCGCGGCTGGCGTGTTGAAGCCGGCGAGAGCAGCGGCAAACGCGTGCTGGTCGTCGGCGCGGGACCGTCGGGACTTTCCGCCGCCTATCACCTGCGCCGCTTCGGCCATGCTGTCTCGATTTACGAAGCCGGGCCACTCACCGGCGGCATGATGCGCTTCGGCATCCCCAAGTACCGCCTGCCGCGCGAGGTGCTGGATGCAGAAGTGCAACGCATCCTCGAACTGGGTGTGGAACTCAAACTCAACACCAAGGTGGACGACATCCTCGCCACCATGAAAGCAGGCGGCTTCGATGCCTGCTTCCTCGCTGTCGGCGCCCATCTCGCCAAACGTGCTTACATTCCCGCCGGCGATGCCAGCAAGATCCTCGACGCGGTCTCCGTCCTGCGCGGCATGGAAGGGGAGGAGAAGCCGATGTTGGGCCGCCGCGTCATCGTTTATGGTGGCGGTAACACCGCGCTGGATGTGGCGCGCACCGCCAAGCGCATGGGCGCGAAAGAAGCCATCATCGTCTATCGGCGCACACGCGAAAAAATGCCCGCGCATGATTTTGAAGTGCAGGAAGCGCTCGACGAAGGCGTCATGATGAAGTGGCTATCCACCATCAAGGAGGTCAGCGAATCCGGTTTCACGGTGGAGAAAATGGCGCTGGATGAAAGCGGCTTTCCGCAACCCACTGGCGAGTTCGAAACCATAGCCGCCGATACACTCGTCCTGGCACTCGGCCAGGACGTTGATCTCGCACTGCTCGATAATGTGCCGGGCCTCGTCATTGAAAACGGAACAGTGAAAGTGAGCCCCAACATGATGACCGACTACCCGGGTATTTTCGCCGGCGGCGACATGGTGCCCTCTGAACGCACGGTCACCGTCGCCGTGGGCCACGGCAAGAAAGCCGCGCGCAATATCGACGCCTGGCTGCGCGACACAACTTACGATGCGCCACCCAAAAGCGAAATCGCCACCTACGACATGCTCAACACCTGGTACTACGCCGACGCGCCCAAGACTGTGCAGCCGGTACTCGACATCATCCGCCGCCAGTCCACTTTCGACGAAGTGCTGGGTGGCCTGGACGAGACCAACGCGCTGTTCGAAGCACGCCGCTGCCTCTCCTGCGGCAACTGCTTCGAGTGCGACAACTGCTACGGCGTCTGCCCCGACAACGCCGTCATCAAACTCGGCCCCGGCAAGCGTTTCCAGTTCAACTACGATTATTGCAAGGGCTGCGGCATCTGCGTCGCGGAGTGTCCGTGCGGTGCGATCACGACCGAGCCAGAGACGATCTAGGCAATGTTGCTACCCTACCGCGCACGGCATTGCAGGCTTTGGAAGCCGTCGGTGCGAGCGCTTCCCTGCACCGCCAAATGCGTAAGCGCGACATCGAAATCGCCGCTCGAACCACTTGGGATGGAAGACGCAGCGACGACGCGCGCAGAGGGGGCGTCCCCGTTTGCGGTGTTGCCGGTGTAGATCGCCGTGGCCAATAGGCGGCTGGCAGCTGGCGAATGCCCGCCGTCAAGCGCCCAGAAGCGCGCATCGCGCTCGATGGCCATGCCGTTCGCACGTTGTTCAAAATGCATGATCATGTCGCCGCACGGACTGAAGCGCCAAAACGCGTTTCCGCCAGAGAATTGCTGGCTCACCATCGCTTCGGAATTCGCATGACCAAGGTCGTAGGCGAGCAAGGTATAGCTGCGCGTGGGGAATAGCGAGACATCCAATTTCGCCACCAGCAAGGTTTTGTCATCGGGACTAAAGCCCCAACTCGCATGCCCCATGGTGAGACTCGGCGTCGTGCCTTTGGGTGAGAGGCAAGCCGCGCCGCCAAAGCAAAACAAAGGCGGCGGCGTGCAAGCCGCTGCCGTGTTGGACCCGCAGCCCTCGATGGTGATGTTTTGCACGACACGGTTGAATGCCGAGAGATCATAAACGCTGAGATAAGTCTGACTGGGAGCCGACGGATTGAGCGTGGCGACCAGGAAAAACTTCTCGTTCGGACTAAAACCCCAGGCGGCGGCGTTCAGCACCTGAGGCACTTTGCCCGATATTTCTACATGGGGGATCGGCCCAGCGGTGCTTTGCAAGAACCCGGTGTTGACGGTGTACGCGCCGGACGGTGACGTGTCCGAAAGCGGGTCGGCAGAAGGTTGGACTGTCAGCACATCGGGTTCGACAAATGCGCCCGTGTCGCGACAATTGCAGTCGATCTGTACATCGACCGTGGTGTTGCCGATCTGCGTTGTGCCGCGCTTCGCATAGATATTCACATTCGGGTTGCCGCTGCGCGCCGTCTCCAGCGCTTTTAGTTTCAGTTGCGGGGTGGTCGGCACGGCGCTAGCCCTGGTGGTGGTGACCGAGCGCGGGGTCAGCGTGTAACTCAAATCCCCTGCTTGTGATCCGCTGATGCCGATTTCCAGATTGACGACTCCGGCCACGCCACTTAAGTTGGTGAGCGCCAGTTGCACGGTAGTCCAGTCGCCGCCGGGAAACAGTGTCAATTGTCCTGGATTGGCGACGATGCCGAACTTGTCGGCAAGATTAACGTTGATGGCCGCCTGCCCAGTGGCAACGGCGCTACCGGACGCATCCAGCGCCGAAATGGCGACCAAGTATTTGCCATTCAGCGTCCGCCCTGGGCTCGCGGTGTTGGCGGTGACCGTGAGCGCGGAGGTGTCCTGGCTGCCGGTGGTGAGCGCCAGTGCGGTTTTTGAGAGCTGCGTAGCGAGGCCGTAACTCGCGCATGGCACATAGGGCGGCGGTGCCGTTTCGCGCAAACAAGAAGTCGCAGCCAAGGTGATAGGCCCGGTGTAGCCCATCGACGAGGCCATCACCACCGCCGCTTGCGCAGGACTTTGTTCGGTCAGGGTGAGTCGGTTGAGGTCGGTATCGCCGGGAATCACCGATATATCGACGACGCCACCCATGACGCCTAGCGGTGCGCCCACGCGGCTAAAACGATTGATACGACATTGCGTTCAATAAATTAGATATGATGTTAGCCCATGGACTTTAAGGAGCCGTGGATGAAGAACCTAATTGTATGTGACAAGTCGACG
>JAYUNL010000126.1:0-57600 GCA_043761745.1 Rhodocyclaceae bacterium
CAGGATTATTGGCACTCGAATCCGATCCTTCTCGTATGCAAAGCTTGGCCGGATTCAAATGGATAACATCTATATCATTGAACGCGAATTAGTATTAGGTGCAATCGACAAGTGCGTCGGATTGGTGGCAGTCATGCATCATCGAGGCGATGTAAGCTTCTCCGAAGGTGAGAGCAAGAAAAGAGCTTCCGTTTGGATTGAGCAAGAATTGGCTATTGCTGCATTTATGACAGAAGTTTTAGGGCGGAAGATTCCTATTGCTTTATACGAACAGCATGGGATACAGCGAGAAGGTATTCGAGATCAACTGTTGCTTAACCCAGCAACATTTTCTAACTCGAACGACGTCCTAGAGAGTTTTTGTCAGCGGATTGAGAATAAATCATTCGCTCCGCATCCGTCTCGCGGTTTCGAAGCGTTATTGTTTGGTTATATTCCAGCAGCTACTTCCGGCTATTCTTCCTTCGTGGCGGTAAGAAATACAAGCAGCAAGCAGACGACGGTGGCGGTCGCGTTGCTTGACAGGGCGACCGGGGATTGCGTGGCTACCGCCATACTTCCGAACTCACTACCGCCTTTCCAAAGCGTAACCCTTACTTCAGCTCAGATTGAGAGTGTGCTCGGGGTAAGTATCTCAGGTACTGCACGGTCAACTCTCAGGTTTTCTTCCAGTAATGCAAGAATAGACGTCCGTCATTTTGTGATGGACCCACGAACGGGAAGCTTTTCAGTTTTACCGTAACCGTAGCTCCCTTAAGAGCGCTGGCATCTTGAGTTGCCTGTGCCCATCCCCAAGACAAGCATATGGGCGTATGGCGATAAGGGGCGACAAGGGGTCAGCGTGAATTGATTTGGCATAACTCTAGAAAACGCTCCCTACGCGTAACGTTGAAAGCCCACTTTCCGAAAAAACCTCAGCACCGGCGTCGCATTGTGCTTATGTTCAACCCCCAGCCCTTGCATATGGTAGCACCTAGTGCTACCATATGTTATGGTCGAAACGAACCGATCCTCGGTGCGCGCATTCAAGACTTCTTGGTTCGCGAAAGCTGCAAGCAAAGCGCACATTGACGATACTGAATTGTGTGTAGCTGTTCGCCAAGCCATGCAAGGGCAAGCAGATAATTTGGGTGGCGGCGTATTCAAGAAGCGGCTGAATGGCAACATGCACCGCTCGATCATCCTTGCCAAAGGCGGACGCTATTGGGTTTATGCGTATTTGTTTGCCAAGAAAGACCGAGAGAACATTGAAGCCGATGAGTTGGCCGGCTTTCGCGCTCTTGCCAAAGCCTATGCCGCACTCACTGAACTGCAAGTTGAACAATTGTTGCAAGACAAGGAGCTATTGGAGGTATGCCATGACGACTAGGCCGAAATTCAAAAGTGATGCTTTCGAGGCGATCCATTCGTCAGCACGGGCGTTGTCCAAGGTGGGCGCCATCAACAAAGCAACGCTGCGCGACTTCGACGAATCTTGTCTGTCTGTTCCATCGGAGATTGCCCCGCAGCAGATCAAGCAAATTCGGGAACGCAACCATGTTAGCCAACCCGTCTTTGCCCACTATCTCAACACCAGCGAATCGACTGTGCAGAAATGGGAGACGGGCGCAAAGCGTCCCAGTGGCATGGCGCTTAAGCTACTGGCCGTGGTACAGAAGCATGGTTTAAAGGTTCTTGCTTGATCGCGGGCAATGATCAGTGATGGCGTCATGCCGCTGGGTCCTACGCATTGTTCGCTAGAGAGCACGCTGATATTTTGTGCCAATGAAAGCCGGTGAAATTTTCCGCCTGCTTCAAGACGATGGTTGGTTCCTTGTAGCGACACGCGGCAGTCATCGGCAATATATGCATGCCTCCAAGCCAGATCGCGTTACGGTGCCTGGCAAGCCGAGCGATGATCTTGCCCCGGGGCATTGAACAGCATCCCGAAACAAGCAGGGCTAAAGAAGTGATATCTATATGCGTTATGCGATAGTCATCGAGAAAGCCGAAGGCAATTACTCAGCCTACGTTCCTGACTTACCAGGATGTGTGGCTACTGGTGACGATATTCGTGAAGTAGAAGCTCAAATTCGAGCAGCCATTGAGTTTCATATCGACGGATTGCGAGAGGACGGCCTGGCAATTCCGGCACCCTCCAGCCAGGTCGAGTACATCGAAATCGCCGCCTAAGCCTTTAGGGCCTGTTCACTTCACTGTAGTTTATTGGTTCGAACGGGTATCTTAGGACGCGGGGCGAGGTGTCGCCAGACGTTTACCCGCTATTCCTCAATCCCGCCGCCAGCCCGTTGATGGTCATGTGTATGCCGCGCCGTACGCGTTCCGCCGTTTCACCGGCACGGTGACGTTTGAGCAACTCGATCTGCAAATGATTGAGCGGATCGAGGTAGGGGAAGCGGTTGCGGATGGAGCGGGCGAGCAGGGGGTTGGTTTCCAGCAAGGTCTTTTGCCCGGTGATTTTCAGCAGCGCGGCGATGGAGGCTTCCCACTCGCTGCGCAGGCGCGGGAAGATGGCGTCGCGCAGTTTCTTGTCGGTCATCAGGTCGGCATAGCGCGAGGCCAGGGCGATGTCGCTCTTCGCCAGCACCATATCCATGTTGGAGAGCAGGGTGGCGAAGAAGGGCCAGTCGCGGTGCATTTCTTTCAGCAGGGCAAGCCGCTTTTTCGGTTGCTCGGCGAGCCAGCTTTGCACGGCGGCGCCGAAGCCATACCAGCCCGGCAGCATCAAGCGGCATTGTGCCCAACTGAATACCCAGGGGATGGCGCGGAGGTCTTCGATGCGTTTGGATTTCTTGCGCGAGGCGGGCCGGCTGCCGATGTTGAGATCGGCGATTTCCGAGATCACCGTGGTTTCCCAGAAGTAGCGCGTAAAGCCTGGCGTCTCGTAGACCAGATTGCGATAAGCGGCGAAGGCGAGTGCGGAAAGTTCTTCCATCGCTTGCAGGAATTCGGCGCGCGGCGCGGCGCCCTGGCCCTTGGCCAGCAGCGTGGCTTCGAGCGTGGCGGCGGCGAGGATTTCCAGATTGCGCCGGCCGATTTCCGGATTGGCATATTTGCTGCTGATGACTTCGCCTTGTTCGGTGATGCGGATCTGGCCTTGCACCGCGCCTTCCGGCTGGGCGAGGATGGCTTGGTAGGACGGCCCGCCGCCGCGTCCGACACTGCCGCCGCGACCATGAAACAGGCGCAGCTTGATCTTGTGTTTGCGGAAGACTTCGACGACGGTGATTTCCGCTTTGTAGAGTTCCCAGCCGGAGGTGAGAAAGCCGCCGTCCTTGTTGCTGTCGGAATAGCCCAGCATGATCTCCTGCATCAACCCGCGCGAATTGAGCAGGCGGCGATAGCCGGGCAGCGCGAAGAGGCGGTCCATCACTGCGCCACAATTGCGCAAGTCCGCAATCGTTTCGAAGAGCGGAATGATGTTCATCGCAAGGTGGCCGTCCTGCGGCCGCAGCAGGCCGGCCTCTTTCAGCAGCAGTGCTGCTTCGAGAATGTCGGAGGCGCCATCGGTTTTCGAGATGATGTAGTTGGGCACGGCATCGACGCCGAAGCGCGCCTGGCCTTCGGCGGCGGTGCGCAGGATGTCGAGTTCCGAGCGCGTGAGATCCGAGTAGCCGACATAATTCGAGGCGAGCGGGCGCGGCGTGGCGAGTTCTTCCAGCAGCAGCGCGATGCGCGCATCTTCGGCTAGCGCGAGATAGTGGATGCCGGGACGGACGGCCTCAAGCAACTCGGCGACGACTTTCTCGTGGACTTCAGAGTTCTGGCGCAGATCCAATGGCGCGAGATGAAAGCCGAAGACGCTCACCGCACGCCGCAGATGGCGCAGCCGGCCACGCGCCAGCAGAGCCGAGCCGTGACCGACCAAGGAGTTGTGCATGATGTCGAGATCGGCCTTGAGTTCCGCTGCGTCGGCATAGGGCGGCGCATCGCCGACGGCGTGGCGCATGGCCTCGAAATGATCGAGCGCGCGCGCGGTGGCGGCGAGCCGTGCGTAGATGCCGGTGAGGGCGCGGCGATAGGGTTCGTCGTTGCGATAAGGGGAGTTGTCGGGCGAGAGGTCGGCCAGTGCGATCAGTTCGGGCGAGACGTTGGCCAGCAGCTTCGCCACCGAAAGCTCGGCGCCGAGCTGATGCACCTGTTCCAGATAAAAACTCAAGGCACGGCTGGAATGCAGGCCCAGCGCGGTGTTCAGCACATCGGCCGTGACAAAAGGATTGCCGTCGCGGTCGCCGCCTATCCAACTACCGATCTTGAAGAAGGCAGGCAGCTCCGTGCCTTGCCAGCGTTTATCGCGCGCCGCCAGCTCGTCTTCAAGTCCGGCATAAAAATTTGGCAGCTCGCGCAGAAAAGTGTGGTCGTAGAAAGACAGCCCGTTGCGGATTTCATCGGCGACCGAGAGCTTGGTCCAGCGCAGCATGCGCGTCTGCCATAGCGTCAGCACGGCGCGGCGCAGCGATTCATTCAGCGCCTGCTGTTCCTCAGGCGTGAGCTGGGTACGATCGCGGCGGTCGAGCAGGCGGGCGATTTCGATGCGGCAATCTAGCGTGCTCTTGCGTTGCACCTCGGTCGGGTGGGCGGTGAGTACGGGCACGACTTGCGCGCTGTCGAAAAAGCGCGCTAGTTCGCGATGGCCGATGCGCGCCAGTCGCGCGCGTTCAAGCGTGTAGGCCATGCTGCCTTCGCGCGGCGCGGAGCCGGCGATGGCATGGGCACGGCCACGGCGGATGTGGTGCTGGTCTTCGGCGATGTTGGCGAGGTGCGAAAAATAGCTGAAGGCGCGCACGACTTGAGTGGTTTCGTCGCGCGACAAACGCGCCAGGATTTTTTCCAGTTCGCGCCGCGC
Organism: Rhodocyclaceae bacterium; assembly: GCA_043761745.1. Taxonomy (GTDB): domain Bacteria; phylum Pseudomonadota; class Gammaproteobacteria; order Burkholderiales; family Rhodocyclaceae; genus Desulfobacillus. The sequence continues at coordinate 4,847 of JAYUNL010000126.1, forward strand.
GCCGGGGTCTTCATCGCGATGAAAGCGCAGGGCGGTCTGACGTATGTGTTCGATAAGCTGGAACACGGCAACGCCCTCATGCTCGCGCAGCGTATCGCCGAGGATGCTGCCCAACAGGCGGATGTCCTGCTTCAGTGGCAGATCCTTGTCCGCGTCTACCATGGCTGCTGGCGCGCTCGCGCTCTGGCGAGCGCCACTCTGGCGTTGGGTAGTAGCTTTCAAAGTTCGACGCTCCACAATTTTCCTTGCCAGCCACCACGCGGCCCTGCGGCACTAGCGCGGGCGCGACGGTGAGCCATGTTAAAATCGAGGCCAGAAAATTGCGCTTTTTTTCATCGTAGCGCATCGCGCATTTCAACCCGGCGACATTTTTCGAGGCCATCCCGACTGTGAATTCACCCGCCCCTGAGCGCATCGTCATCGCCACGCGCGAATCCCGTTTAGCACTGTGGCAGGCCGAGCACGTACGCGACCGCCTCAAGGTATTATACCCAGCGTGTCAGGTCGAGCTGGCCGGCATGACCACGCGCGGCGACCAGATACTTGATCGACCCTTGGCCAAGGTCGGCGGCAAAGGGCTCTTCGTGAAAGAACTCGAAGCCGCGCTGCTCGAAGGTCGTGCCGACATCGCCGTGCATTCCATGAAGGACGTGCCCATGACGCTGGAACCGGAATTCGCGCTGGTGGCGATTTCCGAGCGCGAAAATCCGCTCGACGCCTTTATCTCCAGCAAATACGCCAGTCTCGAAGACATTCCCCCCGGTGGCGTGGTCGGCACCTCCAGCCTGCGCCGCGAATCGCAACTGCGCGCGCGCTTTCCCTATCTGGCGGTGACCAGCCTGCGCGGCAATCTGGATACGCGGTTGCGCAAGCTCGATGAAGGCCAGTATGACGCAATCATCCTCGCGGCGGCGGGTTTAACGCGTCTGGGCCTGGCCTCGCGTATCCGCGCCGTGTTGTCCTCCGAGCTGTCCTTGCCGGCGGCGGGGCAGGGCGCCTTGGGCATCGAGGCACTGGCCTCGCGCACCGATGTCGCTGCCTGGATGGCGCCGCTTAACGATGCTGCTTCCTCGGCTTGTGTGCGCGCCGAGCGTGCCGTTTCGCGTGCCTTGGCGGGTAGTTGCGAAGTGCCGCTGGGTGCCTTTGGCGAAATCGTCGCGGGCCAGTTGCGCTTGCGCGGCTTCGTTGCGGCGCCCGACGGCACGCGCATGGCCAGTGCCGAACTTTCCGGTGCGCCGGCCGACGCCGAGGCGCTAGGTCAGGCGCTCGCCGACGAATTGCGCCGTCGTGGCGCCGACGACATACTCGCTGCTTTGCCCGGATGATTTTCGTGACTGCCGCTCGCGTTGACGAGGCTGTGTTTGCCCACTTGCCCCTGCAAGGGCGGCATATCGTGGTGACGCGGCCGAGGGCGCAGGCGCAGGATTTGGCCGAGGCCATCGCCCGCGCGGGTGGCGATCCGGTGCTGTTTCCGCTCATGGAAATCGAGCCGACAGACAAGCTGGCTGCGCTGATGGAGGCGGTGGCCCGACTGGATGAATTTGATTACGCTGTCTTCGTGAGTCCCAACGCCGTTGAGCAGGTTTTCGCGGCTATCAGCGCCAGGCGCAGTTGGCCGCAGGGGGTGTGCGCGGTGGCCATGGGTGAGACCAGCGCCACCGTCTTGCGTCACCACGCCGTGCGCGATGTGCGTGTGCCGACGGAGGGCACCGATAGTGAAGCGCTACTGGCATCGCCGGAATTTCAGGCGCCCGCGGTGACCGGCAAGGCGGTGATGATTTTTCGCGGTGATGGCGGACGCGAATTGCTGGGCGAGACGCTAGCCGCACGGGGAGCACGCGTCGACTATGTCGAGTGCTATCGACGGCGCAAACCGGCGCAGGGTGCCGCGCCGCTGCTGGCCTTGTGGCGCGAGCAGGCGCTCGATGCCATCACACTGACCAGCAGTGAAGGTTTGCGCAATCTGCTGGAAGTTGTTGGCGCCGAGAGCGCGGCGCAACTCAAGCTCACGCCGCTATTCGCCGGCCATCGCCGCATTGCCGACGAGGCGCGGCGTTTGGGATTTGTAACGGTTGTCGCCACCGAATCCGGCGACGAAGGTTTGCTGGCCGGACTGATCGCGCACTTTGGCGCTGAACGGGAACCCACATGAGTACCGAAACGAATACCCCTGCGCAACATGAAGCCCCCGTGCTGCTGACAGCGCCGCCAAAGCCCTCCCGGCTTTCTGTGCTGCGCGCCGCCTTGCGTCCAGCGGGCCTCATCGCTGCCATCGCCCTGATATTGCTCGCCTGGCAATGGCTGGAGACGCGCGCAACGCTGCGCAGCTTGCATACCGAGCTGGCCAGCCGTCTGGCCGACAGCGACGCCACTTCCAAGGAAGCGCGCGGTTTGGCGAAGCAAAGCCAGGAAAGCCTCGCACTCCTGCAAGGCAAGGTGGGCGCGCTGGAAGCGCAACTTGCCGAATCGCAAAGCCATCAGGCTGCGCTGGAATCCATGTACCAGGAGTTGACGCGCAATCGCGACGAGCGCCTGCTCTCCGAAGTGGAGCAGGGCCTCAACGCTGCCGCCCAGCAATTGCAATTGGCCGGCAATGTCGAGGCGGCGCTGCTCGCCCTGCAGGGTATCGACGCCCGCCTGGCTTCGGCGGGGCGCGCGCAGTTCCTGCCCTTGCGCAAAGTCATCGCGCACGACATCGAACGCCTGAAAGCCTTGCCCCTGGCCGATGTACCGGGCATCGCCCTGCGCCTCGAAGCCGTCATCAGCAGTGTTGATGCCATGCCGCTGGCCTTCGAGGCCAAGCCGCATGTCGACGCTGCCAAGCCACCGCCGCAAGCGATGACCAGCAGCGGCTTCTGGCTCAACCTGTGGAACGAGCTGTGGAGCGAAATCAAGGGGCTGGTGCGAATCGAGCGACTGGACAGCGCCGACCCTGCCCTGGTGTCGCCGGCGCAAAGCTTTTTCCTGCGCGAGAATCTCAAACTGCGCCTCGTCAATGCGCGTCTGGCCTTGCTTCAGCGCGACGGCAGCAGTTTCCGCGACGATGTGCGGCAGGCCCAGGTCTGGCTGTTGCGTTATTTCGACAAACGCGCCAAACCGGTGCAGAGCGCGGTGGCCATGCTGGAGCAACTGGGCCGCGCCGGCGTCGGCATGGAGCTGCCGACCTTGAGCGAAAGCCTCACCACACTGCGCAATCTGAAAGTGGCGAGAGAGCGCGATTATCCTTTGCCTGCCTCGCGTATTTCCTCGAGTAACGCAGCCACCAAACAGGGTGTCGCCGCCACGGGCGGAGCCCACTGATGCGCGCCTTGTTCTGGTTGCTGGCGCTCTTCGCCATGGCAGTGGGCGTTGCGCTGCTTGCCAACTACAACGAGGGCTACGTACTATTGGTGTTGGCGCCCTGGCGCGCGGAAGTGTCGCTCAATTTCTTCATCGTCGCGCTGATCGCGTGCTTCGTCCTCGGCTACGGCGCCCTGCGCGTGGTGGTGCGCACGCTGCAACTGCCGGTGTCTGTGAGTGCTTGGCGCGAGCGTAAGCGGCGTGAAAACGCCCTGGATGCCTTGCGCGAAGCGGCCATACAGCTCTTTGAAGGGCGCTATGGACAAGCCCTGAAAAATGCCGCAGTTGCTTACGCCGCCAACGAATCGCCTGCTGTGGCGGCGCTGATGGCGGCCCGCGCCGCCGGCGGCATGCGCGACGCCGCCCGCACCGACGAATGGCTCAAACGCGCCGCTGAACATGATCGCGAAGTGCGTACTGCGCGCTTGATGACGGAAGCCGAACTGGCCGTCAACGCACGTCGCTACGACGACGCGCTCACCGCTTTGGTGGCCTTGCGCGCGGGCGGCCAGCGGCATATTGCTGCGCTGCGCCTGGCGCTGCGAGTCTATCGCGGCGTCGGCCGCTGGGACGAAGTGCTGCGCATCGTGCGCCAATTGGAAAACCATCGCGCGCTCACCCCGGAAGCCGCAGCGCCGCTCAAGCTGCGCGCGCATCTGGAGAATTTGCGCAGCAAGTCTGGCGACGCTCGCGCTCTGGCCGCCTGCTGGCAGGCCGTACCACGTGACGAGCGTCGCATGTCGCGCGCGGCGGTAGCCTGCGCGCAGGCGCTGATCGCGGCCAATGATGCCGCGACCGCCCAGCGCATCATCGAGACGCAACTTGATATCGAATGGAGCTCCGAACTGGCGGAAATTTATGGCGCCTGCACCGGCGGCGATGCCCTCTCGCGCATCGGCCGCGCAGAAGGCTGGCTCAAGAAGCAACCGCGCGATGCCCGTCTGCTCCTGGCGCTGGGGCGCTTGTGTCGCGAGCAACAGTTGTGGGGCAAGGCGCAAAGCTATTACGAAGCCTCTCTCGCCGTCGAGCCGACACAGCAAGCCTGGGCCGAATTCGCAGCATTGCTCGATCAACTGGGTAAAACGGAAGAGGCCAATCGCGCGTATCGAAGTGCAGCGCAGTTGTGTGGAAAAACCTAACCGCGGATTTCGCGGATGGACGCGGATAGTCGGTAGGGTGGGCAGCTTTGCTGCCCACGCGGACAAAGGCGGTACCGAAGGGCTGATGGGGGCAGCAAAGCTGCCCACCCTACGGAGTTTGTTCGATTACTTAACCCCAATCTTTCGCAACGAGAAAGTCTGAATACAACTTCGCTTCGGCACTGCCCCGCTCAGGCTTCCAGTCATAGCGCCATTTCACGATGGGGGGCAGGGACATGAGGATCGATTCGGTGCGGCCGCCGGATTGTAGGCCGAAGAGGGTGCCGCGGTCCCACAGCAGATTGAATTCCACATAGCGGCCGCGACGGTAGGCCTGGAAGTCGCGTTCGCGTTCGCCGTAAGCCATGTCGCGGCGGCGCTTCAAGATGGGCAGGTAGGCGACGAGAAAGGATTCACCCACGCTTTGCGTGAGTGCGTAGCAGCGTTCGAAGGCGCTGTTGAAGCCAGCACCATTCTCGTTGAGATCGTCGTAAAAAATACCACCGACACCGCGCGGCTCGTTGCGGTGCTTCAGGAAGAAATATTCGTCACACCACTTTTTGTAGTGCGGATGCACGTCGGCACCGTAGTCCTTCAGCGAGGCCTTGCAGGTGGCGTGAAAATGTTGGGCGTCTTCTTCGAAGCCGTAATAAGGCGTGAGATCCATACCGCCGCCGAACCACCAGACCGGCTCAACGCCTGCTTGCGTGGCAATGAAGAAGCGCACGTTCATGTGCACCGTCGGGCAGTAAGGATTGCGCGGATGCAGCACCAGCGAGACGCCGGTGGCTTCCCAGGCGCGGCCCGCCAGTTCCGGGCGGTGCGCCGTCGCCGAGGGCGGCAGCTTGTCGCCGATGACGTGCGAAAAGTTCACGCCGCCGCGCTCGAAGAGATTGCCTTCTTCAATGAGTCGCGAAATGCCGCCGCCACCTTCCGGCCTATTCCACGAGTCGGTATGAAAAGGCTTGCCATCCATGGCCTCCAGGGAAGCGACAATGCGATCTTGCAGGCCCAGCAGATACGATTTAACCAGGGCTGCGTCGGGTTGCATGAGCGCCATTAGCCTGCCTTGCGATGGATGGCGCGATAGCCGATGTCGCGGCGATATTGCATGCCGGCGAAACGGATGGGATCGAGAATTTCATAGGCGCGGCGCTGGGCGGCGCTGACGTTGTCGCCCAGCGCGGTGACGCAGAGCACGCGGCCGCCGCTGACCACCACATCTTTGCCGGCTAGAGTCGTACCGGCGTGGAAGACTTGATGGTCGATTTCCTCGCCCATGCTGGCCAATGCGGGCAAGCCGCTGATCACAGCGCCCTTCTGTGGTGTGTCGGGGTAGCCGCCGGCGGCCATGACCACGCCGAGTGCGACACGGCGATCCCACTGCGCTTCGATGCGGTCGAGATGCCCTTGCACGGCGGCTTCGACGAGGTCGACCAGATCGCTCTTTAAACGCAGCATGATGGGCTGGGTCTCCGGGTCGCCCATGCGGCAGTTGAATTCAAGCGTCTTGACGGAGCCGTCTCGGCCTATCATCAGGCCGGCGTAGAGAAAGCCGGTGTAGGGGATGCCATCCTGCGCCATGCCATTGATGGTGGGCATGATGATCTCGCGCATGACGCGGGCGTGGATGTCGGGCGTGACCACTGGCGCGGGCGAGTAGGCGCCCATGCCGCCGGTGTTGGGCCCCTGATCGCCATCCATCAAGCGCTTGTGATCCTGACTGGTGGCCAGCGGCAGGGCATGGACGCCGTCGCACATGACGATAAAGCTGGCTTCTTCGCCATCGAGAAATTCCTCGATCACCACGCGCGCACCCCCTTGGTAGGAAACGCCCATCTTGTTGTCGAGCAGCATCATGTCGATGGCATCATGCGCTTCCTGCACTGTTGTCGCCACGACCACACCCTTGCCGGCGGCCAGGCCATCGGCTTTGATGACGATGGGCGCGCCTTGGCGGTTCACGTAGTCGTGCGCCTTGGCCGCATCGGAAAATGTCTCGAAATCAGCGGTTGGAATTTTGTGCCGCGCCATGAAGCGCTTGGCGAAATCCTTGGACGATTCGAGCTGCGCCGCCTCGCGCGTCGGCCCGAAAATGGCCAGCCCCTTGGCGCGGAAGGCGTTCACCACCCCAGCCGCCAATGGTGTCTCGGGCCCGACTACGGTGAGGTAGATCTGCTCGCGCTCGGCGAAAGCCACGAGTTCTTCGACGGTGTTGAGCGCGACGTTTTCCAGATCGCGTTCGCGTGCTGTGCCGGCATTGCCCGGCGCCACATAGATTTTTTGCACGCGCGGCGACTTGGCGAGGCGCCAGGCCAAGGCATGTTCGCGTCCGCCGGAACCAATGACGAGAAGTTTCATAAAAAGGCTTTCAACGCAAAGGACGCAAAGAACGCTAAAGGGACGCTAAAGAGAAGCCAAAGGGAAGTGAGAGAAATCGAGAGTCATCCTTGACGGTAAAGATTAATGGCGGAAATGCCGGAACCCGGTAAACACCATCGCGATGCCGTGTTCGTCCGCTGCGGCGATGACTTCGGTGTCGCGCACGCTGCCGCCGGGCTGGATCACGGCGGTGGCGCCGGCTTTCGCCAGCACGTCAAGCCCATCGCGGAAGGGGAAGAAGGCATCGGAGGCGACTACCGAACCGGCCACCGTGAGGCCGGCGTTCTCGGCTTTGATGGCGGCGATACGGGCGGAGTCGACACGACTCATCTGGCCGGCGCCCACGCCCACCGTCTGGCCGTATTTGCAATACACAATGGCGTTGGACTTGACGTACTTGGCGACGCGCCAGGCAAAGAGCATATCGGCCATTTCGCGCGCATCCGGCTGGCGCTTGGTAACGATTTTGAGTTGCTCCGGCGTGATGACGGCATCATCGCAGGTCTGCATCAAGAGACCGCCGCCGACGCGCTTCAAGTCGTAGCTATTGCCAGCGTTGGCGGCCCCCAGTGGCACAACCAGCACCCGCACGTTCTGCTTGGCGGCCAGCACCTGACGCGCTTCAGCGGTGATGACTGGGGCGATCAGCACTTCCATGAATTGTTGGACCACAGCTTCGGCGCCGGCTTTATCGAGCGCGCAGTTGAAGGCGATGATGCCGCCGAAAGATGACACGGGATCGGTGGCGAAGGCTTTCTTGTAGGCCTCGGCTGGGTTTGCACCCAGCGCCACGCCGCAGGGATTGGCGTGCTTCACGATGACGCAGCAGGCTGGGGCCAGGTCGATATCGAAGGCCTTCACGCATTCCCAGGCGGCATCGGCGTCGGCGATGTTGTTGTAGGAAAGCTCTTTGCCCTGCAACTGCTCATAGTTGGCAATGCCGTTGCCCGTCACACCAGTTGCATGAGGCTCACGATAGAAGGCCGCGTGTTGATGCGGGTTTTCGCCGTAGCGCAATTCCTCGACGCGATCAAAGGCAAATTGTAGGCGCGTGGGAAAGGCGCTGCGCTTGCCGTCTGCTTGCAGGCTGGTGAGATAGTTGGCAATGGCACCGTCATAACGGGCGGTATGGGTGAAGGCCTTCTTGGCCAGATTGAAGCGCGTCGCCGCAGAAACTTCGCCGCCGCTGGCGCGCATTTCCTCGATCAGCGTGGCGTAGTCGGCCGGGTCGGTGACCACGACGCAACCCCCATGATTTTTCGCCGCCGCACGCACCATGGTTGGGCCACCGATGTCGATGTTCTCAATGGCGTCTTCCAGTGTGCAATCGGGTCTGGCGATAGTTTGCTGGAAGGGATAGAGGTTCACGCAGACCAGGTCTATGGGTGGAATACCGGCTTTTTCTATGGCGGCTAGGTGCTCGGGCAAGTCGCGCCGCGCCAGGATGCCGCCATGCACTTTCGGATGCAGCGTCTTGACGCGGCCGTCGAGCATTTCCGGAAAGCCGGTGTAATCGGAAACTTCAGTCACCGGTAAACCGGCGTCGCGCAGCAGCTTGGCGCTGCCGCCGGTCGACAGCAGTTTGACGCCGAGTGCGACGAGCGCCCGCGCGAAATCCACGGCGCCGTGCTTGTCGGAGACGCTGATGAGAGCTTGAGCGATTTTCATGTTGTAGAAGGTGAACAGCGTTGGGCGCGGATTAACGCGGATGTACGCAAATGTGCGCGGATAAAAAAATCGACGATTCGTGTTCTGACTTGCTGGTATCCGCGTTTATCCACGCAATCCGCGTCAAAAAAATCAGAGCAATTTATGCTCAACCAGTTTTCGCCGCAGGGTGTTGCGGTTGATGCCGAGCATTTCGGCGGCGATGGTCTGGTTGCCGTCGGCTTCGCGCATCACCACTTCCAGCATGGGCTTTTCGATGTTACGCAAGACCATATCGTAGATGGCGGAAGGCGTCTCGCCGTCGAGATCCTTGAAGTAACACTCCAGGCAACGACGCACGCACTCGGAAATTTCGCTGGTGCCGCCGCTGCGGCCTCCGTGGCTGGGGCGGCTCATGCGGCGAGTTCCTCGGTGTAATCCTCGTAGTAGAGGCGGTCGTTCTGGGCGGCGAGACCGAGAAAGAATTCGTCGGTCGCGGCAAGCTGGGCTTCGATAGTAGGCAACTGATTCATGGCGTGGCGGAAGTGCGCCGAGCCGGTCAGCCCCTTGGTGTACCAGGAGATGTGCTTGCGCGCGACGCCGACGCCGGTAGCCATGCCATAGAAATCGTAAAGCTCGACGAGGTGGCCGCGCAACACCGTGTGTATTTCTTCCACGCGCGGCGGCGGCAGATGTTTGCCCGTGGCGAGGAAGTGTTCGATCTCGCGGAAGATCCACGGACGGCCTTGGGCGGCGCGGCCGATCATCACCGCATCGGCGCCGGTGTAATCCAACACGCGCTTGGCTTTTTCCGGCGAGGTGATGTCGCCGTTGGCGATGATGGGAATATGCGCTTCGGCTTTCACCGCGGCGATGGTGTCGTACTCGGCGTCGCCCGTGTAAGCGCAGGCGCGCGTGCGACCGTGGATGGCCAGGGCGCGTATGCCACTGGCTTCGGCGATTTTGAGTACGGAGAGTGCGTTCTTGTGTGCCTTGTCCCAGCCGGTGCGGATTTTCAGTGTGACGGGAATGTTTACCGCACCCACCACCGCTTCGAGGATTTGCGCCACCAGGGGCTCGTTTTGTAGCAGAGCGGAGCCGGCCATGACGTTGCAAATTTTCTTGGCCGGGCAGCCCATATTGATGTCGATAATCTGCGCGCCTTGATCGGCGTTGTAGCGCGCGGCGTCCGCCATCATGCGCGGATCGGCGCCGGCGATCTGTACTGAAACGGGATCCGCTTCGCCTTCGTGATTGGCGCGGCGCTTGGTCTTGGCGCTGCCATAGAGCAGCGAATTCGAGGTGACCATTTCCGACACAGCGAGACCCGCACCCATGCGCTTGCAGAGCTGACGAAAAGGCCGATCAGTCACCCCGGCCATGGGCGCGACAAACAGATTGTTGCGTAGCGTATAACCGGCGAACTGCATGCGGGTGATCGGATGGTCTTGGGGAAGGCGCGAATTGTATACCAATTGCCAAACGCTGACATTTAACAAAGTCAGGACAAAAAGTCATGACTTACTATCCAACAAAATCAGAAGGCGCGCGCGCCGAATATCATGCGCCGGGCTAAAAAGGAGCGCGCTGCCGGTAACAAATCCAAAGCGATAAGGCCCGCACCGCGCGCCTGTTTGAGCAGCGGGTTTTCGCCGCCGAACAGGCGGATGAGCGCGTCGGTGAAGCGGATGGTGGCGACGCGATCCACTCGCCGTGCGCGAGCGTAGCGCGCCAGTGTGGCGGACGCGCCGTAATCCTTGCGATCAATGGCGCACAGCGTTTGCAACAAAACCGAGACGTCGCGCAGGGCCAGGTTGAATCCCTGGCCGGCCACCGGGTGCAGGGTTTGCGCGGCATTACCCAGCCACACCGTGCACGGCCCTGTCGGATCAATGCGGTAACGCAAGCTGAGCGGAAAGGCGTTGCGCTTACTTACGCCAACGAACTCGTGGCGGTTGCCGAAAGCGTCTTGCAGCTTCGCTACAAAGGCGACGTCGGACAGCGCCAGCAAGGCCGGCGCATCTTGGTCCGCCACGGTCCACACCAGGGCGTAATCGCGGCCGTGCGGCAGGAGCGCCAGCGGGCCGTCCGGCGTGAAGCGTTCCCAGGCGCGATGTTCGTGGGCTTGTCGCGTTTGCACGATGGCGATGAGCGCTTGCTGCGCGTAGTCGTGGCGTATGACGCCCAGCGCTTCCGTCACGCTGCCTTCGGCGCAGGCTACGAGTTGGGCGCCGAGTTTCTTGGCGCCATCCCCGACGGTACCACCGGCAAGGCGCAGGCGGGCATCCCGTTTGCCTGCTTCGATCGCATCGACGCGCACGTCATGGCGAATCGCCACGCCGGCTTGGGCGCAGGCATCTTCCAGCGCGCCGCCCAAGATGCCGGCATCCACCACATAACCCAAGGCGGCGACGTTTTCCTCGTCAGCGGTAAGCAGGGTGCGGCCCAAGCCACCTCGCTGCGAGATGTGGATGCTGGCGATGGGGGTAGACGTAGCAAAGGAGCTGGCGTTCTCCGGCCACACCCCTAGTCGCGCCAGGGTCTGCCGCGAGCCATGCGAGAGCGCCAGCACGCGCTTGTCCTCGCGCACGCTGCCGCGCGGGCGTGCGTCGAGCACTACGCAGGCGATACCGGCGCGATGCAGCGCCAGCCCCAGCGCCAGACCGACTGGGCCGGCGCCGATAATCGCAACGTCAGTGGCGACGTCAGCGCGGCTCATGGCGCCTCATTTCATTAGCGCCTCGATATCCGCTACCGTTTTGGGTGCGCTCTGGGTGAGGATATCGCAACCGCTTTCGGTGACGACAACGTCGTCTTCTATGCGTATGCCAATGTTGTGTAGCGGTTTCGGCACATCGGCGGCGGCGCGGATGTAGCAGCCGGGCTCGACGGTGAGCACCATGCCCGCTTGCAGGGCGCGCCACTGGCCGTCGACCTTGTATTCGCCGGCGTCGTGCACGTCCATGCCCAGCCAATGGCCGGTGCGGTGCATGTAGAAGCGCTTATAGGCTTCGGATTCGATCACGCCATCCACACTGCCGCTGAGGAGTTTAAGGTCGATCATGCCTTGTGACAGTACGCGCAAAGCGGCCTCATGCGGGGCGTTCCAGAGATTGCCGGGCGCTACTTTGGCGATGGCGGCGGCTTGTGCGGCCAGTACCAGTTCATACACGTCGCGCTGGGCGGACGTGAACTTTCCATTCACCGGAAACGTGCGGGTAATGTCGGCCGCGTAGGAATCCAGTTCGCAGCCGGCGTCGATGAGCAGCAGATCGCCGTCGCGCAGCACCCGGTTGTTTTCCACATAGTGCAGGATGCAGCTATTGACGCCGCCGGCGACGATGGCGGTGTAGGCGGGCGATTGCGCACCACCCCGACGAAATTCGTGCAGCAGCTCGGCCTCAATCTCATACTCGAATTTCCCCGGTGCGGCCGCAAGCATGGCGCGACGGTGCGCGGCGGCGGAAATTTCGCCGGCGCGGCGCATGGTGGCGAGCTCGTCGGCGTCCTTGATGAGGCGCATCTCGTCCAGCACAACGCGCACGTCTTCAATGGCGGCCGGCGCTTGTACGCCATTGCGGACGTTGGCTCGTACACGATTCAGCGCTGCCAGGATGCGCTGATCCCAGGCGTTGTCCTGGCCCATCGAGTAATGCAGTAGCGGCTGTCCGGCGAGGAGCTCCGTCAGCTTGTCATCCAGCGCGGCGATGGAATAGGCCGCATCGAAGCCGAATTCGCGTTGCGCATTTTCAGGGCCGTGGCGAAAACCGTCCCAGATCTCGCGTTCTTCGTCCTTGTCGCGGCAAAACAGAATGGATAGCGGTTGCTCGCCGGCGATCAGCACCAGCACGGCGTCCGGTTCGGTGAAGCCGGTCAGGTAATGGAAGTAGCTATCGTGGCGATACGGATAATACGAGTCGCGGTTGCGCAAGCGTTCGGGTGCGGTCGAGATGATGGCGATACCGCGCTGCATTTTCTTTTGCAGCCGTTCGCGGCGGGCAGCGTTAGGGGTGGGCATGTTTCGGGTTTCGGGTTTTGGGTTTCGAGTGTGTGGATTAGCGCGCGGCGAGGTATTGATCCAGTTCGGCGAGGCGTTCGGGCGTGCCGATGTCCATCCATAAGCCGGCATAGTACTCGCCGCTGACGCGGCCGGCGCGCATAGCATGTTTTAGCAGTGGCGCCAGCTTGGCCTTTTCGCCTGACGTCACCGAGGCAAACAGTTCGGGCCGATAGACGCCTATCCCGGAAAAAGTCAGGCGCGGCGCGCCTTCGTCAAGCACGCGGCCAGCCGAAAACGCGAAATCACCTTGAGGATGATGCGACGGATTGTCGACCAGCACCAGGTGAGCCAGGTCGTTCTCGGCCAGGGTGGGCAGGGCGGCGTAGTCGTAACGACAATGAATGTCGCCATTGATGACCAGAAAGGGTTCTTGGCCCAACATCGCCAGGGCCTTGGCAATGCCGCCGGCGGTTTCCAGCGCTGCTGTTTCGGGCGAGTAGCAAAGACGCGCGCCAAAGCGCCGGCCGTCGCCCAGCGTCGCTTCGATCAGGTGGCCCAGGTGGGCGTGGTTGATTACGATGTCATGGACACCGGCGCGTAGCAGCGCTTCGATATGCCAGACGATAAGCGGTTTACTGCCCGCTATTAGCAAAGGTTTGGGCGTGGTGTCGGTCAGCGACCGCATGCGCACACCGCGGCCGGCGGCGAGAATCATGGCGCGCATCAGAAGGTGTAGCCGATGCGCACGTCGCGCGTTTCGATTTGGTCGAGCAGACGCAGCAGCGGCCCGAGTTCGCGATAGCGTTCGCAGGCAGCGCGCAGATACTTGAATACCAACGGCATGTCTTTGAGATAGCCGTTCTTGCCGTCGCGATGCATCAGGCGCGCAAAAATGCCCAGCACCTTGATATGACGCTGCACGCCCATCCATTCGTAGTTGCGGTGGAATTCGGCGAAATCGGGCGGGATGGGCAGCCCGGCGGCGCGCGCCGCTGTCCAGTAGCGGACTAGCCAGTCGAGCAGTTGCGCTTCCTCCCACTCGATGTAGGCATCCTTGAACAGCGACGCCAGGTCATAGCTGATCGGGCCGTAAACCGCGTCCTGGAAGTCGAGAACGCCAGGATTGGGCTCGCTTACCATCAGATTGCGCGAGTGGTAATCGCGATGCACATAGACTTTCGCTTCGGCGAGATTCACGGCGAGGATGCGTTCGAATACGGCGTCGAGTTCGACGCGTTGTCGCTCGTTCAATTTGATGTCGAGATGTCGACCGAGATACCACTCCGGAAATAAATCCAGTTCGCGCTTGAGCAGGGCGCGGTCGTAATCCGGTAGCACGCCGGGCCGGCTGGCCGACTGGATTTGAATCAGCGCATCGGTGGCGGCCTGATAGAGCGCGTCGGCGTTGCCGGCATGCAAGGCCGACAGATAGGTCGTGCTGCCCAGATCGGAGAGCAGCAAAAAGCCTTGAGCCAGGTCTTGCGCCAAGACCCGGGGCACATGCGCACCGGTGGCGCCGAACACTGCGGTGACATGAAGGAAGGGGCGGCAATCCTCGTGTTGCGGCGGGGCGTCCATGACGATACGCGTCTCGCCGGCTGTTTCGCTGTCATCGAAAGTGACGCGAAAATAGCGGCGGAAACTGGCATCGGCAGAAGCCGGGGCAAGGGAAAAGGCGCGACTGGGGAACAGCCCCGCAAGCCAGTCTTGAATCAGTTGGAGGCGCTGCACGCCATTCTTCCGTCCGAGCAATAATGATAGACTACGTCGATTCCATAATTCTAACATCGGCGCCTGGGCTCTCCTCTTGGCGTTCCAAGACAACAGCGCAACACAACAACACAACATTCATTCTTTCTCGTGCGCAAAAAGCTGGTTCCCGTTCTCCTACTTGGCCTGTCCGGCGTTGCGCTGGCTGAGAGTTTGCCGCCGTTTCGCGTGGATTCTGCGCTGCTAGGGCCTGCGCCCGTCAGGCTGCCGGCGTCGGCGCTTACCCCGGCTGCCTCAGGCGACGGCAAGCCGAGTCTTGCGGGTGACGCTGCGGCCAAGCCTGTAGCCACGATGCCAGCGCCTCGTGCACCCATTGCACCGCGTCTAGCCGCAGCTACTCCGGCGGCTGCCTCGCCGGCAACGTCTGCTGCATCGGCCCCACTGATCGCACCTTTGAACCCGCCGGAAGTCGAAGAGCGCGCTGCAATTCCGCCGCTGTATTCGGCCCACGTAGCCGCCGGTCTCTTGCCCGATCCGGTGTTGAAGCCGACCAGGCTGCTCTCGCCGGCGCCGCATGGGGCGAAGCAGGACTCCCCGGTCTTCCTCGCCGCTTCGCGCATCTCTTCGCACGGCGACAACGAGATCGTCGCCGAAGGTGATGCGGAATTGCGCAAGTCCAATATCACGCTCTCCGCCGATCGCGAGACTTATTGGAAAATCGAAGACGAGGTGGAAGCCGTGGGCAACGCACGTCTGACGCGTGATGTGGATGTCATGGTCGGTCCGAAAATGCGTTACAACCTGACGAATTCCACCGGCTTCGTCGAGCAGCCAAAATACGCCTTCACACGGCCGACACACTTGCCGCCGCAGACCTCCAGCCTGTTGCCGGCGACGCAGCCTATACCGCTGAAAGTGATCGCCGGCGAGATCGTGGGCGAGCACGGTCCGCTGACCACGAGTAGTGGTGTGGCCGACAAACTGGAATTTCAGGGCGAGAACCGGGTGCAGCTTACCAACGCCACTTACAGCACCTGTCGGCCGGATAAGCCCGATTGGTATGTGCAGGCGCGCGAGTTGAGTCTCGACTACGACCACGATGATGGCGTGGCGCGCGATGCCCGTGTCATGTTCCAGGGCGTACCGCTGTTCTATTCACCCTGGCTGCCTTTCTCCTTGAGCAACGCACGAAAATCGGGCCTGCTGGCGCCGACCTTCGGCGCGTCGAGCAACACCGGGACGGAATTGACGGTGCCGTATTACTGGAATATCGCGCCCAATATGGACGCCACCATTGCGCCGCGCATCATGACCAAGCGCGGTGTGCAATTGAGCGGCGAATATCGCTATCTACAGCCGACTTACAGCGGCGAACTGCATGGCGAATGGTTGCCGGACGACGCGGTGGTGCATCGCTCGCGCAGCGCTTACGCCGTGATCCATACGCAAAACTTCGGCTATGGCTTCACGGGCAGTCTGAATCTCAACGGCGTGTCCGACGATACCTACCTGACCGATCTGGCTTCACGCTTGTCTCGCACGTCGCAGACCAACCTGTTGCGCCAGGGCGTCCTGACCTATGGCGGTGGTGGCTGGTGGAGCGCGAGCGCCAACGTGCAGCGCTACCAGACCTTGCAAGATCCGGCGCTGCCGCCGGTGGCCACCCCCTATGATCGTGCGCCGCAACTCACACTCACGGCGAACCGTCCCGACGTGTATGGCGCCGCGCTTGCGTTGAATGGCGAGTATGTGGATTTCACGCACCCGACGCTGGTCACCGGTCGCCGCACCATTCTGTATCCGCAAGTCTCGCTGCCCTGGCAGGCGCCGGGCTGGTATGTGACGCCGAAAGTCGGCTATCACATGACGCGTTACGATTTGTCCAGGCAGGCGCTTGGCGTGCCCGATCGCATTACGCGCAATGTGCCGATATTCAGCGTCGATTCCGGTCTGATCTTCGAGCGTGACGCCACATGGGGCGGCAAGAATCTGACGCAGACCCTGGAGCCGCGACTTTATTACCTCAACGTACCCAAGCGCGATCAGAGCCTGATTCCGAATTTCGATACGGGCCTCACCGATTTTAAGTTCGCCACGATTTTTTCGGAGAACGTCTTCGCCGGCGGCGACCGTATCGCCGATGCCAACCAGGTCACGGCGGCTGTCACCTCGCGCCTGATCGATCCGCAAACCGGACAGGAATATTTGCGCGGTTTGATCGGTCAGCGCTATTACTTCAACAACCAGGAAGTCACCTTGCCCGGCGTGCCGACGCGGCCGGGCGGCGCCTCGGATTACCTCGCCGCCTTGTCCGGCCGCATCATGGAGCGCGCCTATATCGACAGCGGCTGGCAGTACAACCCGCGTGATCGCCACACCGAGCGCTTTACCTTGGGCGGTCGCTGGCAGCCGGACTTCACCAAGGCCTTGAACGCCAGCTACCGTTACACACGCGATTCCGTGCTGACGGGGCCGGGCATACGGCAGATTGACCTGGCCGGTCAGTGGCCCATCGCCAATGGCTGGTATGGCGTGGCGCGCTACAATTATTCGCTGCGCGACAAGCGCCTGATCGAGAGCGTGGGTGGCCTGGAATACGATGGTGGCTGCTGGGTCGGACGCTTCGTGGTGCAACGCTTCGCCACCACCAGCGGCACCGCCAACACCGCCTTCTTCCTACAGTTGGAATTGAACGGTTTATCAAGTGTCGGATCGAATCCGCTGGAATTGCTCAAGCGCAACATTCCTGGCTACGGAATGATCAATCAGTCGACGGCCGATCCGGCTTTCGGCGCGCAATAACCTGCCCTACTGCATATACCATGACACGTTTCATTAGAGGTTTTTTGTTATCGCTCGGCTTGCTGAGCGGCATTGCGCCGGCAGTCGCCGCGCAACCCGTGGAAGCGGATCGCATTGTTGCCGTGGTCAACAATGAAGTCATCACACTGCGCGAATTGCGCGCCAGCGTGGCTTCCGCCGAAGTGCAGTTGCGCCAGCAAAATACCCCGCTGCCACCGCGCGACATCTTGCAACGCCACATCCTCGATCGCATGATTGTTGATCGTGTGCAGCTCCAGTCCGCCAAGGAAACCGGTTTGCGCGTCGATGATGTGGAACTCAATCGCGCCCTGGGTACGATCGCCGAACGCAATCGCATGAGTCTCACGGACTTTCGCGGCGCCCTGGAGAAGGACGGCATCACGTGGACGAAATTCCGCGAAGACATCCGCAGCGAAATCATGATGTCGCGGCTGAAGGATCGCGAAGTCGACAGCCGCATCATGGTGAGCGACGGCGAAGTGGATAATTTTCTGGCCAATTTTGAAAGCAATGCCGGCAGCGAAGAAGTGAATGTCGCTCACATCCTGTTGCGCGTGCCGGAGCAGGCGCGACCCGAGCAGTTGATGCGCATACGCGCACGCGCCGAAGAGGTATTGGCGCAGCTTAGGCGCGGGGGCGATTTCGCCCAGCTCGCCGCCACCAATTCCGATGCGCCCGACGCGTTGAGCGGCGGCGCCATGGGTTGGCGCGCCACCGACCGTCTGCCTTCGCTATTTGCCGACACGCTGGCGAAAATGAAGCCGGGCGAAGTCAGCGAAGTGCTGCGCAGCCCCGCGGGTTTGCACCTACTCAAACTGCTTGATCGGCGCGGCGGCAAGGTGAAAGTCGAGCCGGTGCAGCAGACCCATGCACGCCATATTCTCATCAAGACCAGCGAAGTGGTGTCCGAAGTTGAGGCGCGCCGTCGCGCTATTGGTTTGAAGGAGCGCCTCGATCACGGCGCGGATTTTGGCGAATTGGCACGCCTGCATTCCAACGATTTGTCGTCTGCCAAGGGTGGCGATCTCGGTTGGCTGAATCCAGGTGAGACCGTGCCGGATTTCGAGCGCGCCATGAACGCCTTGGAAATCGGCCAGATCAGCGGCCCCGTGACTTCGCCCTTCGGCGTGCATTTGATCCAGGTGATGGAGCGTCGCACCGATGTGTCGCAGGAGCGCCTGAGGCAGCATGCACGCATGGTGCTGCGCGAGCGCAAGGCTGATGAGGAATACCAGGATTGGGTGCGGCAAATGCGAGACCGCGCTTATGTCGAGTATCGTCTGGAAGACAATAAGTAGTTCCCCGGCGCAGTGCGCGTCATGACGGCCCGCGTCGATCATTCAGTCAAACCGGTCATCGCGGTCACCAGCGGTGAGCCGGCCGGTATTGGCCCCGAACTCTGCGCCCGGCTCGCCAAGCATCAATTTGCCGCGCGCCTGGTGGTGTTGGGCGACCGCGAACTCATCGCGGCGCGAGCCCAGGCTGATGGCCAGGCGCCGCCCATCGTCGACTACGATCCAGCGAAGCCGCCTGCCGCGGGCACGCTTGAAGTGCTGCACCTTCCCGTGTGCGTACCCAGCCAGGCTGGAAAGCTGGACACCGCCAACGCCGCATATGTCTTGCGGCTTCTTGATCGCGCCCTGGCCGGCTGTCTCAGTCGTGAATTTTCCGCCATGGTCACGGCACCGGTGCATAAAGGCGTCATCAATGACGCAGGCATTGCTTTTAGCGGCCACACCGAATACCTCGCCGATCATACGGCCACGCCGCGTGTGGTGATGATGCTGGTGGGCGGCGGCTTGCGCGTCGCTTTGGCCACGATTCATGTCGCGCTCAAAGACGTACCGGCGGCGCTGACGTGTGTGGAACTTGAAACGACATTGCGTATTCTCCACAGTGATCTGCGCCAACGCTTCGGCCTTGCCACACCGCGTATTCTCGTTGCGGGCTTGAATCCTCATGCCGGCGAGGGTGGTCACATGGGGCGCGAGGAGATTGACGTCATCAATCCGGTGCTGGAAAAGCTGCGCGGCGAGGGTATGACACTGCTAGGCCCTCTACCGGCGGACACGCTGTTTACGCCGCATCAGCTCGAACGTGGTGATTGCGTCCTCGCCATGTACCACGACCAAGGCCTGCCGGTATTGAAATACGCCAGCTTCGGCGGCGGCGTGAATGTCACCCTGGGGCTGCCCATCGTGCGCACCTCGGTCGACCATGGCACGGCGCTCGATCTCGCCGGCACCGGCAAGGCCGATTCGGGCAGTCTGTATGCGGCGGTGGAACTGGCCATCGCGCTCGCCGCATCGAAGGGTGTTTCGAGTTCCGCGTTTCGAGTTTCGAGTTGACAACAGCGCCGCTCGACGCCAACCCGAAACCCTGATGAAGCACATCCCTCGCAAGCGCTTCGGCCAGAACTTTCTTGTCTCGGCCGGTGTCATCGCGAATATTGTCGATGCCATACAACCGCAGTGCGGCGACTTGATGGTGGAGATCGGCCCCGGACTGGCGGCGCTGACCGCGCCCTTGCTGGCGCGTCTGGATCATTTGCACGTCGTTGAAATCGACCGTGACCTGATCGCGCGCTTGAAAGAAAGTTTTCCGCCGGAGCGCCTGACCATCCATGAGGGTGACGCGCTCGCGTTCGACTTTGCGACGCTGGGCGATCAGTTACGCGTCGTCGGCAACTTGCCCTACAATATTTCCACACCGCTGTTGTTCCATCTCGCCGAGTCCGCCGCCATCGTGCGCGACATGCACTTCATGTTGCAGAAGGAAGTGGTCGACCGTATGGTCGCGTCGCCAGGCGGCGCTGAATATGGCCGCCTGTCCGTCATGCTGCAATACCGCTACGAGATGGAGCGCTTGTTTCTGGTGCCGCCCGACGCCTTCAAACCGGCGCCGAAGGTCGAGTCGGCGATCGTGCGCCTGCTGCCGCGTCCGCTCTCGGCATTGGGCGCGCGCGACACAACGGTTTTCTCGCGGGTGGTGATGGCGGCATTCTCGCAGCGGCGCAAAATGCTGCGCAATACCCTGCGTGCGTTGATCGGTGAATCCGCGCTGACAGAACTCGGCATCACACCGACACGCCGCGCCGAGGAATTGGCGGTGGCGGACTATGTGCGTATTGCCAATTGGTGTGTCGGTTCTTCCGACGCGTTAGCCCACGTCTAACACGTTTCAGAACCCGAACTCCGCGACCACCGGCGCATGGTCGGAAGGCCGCTCGGCGCGGCGCGCCTCCTTGTCCACCGTGCACGCCAGACACTTGGGCGCCAGTGTCGCCGAGACGAGGATGTGGTCTATGCGCAAACCCATATTGCGGCGGAAGGCCATCATGCGGTAGTCCCACCAGGTGTAGATTTTTTCCGGCTGTTCGAAGAGGCGGAAGCAGTCGACGAGGCCCAGGCCGATCAGGCTGCGGAACGCGGCACGCTCTGGTTCGGAGACGAGTACCTGGCCTTCCCAGGCGGCCGGATCGTACACGTCGCGCAGCTCCGGCGCGATGTTGTAGTCACCCAGCAAAGCCAGTTGCGCATGCCGCAGCGTTTCTTCGCGCAGCCAGGCGGTGAGCGCCGATATCCAACCGAGCTTATAGACATATTTGTCCGAATCGACGCTCTGGCCATTCGGGAAATACGCGCAGACCACGCGCAGTGGCCCGCTGTTCGTGGCAACCGTCGCCGCGATGAGGCGCTTTTGCGCATCAGCGAAATTCGGGATGCCTATCGTAACGTCCGTTAGCGGCAGGCGCGACAGGATGGCGACGCCGTTATAGGTCTTCTGCCCGGCGAACGCCGATTGATAGCCGGCGGCTTCAAGTTCCCCGCGTGGGAAGACACGGTCCTCCTGCTTCGTTTCCTGCACGCAGAGCACATCCGGCCGCGCCGCCGCCAGCCATTCCAGCACCTGCGGCAAACGAACCTTCAGCGAATTGACGTTCCAGGTAGCGAGTTTCATAGTGGTTGAGTCAGACGGAGATTAAGCAAAAATACAAATGCCTCGGGGGGCTATGAATGGCGATATAGGATGTCGAAATAATTTACAATCCGCCCTACCGGCGGCGTCAGTATTGCCTGCAACTGGTTGCTGGACAAGGGGAACAGCTTACCAGCATGGATATTGCTAGGGCACACCTGTTTACTCTAAGTCAAAGTGGCGAAAATAGCCTCAATACTGGGGGGTAACTAGGGGGAGGCCAACCATGGCTCACAACAGGGGGCGGCAGCGGCTGGCCGGGGGCAGAAATTTAAGAAGGCTGGAACGATGGATGAATCTTCTCGCATCGACTTGCCGCAGGTGCGGCTGCCTGGCAATCACGCATCGCTCGGCGTGTCTGCGGAGCGGCACTGCGATTCATAGACAACAATAAGCGCCCTGCGGCGCCAGCAATAATTCATGATACCGATTCCCGAGAAGCTTCTTGCGAGCATAGAGCAGATCAGCCTGCCAGTCGTGCCGCAGGTGCTGCTTAAACTGCTGGACACCGTGGCTGCGGAAGGCGCGACCTATGAGCAGATCGCTCGCATAGTCTCGCAGGACGCGGCGCTGTGTCTGCGGATGCTCACGGCTGCCAACTCGGTAGAGGGGGCCGCCGATGGCAAGGTTTTTATTCTGCAGGAGCTCCTCGCGCGCTTGGGCCTTGGGCTGATCAAATCGGTGGCGACAGGCTTGTCCGCACGTCAGGTCTATGACCGTATGTCGGGCGCTACGCGTTGCGATTTGCAGGGCTACTGGGCGCACTCACTGTTGGTTGCAGAGGCAGCCAGGCTGATTGCGGTGGAATCCGCCTACGCCAACATCGACGAGGCCTACCTCGCCGGTCTGCTGCATGATGTGGGCGAGCTCGCGCTGATCGCCGGCGTGCCGGATTACGCTGCGCTGCTGAGACTGAATCAGGACGAAGCGGCCCTGCCCGAGTATGAGCAGCGCTTGTTGGGGGCGACGCACGCCACGGTGGGTGCCTGGCTGATCGAGCGCGCTCGCTTGAGTGCCGAATTGGCCGACGCGGTGCTCTTTCACCATCACGGTGCGCGCGAACTCAGTGAGGCGGCTCCCCTCTGCCGCATTGTTTGGGCGGCGAACATGCTTGCCAGTGGGGGACAGGACGGCGAGATACTGACTTTGCAGCATATCGTCAGTATCACACCCGAAAATCTCCTGGCCCTGCGCGACCAGGCGCTCTTCAATGTCAGCGCAGCCGCTGCAGATTTGTCCATCCACCTTGACCCAGCGGCGGCGACGGTTCCCGTGCCCGATAGCCGTGTCGTGGCCCAGCCGGACGATGGAAACGGCGACACCGATCAGGCCGATCAAGTCCTACAGACGATGGTGCGGGACATGGCACTGATGCAGCCGATCCAGCAGACCCTGATCGAGCTGGATAACGAAAATCAGATACTTCAGGCTTTGCGCGAGACCGCCATCACTTTGATCGGCATATCCAGGGTCGCGCTGTTTTTGCACGAGGCCGACCGCCAGGTGCTTAGCGGCCGCGCCGTGGCGGGGCAGGCACCACGGCTGTGCGAGATGGACATCCCACTGGTCGCGGCATTCAGCCTCGTCGCTGCGGCCGCGGTTTCTCGTGCCATGACTACCTCTCATGGTCCACTGGCGCGCCCGCTCACCATGCTCGACCATCACATCACCCGTGCGCTGGAGACCGAAGGGCTGATTTGCATGCCGCTGATGGCGCGCGATCAGTTGGTCGGCGTGCTGGTCTGTGGCGCCAATGCGGCGCAACAAGCGCGTGTCCAGCGTCACCCGCAATGGCTGAACAGCTTCGCCCGGCTCGCCGCCAACGTCCTCGACGCACGTCAGCTTTCTGGCCTGCGCGAGAGCCAGATCGCAGCGGAAGTCGGCGAACGTTTTCGCTTGAAAGCGCGTCAGGTTGCGCACGAGGCGGGCAATCCGCTGGGAATTATTAAAAACTATGTCAAGATACTCAGCCTGAAGGTGGCAGGCGACAGTCCGGTGCAACGAGAACTGGGCATACTCAATGAGGAAATTGATCGTGTATCCGAAATCGTCAGAGGCATTCCGGATATCTATGGCGAACGGGTCAGCCTCACCGACGTGGATGTCAATGCCTTGCTGCGAGAGTTGATCGGCTTCTACGGTGAGGCCTTGTTTACCAGCCGTGGCATTACGGTGGAAGTCAGTCTGGATCCGAATCTGCCCAAGCTGCGGAGTGACCGAAATGGCATCAAGCAGTCCTTGCTGAATCTATGGAAGAACGCTTCCGATGCCTTGGAGCACGGTGGCAAGGTGCTTGTTGCCACGGTGGTTCAGGGCGACAGCGTGGAAATTCGCGTGTCCGACAACGGCCCCGGTGTGCCCCCTGAAGTGATGAAACATTTGTTCACGCCGCAGACGGCATCGGTCAGGCGCCCTCGACATGAGGGGCTCGGGCTCTCCATTGTTCATGCCATCATGCAACGCCTGGATGGCCGCATTGAATGCAGCAGCGAGCCAGGCCGCGGCGCCAGCTTCTCTCTTATATTGCCGCGTCAAGGCAAGCCCAACGGGGAGTCATGATGGGAAACTACGCATCCGCGCCCTTCAATTACGTCGCCAGTGGCGGCGTCGACGATTCGCAGCGCATCCTGATCGTTGACGATGAACCGCGCATGGGCGAGAGCCTGCGTCTGCTGCTGGAAGGCGAATCGCGCGAACTGGCGGTGTGCTCGAGTGGTGCTCAGGCTATCGATATCCTCGATCGTTTCGATATTGACCTGATCTTGCTCGATCTCGGTATGCCAGAGGTATCCGGTATGGATGTCCTCGAATGGGTCTCCAAAAATCAGATTTCCGCCACCGTCATTATCGTTAGCGCCAACGACAGCATCGATTCGGTGATCAGCGCCCTCCGTTCCAGGGCCTACGATTTTGTGCGCAAGCCCTATCAGATCGAGCATATCCAGCGCACGGTGGAGAACGCGCTGCACCGGCGCAGGTTGGAACGATCCCACGCGCTGATCACGGCGCGCCTGGAACAGTCGGAAAGGCTGCATCGCTTTCTGGTGGAGAACTCACCCGACATCATCTACACGCTGGACACCGCCGGGCGCTTCACCTTCGTCAATGGCCGGGTGGAGGAACTGCTGGGCTTTTCCAGAAAGGAACTCATCGGCGAGCATTATTCAGCGCTGGTGCACGAGGAAGATCGCGAGCAGGCGCGTTACGCCTTTCAGGAACGCCGCACTGGGCACCGGGCGACGAATAACGTGGAGCTCCGGCTCGCCTGCAAGCTGGGGGATAGCGATTATCGCAGCTTTGAAAACCGCTTTGTGGTGATCGTGCTGAGCGCCATGGGGGTGTACGAGGAAGGCGACGGCAGCAATAAAAACGGTTTTCTGGGCACTTATGGCGTGGCGCGCGACATCACTGAGCGCAAGCGGGCGGAAGAAACCATCAGTTTCCAGGCCTATCACGATCTCCTCACTCAGTTGCCCAACCGCACCTTGTTCAAGGATCGTCTCGGCCTCGCCATGGCCCAGTCACGTCGCCATGGCCGGCTGGTCGGCGTCATGTTTATCGATCTGGATCGCTTCAAGCTGGTTAACGATACTTACGGCCATGCTGGCGGAGATGAGCTGCTCAAAGGCGTGGCGACGCGGTTGAGGCATTGTGTCCGTTCTGGCGACACCTTGGCGCGGCAAGGTGGCGACGAATTCACCGTCATGTTGCCCGATCTGGCGGCGCCAGAGGATGTCGCCTGTATCGCGGAAAAAATCGTCGAGGATCTCAGACGCCCATTCACCATCGCCGACCAGGAATTCCGCGCGACCGTGAGCATCGGCATCGCGATTTTTCCGCGCGACGGCGATACCGAGGATGCGCTGATCAAGCATGCCGATATCGCCATGTACCATGTCAAAGCGCGCGGCAAGAACGGTTACCAGTATTTCACCGCGGCCATGAATGAAGTTTTCCTACAGCGCTTGTCGCTGGAGAACGATTTGCGCAATGCGCTTCAGCGCAGCGAGTTCGAGTTGCACTACCAACCCCAGGTCAGCATTTCGCGCGGCAAAGTGGTGGGCGTGGAGGCCCTGATACGCTGGCGGCATCCGGATCACGGCTTGCTCAATCCAACGCGCTTTATCGACCTGGCTGAAGAGACCGGCTTGATAAGCGCCATCAGCGACTGGGTGCTCGACACCGCGTGTGGCCAACTCCGCACATGGCGCGAGGCGGGCATGGATGGGCTGCGCATGTCGGTCAACTTATCGCCGCACGAGTTTGAGCGCGGCGACGTCGTGCGCCGCGTGGCCACCGCCGCCGCACTGCATCGCCTACCGGCGAATGTGCTCGAAGTGGAAATCACGGAAAATCTGCTGCTACAGGACGCCGAAGGAATCATCGAAAAAGTCCGGCGGTTGCGCGAACATGGCGTGCGAGTATCGATAGACGATTTCGGGACTCGCTATTCCTCGCTTAACTACCTGCAAAAATTTCCCATCAGCAGCATCAAGATCGATCAGTCCTTCATCAAGGAGCTCGACAACCGTTCCGAGCCGTCGCCGGTCATCGTGGCGATTGTCGCAATCGCTCGCGGTTTCGGCTTGCATTTGCTGGCAGAAGGGGTGGAAACCATCGAGCAGGTCGAGGCGCTGCGCGGCCTGGGCTGCGATGAAATGCAGGGTTATTTCTTCGGACACCCCATGCGCGCCGACCAAGCGACTGAGGCGCTGCGTGCGCCTATCAGGGCGCTATCGAATGATCCCTCGGGAGCAGCTCCCCAGCGCTAAGCTGGGGTGAGCTTTCGGCGCAAGGCTCACATCCGCCGGCCCGACCAACACGACGGCACTACTGTTGGTTCGCCTCATTTGCCTTAACGGGCGCTGGGGCGGCAGGGGCGACAACGTTCTTAGGCAGACTGCCCGGGATGGCGCTGCGCGCATAACCGGCGTCATCCAGCAGGGCGTTCCAACCGCTGTCGGTATAACCCTGCATTTTCTGCGAACCGACGGTGATGGAAGGCAAGAACAGCTTGTCGTTGCCGAAGGCCTTGCGATACGCCGCCGCGTCATCCGGGCCACCGATTGTGCTCTCGCGAAATGGCACGCCGCGCTTGTTGAGGAATTCCCGGGCGATCTTACATTCCGCCGTGCAGTCGGCGGCGGTATAAAGTGTGACGGGGAAATCCTTGGCGGCCTTTTGCGTTGCGAAGGGTAGGTCTGTGGTGTCGATCGTGCTGCCGGCGCCGATGCGGCGCTGCTCGACTTTCTTGATTTCCTGCGGCGGCGGTTGATCCGAATAATGCACCTTGCCGTCCTTGTCGAGCCAGCGATAGGCTGTTTGCGCGGTGGTTAGCGTGGAAACCATCAGCAGCAGGGCGAGCAAACCAAACCCAACGAGCGGCGACTTCATGGCATTTCTCCCTTGGGACATCACGCGGAAATCATACCATTGTGCCGTAGCAGCGCATCCACACTCGGCTCGCGGCCACGGAAGGCTTTGAAGGATTCAATGGCTGGCCGACTGCCGCCGACGGCAAGGATTTCGCGCCAGAATTTCGCGCCTGTTGCAGCATCCAGCGGATCGCCGCGCAGGCGGCCCGCTTCCTCGAACAAATCATAGGCGTCGGCCGAGAGTACTTCCGCCCACTTGTAGCTAAAGTAGCCGGCGCTATAGCCGCCAGCGAAAATGTGCGAGAAGCTTTGTGGAAAGCGATTCCATGCCGGCGGTTTGACCACCGCGACTTCATCTCGCACTTCATCGAGCAGGGCCATCACGCTGCTGCTGCCGCCGGGTTGGCCAGGGTGACTAGGGTGGCTAGGGTGACCAGGGTGGTAATCGTCGTGCAGACGCAGATCGAACAGCGCCAACTCGATTTGCCGCAGCGTTTGCATGCCGCTGTGAAAGTTTTTCGCGGCCAGCATTTTGTCATAGAGCGTGCGCGGCAGAGGTGCGCCGGTGTCCACATGCGCCGTCATGTTCGAGAGCACACCCCACTCCCAGCAGAAGTTTTCCATGAACTGGCTGGGCAGCTCGACCGCGTCCCATTCCACGCCATGGATGCCGGAGACCGCCAGTTCATCGACCTTCGACAGCATGTGGTGCAAGCCGTGACCGAACTCGTGGAACAGGGTGATGACTTCGTCATGGGTGAACACGGCCGGCCGCTTTTCACCATGCTTTTCACCGATAGGCGCGGAAAAATTGCAGGTCAGATAGGCCACCGGGGTTTGTATGCCTTGGGCGAGGCGCCGCCGTGTGATGGCGTCATCCATCCAGGCGCCGCCGCGCTTGGTGTCGCGAGCGTAGAGATCGAGATAGAACTGGCCGATGAGCTGGCCGTCGGCGCTGACAATACGGAAGAAGCGCACGTCCGGATGCCAGGCCGGCGCGCTGTCCGGCTCGACCTGCAAGCCGAACAACGTTGAGACGACATGGAACAAGCCTGCAAGCACCTTGTGTTCCGGAAAATACTGCTTCACTTCCTGCTCGGAGAAATCGTAGCGCTGCAAGCGCAGCTTCTCGGAGACATAGCCAAAATCCCAGGGCTGCGCGTCCGGCAAGCCCAGTTCTTGCGCCGCAAAAGCCAGTAACTCGGCGTAGTCGCGCTGGCCATACGGCCGCGCCTTGGCGGCGAGCTCGCGCAGAAAGGCGGCTACCTGGGCCGGTGACTCAGCCATCTTGGGCACCAGGGAAACCTCGGCATAAGAGCGATACCCCAGCAAGTGCGCTTCTTCATCGCGCAGCGCCAGAATCTGGTCGATCAGCGAGGTATTGTCCCACTCGGGCTTGCCGAATTCGGCGGCGCGCGTCGAGTAGGCGTGGTAGATCCGCTCGCGCAAGGGGCGATCATCGGCGTACTGCATTACCGGCATAAAGGACGGTGCATGCAGGGTGAATTTCCAGCCGGCGCGCTCATCGGCCTGCGCGGCGACGGCCGCCGCTTCGATGACATCCTCGGGCAGGCCGGCAAGCAGGTTTTTGTCTTCGATGTATTCGCCAAAAGCGTTGGTGGCATCGAGCAGATTTTCGGAAAACTTTGCGGCGAGTCGCGCCAGCTCTTCCTGGATTTCCTGGAAGCGCGGCTTTTGCTCATCGGGCAATTCCGCACCGGAGAGGCGAAAGTCGCGGATTTCGTTATCGACAATCTTGCGCTGCGCCGATGTCAAACTGGCGTATTCGCTACCCGCCTGGATCGCCTTGAATTTCTGAAACAGCGCCAGGTTCTGCCCCAGCTCCGCGTAGAAGCGCGACACCTCCGGCAGGTTGGCGTTGTAGGCTTCGCGCCAGACCGGCACATCATTCACGCCATGCATATGGCCGACCACACCCCAGGCGCGCGACAAGCGCTCGGTGCCATCGAAAAAAGGCGCGGCGAAATTTGCCCAGGTGGCCGGTGCGGTCTGCGCCAGACGCTCGATCAGCGCGCGACTCTCTGCCAGGAGTTGCGTTACGGCCGGCGTGACATGCTCGGGTTGTATGACATCAAAGCGGGGCAGGCCGGAGAAATCAAGTAGTGGATTTGTCATAGGGGAAAAACGTGAACTGCGATGTCCTTGTCAGCCTTTGTGGTGAGTTATAAGTCCAATTTACGGCCAGTCAAGCGCTCATAGGCTTCGCGGTACTTGGCAGTGGTTTTGGCTATGACTTCGGCCGGAAGTTTCGGGCCGGGCGCCTGCTTGTTCCAATCCAGCGTTTCCAGGTAGTCGCGCACAAATTGTTTGTCGAAGCTGGGCGGGCTGATGCCTTCCTGATACTCGTCGGCGGGCCAGAAGCGCGAGGAGTCCGGCGTCAGCGCCTCGTCGATCAGGTGCAGTGTGCCGGCGTCATCCAATCCAAACTCGAACTTTGTGTCGGCGATGATAATGCCGCGCGTAGCCGCATAGGCCGAAGCCTCGCTGTAGAAACGCAGCGTCACGTCGCGCACCTGGGCGGCGAGCGGTGCGCCGATCATTTTTTCCACCGTGGCGAAATCGATGTTCTCGTCATGCTCGCCCATCTCCGCCTTGGTGGCCGGCGTGAACAACGCTTGCGGCAGTTTCTGCGCCAGCCTCAGGCCAGGCGGTAAGGCGATGCCGCACACCGTGCCGGTCTGTTGATAATCCTTCCAGCCGCTGCCGATGAGGTAGCCGCGCACCACGGCTTCGATAGGCAGGGGCTTGAGACGTTTCACCACCACCGCGCGGCCGCGCACCTGCGCGCGCTCGTCCTCGCCTTGCACGACCGACTCGGGATCGACGCCCGTCAGGTGGCTGGGAATGATGTGGGCGAGCTTGTCGAACCAAAAGCCGGACACCGCTGTCAGCACGCGCCCCTTGTCGGGAATCGGGTCAGGCAGGATGACGTCGAAGGCGGAAAGGCGATCCGTCGTGACGATGAGCAGGCGATCATCACCTACGGCGTAAATATCGCGCACCTTGCCGCGTCCGAGCAGCGGCAGGTGGGTGATGAGAGATTCAAAAACGGTTTGGTTCATGATGCGGACCATTGCGGAAAAAGCAGCAATTATACGTGCTGCGCCATGCTGGAAGGTGTGACGTTACGATTGCAGAAACAGGTTGTGGTTATCAGCTCGATGAATGCGACAGGCGGTTCAGCCAGAGCGCTTGCAGAGAGGCATGATGGCCGGCATCCGCGTCGCGCAGCGCCGCGAAATACGCAGCCTTTTCCTCGCCAGCGGCAGGGTCTATAGGCGGCAAATTCAGTTTGAAGGAAAGTGCCAACAGCAGCATTCTTCCCACACGGCCATTAAAGTCCTTGAAGGGGTGTATGCACTGGAAACGCCAATCGACCCAGGCCAGCAACTCGGCAATGGACTCCGCGTTGCTCAGATGGCTCAGCCGTTCGGTCAGATCGAGACAGAAGTTCCTGATCTGCACCGGTACCTCGAACGCCGAGGGTGGTTGATGCGTGCCGACCTGCACATCCGTCGCACGGAAGCGGCCGGCCCAATCGGGAAAGAGTTCGCCGGCGACGCGGCGATGGAGGTCACAAATCCATTCCGGCGTGATCGCGATGCCATCCGGATCGCCGGTGAAAATCTCGTCCAGGCAATGTGCCAAATTGATCGCCAATCGCTCGGCGATCTCGCCATAGCTGAGTGCGCCGGCGGCGGTGTCGAGGGTGCGGGTCGCCTCTAACGGGCGGGTCGATTCAGCAGCGTCCGCAGTCGTTGCGGATCGACGGCCTCGTTTTCCAGTGCCATCGAGCTCAGCGTGAAGTCGAGTATCCGGCGCTGATAGGCGGCCCGCCGGCTGGCCGCGTCCGCGTGGCGGGCGCGCCATTGGCTGAGGCGCTGCTCGATCTCTTGAAGTTGGTGGGCTGTCATGGGCGCTATCGTCGCACGGTGCGGAGGCAGGGGCAAGCGTGGCGCCTTCGAGCAGCGCGATGTCCCGCTCGTCCAGATTGAACAGTACATAGACCGCGCGATTGAGTTGGGCCTCCAGTGCGGTGAGGCGGGCGTTGAGCGCTTCCACCGCGGCCTTCTGGCGGGCGAACCAGTCTTCCCAATCGTTGCGCTCGGCGAGCGGAATGTCGCGCTTGAAGCGCGCTTTCACTTCTGTTTGGAAGGACTTGAAATCATCTAAGCGCCACCACTCACCAAGTTTGGTCGACAACTTGGCTGTAGCGCCGCCGGGCGCGAGATCGGCAATGCGGCGGCGGAACACAGCCTGTGCGTCACGGCGCGCCTCGGCGCAGCGCTGGCAGTCTTCGGCGAGGTGGGCGATTTTTCCGCCTTGCGCATCGTTGGCGGTTGGCGCCGGCAAAGTTTCGATGTTTTCAGCAAATAGGCGAAGACGCCACTCGCCGCCGCGCAACGCATCGGCTTTCCCCACTAGCAGGTGCCAGATGATCGAAGAGTTGAGTAGGCCTAGTAGAAACCAATCTGACTTGGGTATGAAATATGCAGTGTTGCCAACATAGAAATTCTGTTCGTCCAAGGAAAATTTGGATCCTTGTGACATGTCCGGGTAGAAAATCTTTGCAGCCTCGAACGCAGGGATATAAGCCGCCTGCGCTTGCTGCAATTCAAACCACGCCTGCTGCGTCGCGCGCTTTTCGAGCTTATCGCGGAACGGCAGCAAATGCGCCTTGATGGCCGCATAGTTGTCGATGTCAATGGCATTCTTGGGAATGTAAATCAGCCACAGCTCTTGCGGCTCGATGCGCCATTTCTTGAGGTCCTTGCCCTCGAGGAAGGGTTTGAGCAGTTCGGCGGACTTGGGGTCTGCGGCGATCAGTCGGTCGCGCGTGGCACGGTCGACCACAAAGGCCTCATTGAGGCCAGTCTTGATGCCATATAGCGGTGAACCGTAGACCTCCTTCAGTGTTGAATGGCCCTGCGTCAGCTTGTCGCGCAGGCGCGCGGCGCGGTCGTCCTCCAGCCGCCAGCCGTCGCGTCCGAGGCGGTCCTGAGGCATGCTGCTGCCGGCTTGCGCGAAGGCGGCGGAGAGGTTTTCGGGCATGGTGTCGCCCAGCGCAAGAAAGCGCACCGGCGCCGCCGGATCGGGTATAGAGGCGCGCTCCAGAACGACGATGGCCGGATAAGTGGTGACGCCTTCGAACACCTGGATGTCGCCGAAATCGACGAGCGCGCGTATCCACGCGTTGGTCAGCAGGTAGTGGCGCAGCTTGTCGCCGGAGCCGGTTTTGAAAAAGGTGGAGGAGGAGATGTAGCCGAGCCTGCCGCCGCTCTTGAGTAGGCGCACCCCCAGTTCGTAGAAATAGCCATAAAGGTCGAGCCGGTCGCTGGCGACGGCGTAGCGTTGCTCCAGATAAGGCTTGATGGGTTTCAGGCGCTCCATGCGCACATAGGGCGGGTTGCCCAGCACCACATCGAAGCCGCCATTGGCCACCACTTCGGGGAAGGCAGCCGTCCAGTCGAAGGGGAGATTGCAGTACTCGCTGCCATGGTCAGCGGGCGAGATGAGGCTGTTGCCGACGCGCAGATGGGCTTCCAGGCTTTCCAGCGGTTTGCCGTGCTGGGCGGTCTTGAGCCATAGCGAGAGCTTGGTGATCTCGATGGATTCGGCGTTGAGATCGACGCCGTACAGATTGTTGTTGAGTATGCTGCGGTCGATCTCGAAAAAATCCGGGTTGCCGGTGATGGCCTGAATCTGTTCGTTGACATGGCGGTATTCGGCGTCGAGCACGTCGAAGGCGGCGATGAGGAAGGCGCCGGAGCCGCAGGCCGGATCGACGACACGGATTTTCGTCAGGGCCTCGCGCCAGTCGTGCCAAAACAGAAAGGGAGCAAGGTCGACATCCCGCTCCACCTTGGCCTTGCCACGACCGCGTTTTTCGGGAATGCGCCCACGATCGGCTTCGGTGAGCTTGCGCCAGCGGAAGTTGCCCTCGGCGTCAGTGGGTTGCTTGAGGTCGAGCCAGGTGGCGATCATGGCCTTGCGCCGGTCTTCGAGATAGCTGCCCAGCGTTTGCTCAACGATGAAGCTGGTAATGGCATCCGGGGTGTAGACAATGCCGTGTTCCTTGCGCTTACCAGAAACGCTGCGGCTACTTTCTCTTGCCTCTGCGGAAATCGCTTGCAGGGTGAAGTTGTCCGTTTCGGCCAACTGACGCAACTTTTCGAGGTCTTCGATGGATTGCTCGAAAATGTGGCCGAGTACGGTGACGCCGACTTCCGAGGCGAAGTCGTATTCGCCAAGTTCCTTGAACATGGCGCAGGCATCATCAGGCACACGCAGCGCATCGAGTTCCGGGTCGGGTGCGAAAAGGCCGCCGTTATAGGCGGGGATGCGCAGTGCCGGGTTGCCCTTGTCGATGGCGCGGAACAGCCCCTGAAAGTTTTGCCAAACCGGCTGCGGCTGGTAGGGATTGCGGTGGCTATAACATTCCGACAGCGTATGCGACGGCAGCAGTCCGCGGTCTTCGGCGAAAGCAATAAACAATATTCGATCGAGTATGGTCTGGGCGTGGCGCAGGATGTCGCGGAAAGGCAGACCGTTGGCCTGTGCCAGGGCGACGATGAGATTGATGCGCCACGTCTTGTAATCGGCGTAAAGGCGCCGCGTGATTTCCTTGTCGGCGTCCTGGCTCTCAAGCAGCAGGTTTGCCGTGGTACCGGAAAGCAGATTCTCCGCGCCAAGTAGCAGGCGCAGCCGCTGGTACTCACTGTCCTTGTCGGCGACGTCGAGCAAATTCCAGGTCTCATAGGCCTGGCGTGTGTGGCCTACCGCGTAAAGGCGGATTTCGACCATGTTGCTCAGGACAACGAAACGGCAACCCGGCGTGTCCATGGCGTATTCCCACGCCTGCTGCACCGGACTCTTGTGGCGGCCCGGCATGATGGCGTCGAGATCGCGCGTGTCGGCGCCTTTGAGTTCCATGGGTGCCACGATGCGCGGTACGCCGGTCTTGCTGAATTCGCCGAGGGCGGCGTCGGCGGCACCGGGGCCGAGACTGGCTTCGTCATCGATGCTCCAGCTGAGCGTATTGCCGCCGAAGGGCTGGTAGCCGAGAATTTCGTGAAACAAATTGCGCAGGAATGGGGCGCGAGCCTTTACTTCACCTTGCTTGGCCAGGCTGCCGTCGCGGATGGCGGCGGCCCAGTCATGGAGAATTTGCTTGTGTCGAGGTGGCGTGGGAGCGAGCGGCAGCTTTTTCAGCAGCAGGCGCGAGTTGAATAAAGGTTGCCGTAAAAGCGTCATCAGGTTGCGGAGGAATGAAAAAAGCCGCCGAGTTCAGCCCGGCGGCCCTCAATTTACCCCAAATGACGATTCACTTCACGATCTGATTCAGCTCGCCCTGCTTGTAGCGCTCGGCCATTTTCTCCAGCGTGATCAGCTTGATTTTTGAGGCCTGACCGGCGCAGCCGAAGGCTTCGTAGCGAGCTTTGCAAATGGCTTTGGCGGCTTCGCGGGCGGGCTTGAGGTAATCGCGTGGGTCGAACTTGGAAGGATTCTCCGCCATGTATTTGCGGATGGCGGCTGTCATGGCCAGGCGCACGTCGGTGTCGATGTTGATCTTGCGCACGCCGTGCTTGATGCCTTCCTGAATTTCTTCCACGGGCACGCCGTAGGTTTCTTTCATCTCGCCGCCGTGCTGCCGAATGATTTCCAGCAAATCTTGCGGCACGCTGCTGGAGCCGTGCATCACCAGATGGGTGTTGGGAATGCGCGCATGGATTTCCTTGATGCGGCCGATGGCGAGGATGTCGCCGGTGGGCTTGCGCGAAAATTTGTAGGCACCGTGCGAAGTGCCGATGGCGATGGCCAGCGCGTCGCATTGGGTTTGCTTGACGAAATCGGCGGCCTGATCCGGATCGGTGAGCAACTGTTCGCGTGTCATGGTGCCTTCGGCGCCGTGGCCGTCTTCCTTGTCGCCCTTCATGGTTTCCAGCGAGCCGAGCACACCCAGTTCGGCTTCGACGGTGACGCCGATGGAGTGCGCGAACTCCACCACCTTTTTGCTCACGGCGACGTTGTATTCATAGGAGGCGACGCTCTTGCCGTCTTCCTGCAAGGAACCATCCATCATCACCGACGAGAAGCCGGAGCGAATGGCCGTCATGCACACCGCCGGAGATTGGCCGTGGTCCTGGTGCATGACGATGGGAATCTGCGGGTAGGTTTCCAGCGCGGCGAGAATCTGGTGGCGCAGGAAGGCTTCGCCGGCGTATTTACGCGCGCCGGCCGAGGCCTGCATGATGACCGGGCTGTCGGTCTCAAGCGCCGCCTCCATGATGGCCCACACCTGCTCCATATTGTTCACATTGAAGGCGGGCAGGCCGTAGCCATTTTCGGCGGCGTGATCGAGCAGTTGTCGCATTGAAACGAGTGGCATGTAAAGCTCCTGTCTGAAGAATGGGGGCGCGCCGCCGCGTCAGATTCCGTTGCGGGCGACCTTCCGGGCGTGTTCGCCGACTTTGACGATTTTCATGGTGTTGGTGCCGCCCGGCGTGCCTATCGGTTCGCCGATGGTCAGCACGATGGTGTCGCCCACTTCGACGGCGCCGGATGAAATCAAAATATCCTCGGCTTCTTGCAGCAGCTCGTCGCGATCATGGCCGATGTAGCGCAACATTAACGGATACACATCGCGGAACAGGCTTACCTTGTAGCGCGTGCGAATCTCCGGCGTCAGCGCGTAAATGGGTACGCCACAATTGATGCGCGACATCCACAGCGCCGTGGAGCCGGACTGGGTGAGCGCGGCGATGGCTTTCACCTTCAAGTGGTAGGCCGTGAACAGCGCCGCCATGGCGATGGATTGGTCGATGCGGGTGAACACGCGATCGAGAAAGTGGCGATCGAGTGTGACGTCTTGCGATTTCTCTGCCTCGAGGCAGATGCGCGCCATGGCCTCCACCGTTTCCACGGGGAATTTTCCGGAGGCAGTTTCCGCCGAGAGCATCACGGCGTCGGTGCCGTCGAGCACGGCGTTGGCGACATCGGATACTTCGGCACGCGTCGGCACCGGGCTGTTGATCATCGACTCCATCATTTGCGTGGCGGTGATGGCGAATTTGTTGTGTTCGCGCGCCATGCGGATCATGCGCTTCTGCAATGCCGGCACAGCCGCGTCGCCCACTTCCACTGCCAGATCGCCGCGCGCCACCATGATGCCGTCACAGGCATGCATGATGTCTTCCAGCGCGGCGATGGCTTCGACGCGCTCGATCTTGGCGATGAGCAGCGCGTCGGAGCCGGCGGCGTGCATGAGCGCGCGCGCCTGATGCATGTCGGCGCCCGACTTGGGGAAGGAGACGGCAACAAAATCGCAATTGATTTCGGCAGCGATAAGGATGTCTTCCATGTCCTTGGGCGTCAACGCCGGCGCCGAAAGTCCGCCGCCCTGGCGGTTGATGCCTTTGTTGTTGGAGAGCGTGCCGCCAACGCGCACGCGGCAGTGGATGCGCCCTTCCATGATGCTTTCGACATCCAGCACGATACGGCCATCGTCGAGCAGCAGTACCGCTCCCGGTTCGACATCGTCGATCAGCTCGGGATAGTCGAGGCCGACGCGCGTCTCATCGCCAGAGCGGCAGGCCGTGTCGAGGATGAATGCTGCGCCGTTCTTGAGTTCCACCTTGCCGGCGGCAAACTTGCCGACACGAATTTTCGGCCCTTGCAAATCGACCATGACGCCGACGGTGCGACCGGAGTTCTGCGCAGCTTCCCGCAACAGTGCGACGCGTTGCCGGTGGTCGTCGGCTGTGCCATGCGAGAAGTTCATCCGTACCACATCGACGCCGGCGGCGATGAGCCGCGCCAGCACCGCCGCATCACTCGATGAAGGGCCCAGGGTGGCGACAATTTTAGTGGCGCGTTGCATGATTTTGGGTTTCTGGTTTCGAGTTCCTGATTACGAGTTATAGCCTCAGTGCGAGGGTCATAGACCGCGCGCGCGTTGCTCGAGAATTTCCACTGCGGGCAGGGTGCGGCCTTCGAGAAACTCCAGGAAGGCGCCGCCTGCGGTGGAGATGTAGGAGACCTTGTCGTAAATGCCGTACTTCTGGATGGCTGCGATGGTGTCGCCGCCACCGGCCAGGGTAAACGCCTGGGTCGCGGCGATGGCTTCGGCGATCTTCTTGGTACCCGCGCCGAACTGATCGAACTCGAAGACGCCCACCGGCCCGTTCCACACCACGGTGCCGGCCTGCATGATGATGTCGGCGATTTGCTGCGCGCTCTTTGGGCCGATGTCGAAAATCATGTCGTCGTCGGCCACCGCGTCGGCGTCTTTCAGCACGGCCGGTTCGGCCGCATCGAACTTCTTGCCGACGACCACATCCACAGCAATGGGGATGCTGGCGCCACGCTTGGTCAGCTTCTGCATGAGCGCCTGTGCCGTGGGCACGAGATCGTGTTCCGCGAGCGACTTGCCGATATTCTTGCCGGCGGCTTCGAGAAAGGTGTTGGCGATACCGCCACCGACCACGAGCTGGTCGACTTTTTCCGCCAGCGATTCCAGCACCGTGACTTTGGTTGAAACCTTGGAACCGCCGACTATGGCGACCATCGGATGCGCCGGGTTGTGCAGGGCTTTGCCCAGGGCTTCGAGTTCTTCCGTGAGCAGCAGGCCGGCGCAGGCCACCGGCGCGAATTTTGCGATGCCGTGAGTGCTGGCCTCGGCGCGATGCGCGGTGCCGAAAGCGTCCATGACGAAAATGTCGCACAGCGCGGCGTACTTCTTCGCCGTGTCGTCGAGGTTCTTTTTTTCGCCCTTGTTGAAGCGGCAATTCTCCAGCAGCACCAGTTCGCCGGCGGCAACTTCGAAGCCGCCATCAATCCAGTCCTTGATCAGCCGCACCGGCTTGCCAAGCAGGCCGGCCATCACATCGGCCACCGGCTTGAGTGAATTTTCTTCGGAGTACACACCTTCTTCAGGGCGGCCGAGATGCGAGGTAACCATGACCTTGGCACCGGCCTTCAGGCAGTATGCCAGCGTCGGCATGCTTGCCTTGATGCGAGCATCCGACGTGACTTTGCCATCCTTCACCGGCACATTGAGATCCGAGCGTATGAAGACACGCTTGCCCTTGAGATCGAGATCGGTGACACGCAGGTAGTTCATGGCTTTTAAATCTCTTTAGCGCTTTACTTCGAAATCACGCGTGCCATTTCCAGCACCTTGCTGGAATAGCCCCATTCATTGTCGTACCAAGCGATGACCTTGATGAAGGTGCTGTCGAGCGCAATGCCGGCGTCGGCGTCAAACACCGAGGTGCAGCTTTCGCCGCGGAAGTCGGTGGCGACGACTTTCTCTTTGGTGTAGCCCAGCACGCCCTTCATGGCGCCTTGCGAGGCAGCCAGCATGGCGGCGCAGATCTCTTCATAGGTCGCGGGCTTGTTGAGTTCCACCGTGAGGTCCACCACCGAGACATCGGAAGTCGGTACGCGGAAAGACATGCCGGTGAGCTTCTTGTTGAGTTCGGGTATCACCACGCCGACGGCTTTCGCAGCGCCGGTAGAGGAAGGAATAATATTTTCCAAGATGCCCCGTCCGCCGCGCCAGTCCTTGTTTGACGGGCCATCCACGGTCTTTTGTGTGGCGGTGGTGGCATGTACCGTGGTCATCAGACCCCGCTTGATGCCCCAGTTGTCGTTCAGCACCTTGGCCACCGGGGCCAGGCAGTTGGTGGTGCAGGATGCGTTGGAGATAATGGCCTGGCCGGCGTAGGTTTTGTCATTCACGCCGAAGACAAACATGGGCGTGTCGTCCTTGGAAGGCGCGGACAAGATGACCTTCTTGGCGCCTGCATCAATATGTTTCTGCGCCGTTTCTTTCGTCAGGAAGAGGCCGGTGGATTCGATGACCAGATCCGCACCAATCTCATTCCATTTCAATTCAGCCGGGTCTTTTACCGCGCTGAGGCGGATATTCTTGCCATTGACGATCAGGGTGTTGCCATCGACCGAGATGTCGCCGGCGAAGCGGCCATGCACGGAATCGTATTTCAGCATGTAGGCGAGGTAGTCGGGCTCAAGCAGGTCGTTGATGCCGACGATTTCGATGTCCGGAAAATTCTTCGCTGCCGCCCGGAACACCATGCGCCCGATGCGCCCAAATCCGTTGATGCCGACTTTGATAGTCATGATGTGCTCTCCTGAAAGAATTACAAAACGCCTTTAACCGTCTTCACGAGATTATCCACTGTGAATCCGAATTGCTTGAATAGTTCCGCCGCCGGCGCAGACTCGCCGAAGCGGTCTAAGCCCACCACTGCGCCTTCAAGCCCGATGTATTTGCGCCAACCGTCGGTCACGCCGGCTTCCACCGCCACGCGAACAATGCCTTTGGGCAACACGCTTTCGCGATAGATCGCGTCCTGACGGTCGAAGATATTAGTGCACGGCATGGAAACCACGCGCACGGCGATGCCCTCCTGCGCCAGCGCTTGCTGCGCCTTGATGGCAAGATCGACTTCAGAACCGGTGGCGATAATCACGGCGCGCGGCGTGGCGGCTGCTTCCGACAGCACATAGCCGCCGCGCGCAATGGCGGCGATTTGTGCGGCATTGCGCTTCTGGAAGGCCAGGTTCTGGCGTGATAGGCACAGCGCGGTCGGCCCGTCGCGGCGGGCGATCGCGGTCGCCCAGGCGACGGTGGTCTCCACCGTGTCGCAGGGGCGCCAAACATCGAGATTGGGCATCAGACGCAGCGTGGCGATTTGCTCCACCGGCTGATGCGTCGGGCCATCTTCGCCCAGTCCGATGGAATCGTGGGTGAACACCAATATCTGGCGCAGCTTCATCAGCGCCGCCATGCGGATGGCATTGCGTGCGTATTCCGAGAACATCAGGAAAGTGGCGGTGTAGGGAATCAGGCCGCCATGCAGGCTGATGCCGTTGGCAATGGCCACCATGCCGAATTCGCGCACGCCGTAATAGACGTAATTGCCGCCGCCACTTCGGGTCACGCCTTTGGCGCCCGACCACAGCGTGAGGTTGGAGCCGGCCAGATCGGCCGAGCCGCCCAGCAACTCCGGCAGCTTGGGCGCATAGGCTTCGATGCTGTTCTGCGAGGCCTTGCGGGTGGCGATGGTCTCGGCCTGGTCATTCACCTTGGCAATGACGCCCTGGGTATCCGTGGCCCAATCGGTGGGCAGGTCGCCCGCCATGCGGCGCTTGAATTCGGCGGCGAGTTGCGGGTATTGCTGGGCGTACTGATCGAACTTTCGTTGCCAATCGGCTTCCCATGAGGCACCTTTCGTGCGAGCGTCCCAAGCCTCATAGACTTCCTGTGGAATCTCAAAGGGGCCGAAGTCCCAGCCGATATGCGGCCGGGTGGCGGCAATTTCGGCATCGCCTAGCGGAGCGCCATGCACGTCGTGGCCGCCAGCCTTGTTGGGCGCGCCCATGCCGATCACGGTCTTGCAGCAGATCAGCGTCGGTCGTGAGGTTTCTGACTTGGCTTTGACGATGGCGGCGTGAATCGCTTCCGCATCGTGTCCCTTGACGTCGCGGACCACTTGCCAGCCATAGGCCTCGAAGCGGTGCGGCGTGTCGTCGGTGAACCAGCCCTTCACATCGCCGTCGATGGAAATGCCGTTGTCGTCGTAGAAGCAGATGAGTTTACCGAGTCCCCAAGTACCGGCCAGCGAACAGGCTTCGTGCGAAATGCCTTCCATGAGGCAACCGTCGCCGAGGAAGACATAGGTGTGGTGATCGACAATGTCGCAGCCCGGCCGGTTGAATTCGGCGGCGAGAATCTTCTCCGCCAGCGCCATGCCCACGGCGTTGGTCAGCCCCTGGCCGAGTGGGCCGGTGGTGGTTTCTACGCCCGGCGCATAGCCGTATTCGGGGTGGCCCGGCGTTTTGGAATGCAATTGGCGGAACTGCTTGAGGTCGTCGATGGAAAGCGCATAACCGGTCAGATGCAGCAAGGCGTAGAGCAGCATCGAGCCGTGGCCGTTGGAAAGCACGAAGCGGTCACGGTTGGCCCACTTCGGATTGGCCGGGTTGTGGCGTAAATGGTGGTTCCACAAAACTTCGGCAATCTCCGCCATGCCCATGGGCATGCCGGGGTGGCCGGAGTTGGCTTTTTGCACCGCGTCCATAGCGAGCGCGCGGATGGCGCTGGTGAGATTATTGAACACGGGAAGCTCGAAATCGGAAAAGGTGGACATCTGGACGAGCGGACAAATAGCCCGGCGGAAAACCGTAAATTATCGTCCAATTTGACGGATTTTGGTAGCGCTGCGACAGGATGCGCTAGGCGAAGAGGATGTTGCCTAGCGCATTCTGTCGCCTTGCCCGGTGCGCGCCGTGCCCGCTTTATTTGTACAGCACCGGCGTCCTAAGGTTATCCAGAACCTTCTCGGCGAACTTTTTATATTCGATTGACATGCTGGGTGGGCAAACGCTGCCTTTGGTTCTGTCGTCGAGGGCGCGTTTCACCGTCAGCGTGTTGCCTTTCAAACGATAGCTTGCGCTGTAGGAGAGGAAAGTGTTGGAGAGCTTCAGATTGTCGGGCACCGACAGCACCTTCATCGTCTTGGGCAATTCGATCACATACTCCTCGTTCGATGCGCCACCGGAGCAGGCGATGTCGGCTTCCAGCTCTGGTTCCTGGGCAGATACCGCGAAGTTGCTGATCGGGGCGGCAGTGCTAAACACGGGATTGATGTAAAACGCCCCCGAGCCGGGCAATTTTGTGAAATGTTCCATTTTGATGTCGGCCTTGTAGTG
The DNA here is from genome assembly GCA_043761745.1 of Rhodocyclaceae bacterium. GTDB lineage: Bacteria > Pseudomonadota > Gammaproteobacteria > Burkholderiales > Rhodocyclaceae > Desulfobacillus. The sequence goes on from JAYUNL010000126.1 coordinate 46,000, forward strand.
ATAGCTGTCCGTCAATTCGGTCGGGTCGTCCTTATCGAACTTGCCGCTGCCGATGGCGCCCATGGATCTGAACATATTTTTGACCAAATCTTCCTGTGCTTCTTTGGTCATTTTTCGCGCGCTTGCCCGTGATTCGACGGCATGCTGTCCCCGCTCATGGACATCGACAGTGCCCGAAATGCTGCCGTCCGCGGCAATCTTGAGGACGCTTTTCATGCGTTGCAGATTGGCGCTCGCGGGTTGCGGCGGCGTTCTTGTCCCGTCACGAAAACCTTCAACAAGCAGCACAGGCTTATCAGTGTCCCCAAAGGGCAACATGCCAAAGGGAATATAGTCCACCGTGGAGTCAACATAGAGGTCTAGTTCGGGTAGGTAGTTGATGACATGATTCACCGTTGATACCACCGGAATACGCGGGAGACGGTAGACCGATCCGGCGTTGATCAAGGCCTGGGTGCTTTTGATTCCGCGGGCGGTCAGCAAGGCTTGCAGCAAGGTCGCATGATCCTTGCAGTCGCCCATCTTGTTGTCCAGCACGAAAGGCAGATCGTGCGGCACCACCGTGCCTAGGCCGATGCAGTTGCCGGCATACGTGATATTTTTTGCCACCCACTCGTACAAGGCGCGCGCGTGCTCGCGCGCGCCCTGCTTGTCTGTGACGATCTCATCGGACAGTTTTTGTATGCGCTCAGTAACCGCCGCTTTGGGCAAGGCGCGCGCACCATAGGCATCGACGATTTCAGCATAAGACTTGAAAGTGGAAAACGAGTAGCCGGTTTCCTTTTCCGGATCGAAGACCGAATAATCGCGTCGCTCGCTTTTCACCGGTTGCGGATTGCTGTAAGTCCATTCGACCGACTTGCGACCTTGGATGGAGGTGCCTTCCTTTTGTGTCATGCCGCGTGCTTCGTATTGCACCCACATTGATGCCGGGTAGTCGATTTTTACGCTGACGTCGTCGAAGGCTGATTGTTTTGAAAACGTTTCTGTAGTGGCGAACTGGCGCGGAAAGAGCGGCTCCGTTTGCGTGGTGCGGTACGAGAACACCAGCGTATCGCCCACCGACACATCGGGAAAGACCACCGTCAGCGTGGTGAGATCGGAGAAAACCGGCGCGTCCTTTTCTTTACCGCCGTTTACTTCGAGCTGGTAGTTGTCTTTCGGTACGTCGATGCGGCGACCGTCGGGCTTTTGGGTGTAGGCCGCCAGCACTTCCGCCTTCTGCACGCTGGTGCTGTAAGTGACGGAGGCTCGCTTGGACCATCTCACCGCCGCCTCCTTGAGTATCGTGCGCGACCATTCGTAGGTCTCCACCGCGGTGCCGTTTTCGGCTAGCGTGATGGTGGTGTGGTAGCGGCCGTAGCGCGATTGCAGATCAAGGGGTTCGCCAGCGGCGGCATGCGCCAGGCCACAGCAAGCGAAAAGAACAGCTAGGCAGGCGATGCGGATTTTCATAATGCCTCCGGAAATCGGTTAAGCGAGGTACGGCACGTGATGTGCCGTTCGGGCGGTAGAAATGAATTTATTGGCATAATGCCCTTGGCACTTTACCGGAGAATGGCGGGCGCTGTTATAGCCCCACGATTGAGCAGCGGGGCGCTCAATCGCGCCACTTGATTGAGCAGCCCATGCTGGCTAGCTGCTCGCGTGGGCCTATACCCGTTTCGGCGATTTGCAGCATGGCTTCAAAAAGTTCGCGCGGCGCATCAGGAATGGCTTCCTTGCGCGAGGCGTCGAGGCGGCCGCGGTATTGCAATTCGAGCTGGGCATTAAAACCGAAGAAATCCGGCGTGCAGATGGCGCCATAGTCTTTGGCGGTTTGCTGGGTTTCATCGAAGAGGTAGGGGAAAGGGAAATCCAGTTCGCGCGCGACACGCGCCATGTTGTCGAAGGAGTCTGCCGGATACTCGGTTGCATCGTTCGACATGATGGCGGCGGCGCCAATGCCGTGTGCTTGCAACTCCCGGCAGTCGCGCACGATGCGCTGGATCACCGCTTTGACGTAGGGGCAGTGGTTGCAGATGAACATCACCAGCAAGCCGCGCGGGCCGCGGGCGGATGCCAAGGTGTGGTTGCGTCCATCGACAGCACGCAGGTTAAAGTCGCGCGCCTGCCAGCCGAAGGCGCAAATCGGGGTGGTGAGACTGACCATGGGCGCTCCTGCGGCTTATGCTGCGGCCGCGTGCTGGGACCGCAGAGTGAAATGAAAAGTAGTGCCGCTGTCTGCATTGGCGACAGTCCACATGTGGCCGCCATGCGCCTCAACGATGCTCTGGCTGATGGCCAGGCCCAAGCCGACGCCGGTGGGCTTGGTGGTGAAAAAGGGCATGAAGATTTCACTGGCCACCCCGGTGGGAAGCCCGCAGCCATAGTCGCGCACGGACACCTGCACCTGGTCGTCGACTTCCGCGCGCTGGGTGATGACGTGAAGGCGTGGCGAGTCGGCCATGCCCTCCATTGCTTCGATGCCATTGCGCATGAGATTCAGCAAGACCTGTTCGATTTGTGTGCTATCCGCCTGGACCGGCGGCAAGTCCGGCGCCAGCTCCAGTTCGATCACCACGCCGGCCGCCGTGGCCGTGCGCCGCAGTAGTTGCACCGCGTCCGTCACCAGCGTGTTGACATTGAGCTCGTCGCGACGCGCAGCCTGGCGGTTGATCAGCGTGCGTACGCCGTTGATGATGTTGCCGGCGCGCAAGGCGTCGTCTTTCATGCCACGCACGGCAGTGCGCAAGCTGTCGAGGTTCGGCTGTTCCTGTGCCAGCAGGCGTTCGGCCACGCCGCCGTAAGCGACAATGGCCATTAGCGGTTGGTTTATTTCATGTGCAATGGTGGCGGCCATTTCGCCCAGACTGGTGAGGTGGGCCTGGCGCTGTACGCGATCCGTTTCCGCATGTTCGCGTTCCTCCATCTGTTTGCGTGGGGTGATGTCTTCCTTCAAGGCCATGTAATTCACGATGGCGCCCTGCTTGGAAAAGATGGGCATGATGCGGACGAAGTCCCAATTTACACTGCCATCTTTCCTGCGATTGCGCAGCTCGCCCGACCATTCTTTGCCGCCCGTAATGGTTTCCCATAGGCGCTTATATTCTTCGTCGGGAATGCCGTCAGCCTTCAGCATGCGGGTGTTATGCCCCAGCACCTCCAAGGGCGCGTAGCCGGTGGCTGCGCAGAAGCGTGGATTGACGTATTCGATGTCGCCTTGTCTGTCCGTGATGATGATGCCAACCGGGCTTTGTTCCACCACGGTGTAGAACTGGAGCAGGCGCCGCTCGGCCGCCATGAGCACTTCCAGCATGTGCCGCAATTCGACATCGGCCACGGCGATTTCCTTGGATCCTTCCAAGGGCGGCGGAATCTCATGTTCACCATTGGCGATACGGCCGGCGCGCTCGGCCAGCGTCAGCAGCGGGACACCGATGCCGCGGCCTATTCGGCCCGCCAACACCAGCCAGATGGCGAGCACGCCCATCAGCAAGAAGGTATAGGCAATGCAGTCGCGCTGCATGCGGGCGAAGACGGGGCTCGCGTCAGCCGAGACCAGTGCATACCAATCCGTGCCGGCGACAGGGGCCGCGGCATAGAAGCGCCCGGGGCGGGTGTGATCGGCGCCGGATACAGGCGTTACCAACTGGCGCGAACGACGAAGGTCGCGCATGATCGCGGGGTCGTAATGCTCGCCGCTCATCAGTATTGGATGCGGGGTGTGCGCCAGCACGGCGTTGCTGCCGTCAACCAAAGCGACATCGATTTTTTTCAAAAGGCCGGCGTCTCTGGTCAGCGGCTGTAGATTGGCCAGGTTGAGCGCAACTCCAATCAGGCCGGCGAAGCGGCCGGCCTCGTCATGCAGGGGGTAAGCCACAGGCACTATCCAGCGGCCGGAGATGGGGCCGAGCTGCAACTGCCCGATCGCCACCTGTCGTTCGCGCTTCACTTGAGTCAGCAAAGAATCGTTGGGACGCATGATCTTGTAGCCGCCCGTCGGCAGTGCCGAACAGAGGATGCGGCCGTCGGCGTCACTCAGCACCAGATTGGCGTATTGGGGAGCTTCATCGAGGAAACCGCCGAAGACGGCCGGGCAAGTGCCGCCCCGCGTTGCCGTGATGATGTCTTGCCGCGCCGCCAGTCCGGTCAAAAGCGACTCGGTGCGCTGTATCCAACGCTCACCTTCTGTGCGCGTGACGTCTGCCTGGGTGGCAAGCTGATTCATCGCGTCGTCTTGCCACTCGACGATGCGGAGATAAATCAAGATACTGGAGGCGATGATGAGCGGCAAGGCGATGGCTGCTCCAAAAACATGGAGCTGCGTGCTGATCGGGCTGCGTTTCCAAAGCGACAGCAGACTCATGAACCCCTCGCGACGATTTGTTGTGAACAGGGCACCTGATCACTGCGCCTGCGGTAGTCTATCATCCGCACATCTTGCTCAATCTCGCCGGATACGCCGGTACCAACGAAAAATGATGGCACGTTTTTTTTGCGATTTCCCCTTGGCCGGCCGCCAGTTCCTCGAGTTGCCGGAAGCTGCCGCCCACCATGCCATGCGCGTGTTGCGCCTAAAGTCCGGCGAGGATGTGACGTTGTTTGACGGGCAAGGCGGCGAATTTGTTGCACGCATCGTCGACACCGGCCGTGTCGTGCGTGTCGAACTGATGGAATGGCGCGATATCGAGCGCGAGGCGAGCTTCAAGGTGACGCTGGCGCAGGCGTTGCCCTCCGCTGACAAGATGGACTGGATTGTGCAAAAGGCCGTCGAGCTAGGTGTCGCGCGCATTGTGCCGCTGGCCGCGACGCGCAGCGTGGTGAAGCTGGCCGGCGAGCGCGCGACGCGGCGCGTGCAACATTGGCAGTCGGTGGCGGTTGCCGCCTGCGAACAATGCGGGCGGAATCGCGTGCCGGGGATCGCGCCGCTGTTTGACTTGCGTCAATGGCTGAGCCAACACTTGCACGCACAAAACGAAGTGAGCCTGCTGCTGGCGCCGGAGGCCACACGCGGCTTGGGTGCGCTCATGAAGGCAGAGCGAACGACGATGGGGGTAACCCTGCTTATCGGCCCCGAGGGCGGCTGGACGGAAGAAGAGGTGGTGGCGGCGCTGGCTTGCGGTTTTGAGCCCGTGTCGCTGGGTTCACGCGTGCTGCGCACGGAAACCGCCGGCCTGGCGGCCTTGGCGGCGCTGGCGGCCTTGCATGGCGATCTTTGAGGAAACGTGAAATGTTCGAATCAGCAGAACTGGAACACCAGATCAACAAAGCGACCTGGAGCAAGGAAGTGCCCAAGCTGCGGGCAGATTTGCTTGATGCACAGTTCGATATGGGTGAGCTGAAAAAATTCCCGGTCATCATCCTCATCAACGGTGTGGATGGCGCCGGCAAGGGTGAGACGGTCAACCTGCTCAACGCCTGGATGGACCCGCGCCACATCCAGACCCACGCCTTCCCGCCGCCTTCCGATGAGGAGCGCGAACGACCTTTGATGTGGCGTTGCTGGCGCGCGCTGCCGCCCAAAGGCAAGATCGGCATCCTCTTCGGCAATTGGTATACGGATCCGATCCTCGATCGTGTTGCCAAGCGCTGCAAGGTTGCCGAGCTTGATGGGCGGCTCGACGAGATCAACCGCTTCGAGGAAATGCTGGCGCAGGAGGGGACGCTGATCCTCAAGTTCTGGTTTCATATTTCCAAGGAGCAGCAGGCCATGCGCCTCAAGGCGCTGGAGAAAAACCCGGAAACCCGTTGGCGCGTCACCAAGACTGAGTGGCGCGAGTACAAGCAATATGACCGCTTCCGCGCAGTGTCGGAACATGTGCTGCGCCAGACCAGCACCGGCCACGCACCGTGGATTGTTGTCGCCGGCGCCGATGAACGCTATCGCTCGCTGACGGTGGCCAAGACCCTGCTGGGCGCGATCCGCAAGCGCGTCACCATCGAGATGGAGCGCGGCTGGCGGCCGCGCAACACGGCGGCGCCCCTGCCGCCCGCCATCGACAATCGTGACATCATCAATTCGCTGGATATGTCGCAGAAGATCGACAAAAAACGTTTTGAGCGCGATCTGGAAAAATACCAGGGCCGGCTGGCGCTGCTCACGCGTCGGCCGGAGTTCAAGCAGCGTTCGCTGATTGTCGTCTTCGAAGGCAATGATGCAGCGGGCAAGGGCGGCAGCATACGGCGCGTCACCGGCGCCCTGGATGCGCGGCATTTTCAAGTCACGCCCGTCGCTGCGCCCACCGAAGAGGAGCGCGCTCAGCCATATATGTGGCGCTTCTGGCGGCACATTCCGCAGACGGGGCGCGTCGCCATGTTTGACCGCTCCTGGTACGGCCGCGTACTGGTGGAGCGGGTCGAAGGTTTTTGCCAGGAGAACGACTGGATGCGCGCTTATGCCGAGATCAACGACTTCGAGGACCAACTGGTGCGCTTTGGCGCAGTGGTGGTGAAGTTCTGGCTTGCCATTACGCCGGAGGAGCAGTTGCGACGCTTCAAGGAGCGCGAGAAAACGCGCTTCAAACGCTTCAAGATCACCGATGACGATTGGCGTAATCGCAAGAAGTGGGACGACTACGAGCGTGCCATTTGCGACATGATCGATCGCACCAGCACTGAAACTTCGCCGTGGACGCTGGTCGAGGCCAACGACAAATATTACGCGCGCATCAAAGTGCTGAAGACCTTGTGCGACAGCCTCGAAGCGCGCATGAAAGTCTGACGTCACCCGGTTACCGGACGAACGGCGGTTCCTGGCGGTGTGACGGTGAGGATGTCGTGAAATATTCACGCATTAGTCCGGCGTCATGGGCTAAACTCATATCAAAACATGCACTTGCTTTTGCAAATTAATTAAACCATGACCTCTACTGATTTAACACGCCAATTCGTTGCCTGGTTTCGCCAGGCGGCACCCTATATCCACGCTTTCGGCGGTCGCACCTTCGTCATCGGCTTTGCCGGAGAGGTGGCCATGGGCACTCTTGCGCAGGCTCTTGCGCAAGACTGCAATCTGCTCGCGGCACTGGGTATACGCTTGGTGCTGGTGCATGGCGCGCGGCCGCAAATCGAAGCCGAGCTTGCGCGGCGCAATCTCAAAGCGCGCTATCACAAGGGGCTGCGCGTGACGGATGTCGAGGCGCTGGAATGCGTCAAGGCGGCGATGGGTGTGACGCGCATGGAGATCGAAGCCCTGCTCTCCCAAGGGCTCCCGAATACGCCCATGGCCGGCGCGTACATGCGCGTTACCGGCGGCAACTTCATCACCGCCAAGCCGGTGGGCGTGGTCGATGGTATCGATTACCAATACACAGGCGCGGTGCGCAAAGTCATGGCGGAGGAAATCAACGCCGACCTCGACCAGGAAAATGTTGTGCTGATCAGTCCAATGGGCGTGTCACCTACAGGCGAGATTTTCAATCTGAGCATGGAAGAGGTGGCCGAGGCCGTTGCCATTGCTGTCAAGGCCGAGAAGCTGATTTTCCTCTGCGACGCGCCAGGCGTCACTGATGCCAATGGTGCGCTGATCGAAGAACTCACCGCCGATGAGGCCGAGGAGGTGCTGAAAAAGCCCAAGCGCCTTACCGAGGATTTGGGCCTCTATCTGCCTGGCTGCGTGCGCGCTTGCCATTCTGGTGTGAAGCGCGCTCATCTTATCGATCGCGACGTCGACGGCGGCTTGCTCCTTGAGCTGTTCACCCGTAGCGGCGTCGGCACCGTGATTACGCGCGATGCCTTGGTCGGCGTTCGCGAAGCGACGCCGGACGATGTGGGCGCCATCATCGGCATTATCGGGCCGCTCGAAGCCGATGGCACGCTGGTACGGCGCGGCCGCGAGTTGCTGGAAAAGGAAATCACGCGCTTTTCTGTGCTGGAGCATGACGGCATGGTGCTGGCTTGCGCCGCGCTCTATCCATTTAACAAGGACGAGTTGGCGGAGTTGGCGTGCCTGGCCGTCAGCCCCGAGTATCGCCGCGCCGGCTATGGCGAGCAATTGCTCAGCCACATGGAAGCGCGCGCCCGCAAAGCCGGCTTCAAGCAGTTGTTTGTGCTGACGACGCGTACGGCGCACTGGTTCATCGAACGCGATTTCAAGGAATCCGGGCCCGATGTGCTGCCTGTCGAGAAGCGCGAGTTGTACAACTGGCAACGTCGCTCCAAGGTTTTAGTGAAGTCTCTTTAGACGCTAGCACCCAACGATAACCACTTAACGCCATGCTCGAGCCACTTAAGACCTTGACACGCTCCTTGCGCTTCCGCATGGTGGCTGCCGCTAGCATTGTCTTGTTGCTGATGCTGACGGCGCTGATCGCGAATAGCGTACGTCTGATGGGATCGTCACTTGCCGACCGCGAGAGCCAGCGCGTGGGTGGCTTGCAGGAATTATTCAATTCGGCGTTCGCCGGGGCCATGGCCCACGGCGATATCGCAGCAATGCAACAATTGGTGCAGCGGCTGCATCACGACAAGGGGCTGGTTTATCTTGTCCTGATGGATACCAACAAGCGGGTCGTTGTATCGGTGGGCTGGCCGGAAGGCAAGGCGCTACCGCCGCCTATAGACGATCCCGCGAAATTGCCCGCTGGCGCGAACCGACTGGATGGCATGGTTCCTATCGTCTACGGCGAGGGTCCTCTGGGCGAGCTGCATTTCGGCATTAACGTGGAATTCGCGCGTCGCGCCGCCGAGCAGTTGTTCTGGCAAAGCGTCGCCATCGGCCTGGTGGCGTTTGTGCTAACGGTGCTACTACTCTCGGCGATTGGCTACTGGCTGACGCGAGACTTGCGCCAGTTGCAGCGCGGCGTGGTGGCGCTGGAAGGCGGCGAAGTCACCGTGCGGCTGCCGGTGAATACCAATGATGAGATCGGCGATCTCACGCGCACCTTCAACCGCATGGTGCAAGCGCTGGACGAGCGTGTCGATGCCTTGAAGAAAAGCGAGGCGCGCTTCCATGCCATCGCCGACTTCACCTATGGTGTCGAGGCCTGGTTCAATCCGCAAGGCCGGCTGATCTGGATGAACCGCTCGGTCGAACGCGTCACCGGCTACACGCCTATGGAATGCCTGCTTTCGGTCAGCCTGGTTGACATGCTGGTGTTCGAGAAGGACCGAAAACACGCCCGCGACGTGGCGCTGAAAGCGCTGCGCGGCAGCACCGGCGACAATTTCGAGGTGCGCTTGAAGCGCAAAGACGGCTCCATCATCTGGGTGGTGCTCAACTGGCAGCCGATTTATAGCGCTACCAATGAGTATCTCGGCTTGCGCGTTTCGGCGGACGAAATCCAGAGTCGCAAAGAAGCGGAACTGAAACTGCTCGACACCGTGGTCGAGCTGCGCCGCGCCCAAGCGCTGAAGGAGTACTACCTGACGCACAGCAACGAAGAACGCTCGCGTCTGGAAGCGCTGCTCAACGTGATGAAAGTCGGCGTGCTGTTCGTCGATAGCAGCCGTCGCATCATCTACGTTAATAAAGCCTGTCGACGCGTCTGGAATATCGCCGAAGAAGAAAACATGGGGGGCTTGCGTGATAGCGCCTTGCTTGATCGCACGGCGCTATTGCGTGGCGACGACCCGTCCTACCGTCGCCATATTGAAGAGGTGGTGGCTGGCAGCGGCATCAGCGAGCCCTTTGAAATCGCCCTGCGCGATGGCCGCACTATCACCGATATTTCGGCGCTGGTGCCCGGCCCCAAACAAGGCCAGTACATCGGCCGCGTATGGATATACGAAGACGTTACCCACCAAAAGAAACTGGAAGCAGAACTGTTGCATCTCGCCGAGCGCGATCCGCTCACCAATCTCTACAATCGTCGGCGCTTTCATGAAGAACTGGATCGCATCATCGCGGATGCCTCGCGGCGCAAGGCCCAGGCGGGCTTGCTCGCCATAGACCTCGATGGCTTCAAGCCCATCAACGACGAGTTCGGTCATCAGGCCGGCGACACCGTGCTGATCACCCTGGCCGCGGCCGTTGCCTCGACTATCCGTCGCAATGAAATTTTCTTCCGCGTCGGCGGCGACGAATTTGCCGTGCTGGCGCCGGATACCAGCGAAGAAGAAATGGTGGGCTTGGCGCGTCGCGTTGGCGCGAAAATTTCCGAAATGCGCTTCGTCTTCAACGGTCGCGACGTCAAGCTTACCGCCAGCCTGGGCATCGCGCTGTATCCGCAACACGCCTTGAGCGGCGAAGACATCATTGCTCGCGCCGACAGTGCCATGTATCAAGCCAAGCTGAGCGGCAAGAACCGTTGGGCGGTGTTCCACGACTCCACGTTGCACTGACCGCAGCAGGTGTTTGGGCTAAAATGCGACCCTCTCGTGACGGAAAGGATCAGACATGGCACGCACCGTGAATTGCGTCAAACTGGGCCGCGAGGCGGAAGGCTTGGATTTTCCGCCGGTGCCAGGCGAACTCGGCAAGCGCATTTTTGAAAACGTCTCCAAAGAAGCCTGGCAAGGCTGGATCAAATTCCAGACCATGCTCATCAACGAAAACCGCCTGAGTCTGGCCGACGCCAAAGCCCGCAAATATCTGGCGGAACAAATGGAGAAGCATTTCTTCGGCGGGGGTACTGATGACATTCAAGGTTACGTGCCACCGTCACACTGATGGAGCCAGCCGAAAATAAAAACGCCGCAATGCGCGGCGTTTTCCTCATGCTAGAAAATTGACGCTGGCCCGAATGGCGCTTACTTAAGCGGATCCATATTCGATGTAGGGTGGGTTAGGCACGCCGTTTGTGCCGTAACCCGCCAGATATGCCGCTAGGCACTCATTAAAAAGTGCGTTGTGTTGCTGCGCAACGCTTGGTGGGTTACACCACAAGGGTACTCCGATCCGCTATGGGCTAAAGCCCATGCGGAGTCGTATGCGCAAAAAACGCTAACCCACCCTACATTTTGGCTTAAGTAAGTGCCATTCGACGCTGGCCCCGTTATTCACTTTATTCATCGACGATGCGATGAAAAGTCTTCCATGGCAAAAAGCCCATGAGTTGGGCGAACAACGTCTTGCCGAGGTTCATCGGCGTCTCCGGCGAAAGCAAGGCCAGAAGACTGCCTCATCAGCAATCCGCCGTTCAAATCGGAGACACCCGAAAAACCTCCGAATGCCGCTTCAGTTCGTGGTTTCAAGCTCATGGAGCTCGCTTTAACCGGACACTACTGATTTGGCGATTCTCATTCTGCGTGCAATGCGGCGAGCATGTCGGACTTACTAGTCTTACTGTGTCACAAACTATGCTATCATTAAAGCAGCCTATTTTGTGGAGAACGCGATGGGCATATCCGATGAGTTTAATCGATACGTTGCCCATTTGTGCCAAGGGCTTGGCCATGCCGATCGCCACGCAGGATTGAGCGGATATTGCACGGGACTGATGCTGCCGCTATCACGCAAGAGTATCGAACCCATGGCGGCGCGCATGGATCCTCTTCACGTCAGCGCACGCCACCAGGCGCTGCATCACTTTGTCGCCAAGTCCGATTGGTCTGATGCAATCGTTATGGCGGGTGTGCGCGACTGGGTATTGCCATCGTTGGGGCTCGACAGTGGTTGCTACTGGATCATCGACGACACCGGATTTCCCAAGAAGGGCAAGCACTCTGTTGGGGTGGCGC